>JALHOE010000281.1 GCA_022843175.1 Deltaproteobacteria bacterium
GTGAGCGTCGCGGCGGCGCTCGCCGTCGACGGGCTCCGTGTCGCGCTCGCGAGCGTGCTCCCCGACGACACGCGCGGCCGCCCGCTCCTCGCCGGGCTCACCGCGCGCGGCGTCGACGTCGGTGCGGTCGAGCTCGCCGCGCCCTCGCGCGGCCTCGTGTTCGTGAAGGGCGGCGCGCGCCAGGACCTCTCCATCGGCGACGTGGTTCGGCCGGTCGAGGTCCCGTCGACGTGGTCGGCCCAGGTGCTGCTGCTGTCGGGGGTGTCGCCGTTCGTCGCGCACAGCGCGGCCCTGTGCAGGGCTGCGCGGGCGGCACGGCGCGCGGGCGCTCTGGTGCTCGTCGACGTCAACGCCGATTGGCACCTCTGGCAGGGACACGACGCGCGGACGGTGCGCATGCTCCTGCGCGAGGCCGATGTCGTGTGGTGCAGCGCGGCGGATCTCTTCGGCATCAACATGGACCTGCCCACGCTGCGCGCCGCCCTAGGGGACACCGCGGTCCTCGTTCTCCACGACGGAGCGAGCACGGTCTCGGCCACCGGACCGTTCGGCGAGGTCCGCATTGCGGCGCCCGAATCGTCGTCGCCCATGCTCGACCACGACGACGCGTTCGTGACGGCCATCTGCGCCGAGCTCGCGCGCGGTCCCAAGGGTGGCGATGCCTACTGGACGCGGGTGCTCCGGCAGGGACAAGCCGCCCTGCTGCGTCGGCAGGTGAGGTAGCGCGATGCGGGTCGTGGGGGTCGTCGTGCTCGTTCTGACAGCATGCGGCTCGCCGCCCCCGGTCACCCACGCAACCGTCGCTGCGCCGTCCGCGAAGCCGCCCGCGCCCACGGGCGATCTCGGGCCGCCCGAGCACGACTGGCATACGTGGGCGCCCGAGGGCGTCGATGGCGGGCCTTCTATCCCGTGGTGCACCTGAACCCGACCGCGCCCTCGGTGTATGGAGGCGCGTGCAGTCTGGCGCGCGTCGACGGCGCGACGTTCCTCAACTGCGGCACGCTCGCGCGCGTGGACGGCGCGAAGCTCGATCGGTCGATGCCGTCGCCGGGCGGCTCGACGGGGGCCGTCGAGGGTCGCTATCCCGACGACTTGTTCGCCAACCTGTACACCGGGACGTTCAGCGACGGCTATCAGCCGCCACGCAACTCGTTCCTCGAATCCGAGTCGCACTGGCTGCGCTTCAACGGCACGAAGTGGGATCCCGTCGGCACATCCGGCGCGCGGTTTCCCTATATCGGTGGCAGCTCCGCGTTCCTCGTGATGCCCCCAGCGTCGGATCCCAAGGACCTCGCGTCGAAGCCCGCGTGCGCGGACCACGCCTGTCTGCGCGTGGTGCCGCGCGTGATCGCCACCGGCTCGGTGAAGCCCGATTTCTCCAAGCTCAAGGACAAGATCGCCTGGCTCCACGCCCACAACACGCAGGAGCACCTCCCCGACGACTTTGCGATCGCGATCGACCGTGACGGCCCCGCCTACGTCGTGATGCGCGCGCTCGACCTCAAGAGCAACAAGAAGGGCTACGGAGTCGCGAAGTGGACGGTCGCGGACGGCGCGACCTTCACGTGGCTGCCCGCGCCGCTCGACGCCGCGAAAGACGCCCACCCCGGGGAGATCCTCGCGAGCAAGGGCAAGCTCACGTTCGTGCTCGAGTTGCCCAATGAGCGCTTCGTCCTCGAGCACGACGGCAAGGCGTGGTCGAAGAAGCCGCTCGCGGTCGGCGAGTCCATCAAGGGGGCGCCGCCCGAGAAGGGCGGGAAGTACTTCACGACCGGCAGCGGCGTCGTCGAGCTCATCGGCAAGGACAGCCGACCGGTGGTGGGGTTCGAGAAGGGCGCGGTGATCGCGGTCGATGAGCTCGGCGAGAACGACGCGTGGATCATCACCTCGGACAACGTCTATCGCACGGTGCGCCCGCCGGAGGTCCTTCACCGCATCGAGTCGTACGGCGGGCTGTATCCGTGGCCGCCGCTGGCGACGAAGGACTGCCCGCACATGTTCGTGGTGCTCGACGCGACGGCGCACGCGGACGAATACGTGCGGCACACATGGCAGTTCGACGACAAGCTGCCCCTCGTCGAGCTGAAGGTAAACGGTCTCGTGGTCGTCGGAATGCCCGTCGCGACGCTCGAGGACGGACGCAAGATCCTCGAGAGGAACTTCCCCAACGAGCAGCGCCTGATGCAGGGCTCGCCCCACGAGGTCGTGTGTGCGCGCCCGTTCGACGAGAAGAAGTTCGTGAGCGTGGAGTCGCCGAGCTCTACTCCCTGAGCATCGTCCTCGGGCACGCGACCGCGCGCTAGCCCGCGTCGGCCGCGGCGAGCGCGTTGCCGATGGGCTCCGCCTTCTTGCCGGTCGGCGTGCAGGTCGCGTCGCCCGTGAACGCGTGGACGAAGCAGCTGCCCTTCTCGGAGTGAATATAGTGCGGCATCGCGTTCGGGAGGATCGGCTCGGTCCCGTAGCCGAACGTCCAGCCGCAGGCCGCGTCCGTCGGCCCGCATCCGGGCGGCGGTCGGCGATAGAGGAGCGTCCGCGGCACCCGATTGGGCGGGGGCTTCGCGCTCGCGTGGCGACTGCGCGCGACGAGCGTCGACGCGAGCTCCTCGCTGACTGGATACGACGGCGCAGCGTCGGGCGCCGCTTCCACGACCACGCCCGTGTCGACGACGGCTGCGGCCACCGGGTCGGGTGCGACCCTCGTCTCCAGCTCGCGCCGCGAGCACGCGAAGGGCATGCTCGCGAGCGCGAACGCGACGACGTCTCGTGACCTCACGGCTCTGGCACCGGCGCCATGCCGGAGACCGTAACAGCGGCTCAGCTCACCGGCACAGTCGGCGAGTCGGTCGCCGCGGCTGCGCCGCGCACCTTCGCGGTGGCGACCGCCGCGCCGAGGCCCACGATCACGGCCGCGCCGACGAACGCTGCCCGGTACCCCGCGCCGTTCGCTGCGAGCGCCGAGGTGACCGCGAGGCCGACCGCGGAGCCGACCTGATAGGTGGTGCTCACCAGCCCCGAGGCGAGGCCGGTCTGCTCCGGCTTCGCGCCCGACATCGCGGCGATCGTCGCCGGGATGTACGCGAGCGACATGCCGATCGCGGCGAGCAGCGTCGCCGGCAGGATGTCGGTGAGGAACTTCCCCTCGGCGGGCGCCGCGGCGAGGAGCAGCGTCGCGATCCCGAGCGCGAGGAGCCCCACCACGAGGTTCGCCTTGAAGCCGAACTTCGCGACGAGCTTCGGCGTAACGGTCATCATCAACACCATGATCAGCGTCGTCATCGGAGCGAGGGCGAGGCCGCTCTCGAAGGCGGTGAACGCGAGGCGCTCCTGCAGATAGAGGTTCAAGAAGAACCACATCGGGATCCACGCCGCGCCGAGCAGCGCCATCACGACGTTGCCCGCCGCGAGGTTCGGAGCGCGGAAGATCGAGAGCGGCACCAGCGGATCGCGGCGGCTGCTCTGCATGCCCGCGAACACGCCGACCAACGCGAGACCGCCCGCGGCGATCGACCACACCGAGGTGACGATGCCGTAGACGATCGCGACCAGAGCCGCGGTGACGACCGCCGCTCCGGCGACGTCGACCGCGCCCTTCGCCGGCTTGTTCGTCGGGAGCACGCGCGGCGCCGCGAGGAGCACGAGCAGCGTCGCGGGCACGTTGACGAGGAAGGTCCAGCGCCAGCTGAGCCACTGCGTGATCACGCCGCCGAAGAAGACCCCGGCCGTACCGCCCGCCGCGGCCGCGCCGCCCCAGAAGCCGAACGCGCGCGCGAGCTCCTTCGGCTCGGTGAAGCTCTCCATGACCAGCGAGAGCGCCGAGGGCGCGATCAGCGCCGCGCCGAGGCCTTGGATCGCACGCCCCGCGAGGAGCGTGGCGCCGCTCGACGAGAACCCCGCGAGCGTCGAGCCCGCGGCGAGGATCACGAAGCCGAGCGTGAAGATGCGTCGTCGGCCCGCGAGATCCGCGAGGCGACCGCCGAGGAGCAAGAGGCCACCGAACGCGATCACGTACGCGTTGAAGACCCACTGTAGGCCGGTCGCGGACATGCCGAGGGCGCGTTGAATCGCGGGCAGCGCGATGCCGATGATCGAGGTGTCGAGGATGACAAGGAACTGCGCGACGCACAGCAGCGCCAGCGCAGCCCATCGCCGCGGGTATTGAGTAGCCATGGATCGCTCCTTCGGGGGTTGAGAACCGGTGAGGAGTCGACGCAGCCAGCGCCGATTCATTACGCGGCGCTCACCTCGATCGCATCGGCCATGACCGCGCGGGCCGAGCCCCGAGGCGACGGACGCGAAGCGACCTCACGAAGCCGAGCGCAGGTCCAGCTGGTGGCGGCGCAAAATGCCGTCGATCGTGCGGCGCAGCTCGGCGCGCTGCGCGTCCGGGACGCGGGCGACCGCGTCGTCGGCGAAGGCCTCGAGCGCGAGCACGGGAGCGACCTTGAACGAAACGATCGACCGGCGTCCGTCGAGGCTGAAGAGCCGCGAGAACGAGCCGTCGCCCGCGAATCCGGCCTTGAGGTCGCGGGCGCCGTCGACCCCCGTGAGCTCCTCGTAGGCCGTGGCGATTCCGTTCGCCGCGGCGAGGTAGCGCTCGAGGTGCGCCGGGTTCTCCGGCAGATCGAGCCCGACCTCGAGCCGCCCGACGCGGTCGACGAAGCGCGCGACGTCGTTGCCCATGATCATCGCGCCGTGTTGGGGCGCGATGAGCTGCGGCGATGGGGAGAGGCGCTGCACGCGACCGGCTGCGAGCTCGAGCGCGCGTCGGCTCGGCATGTAGATCTGGTGGAACATCTCGATGCCCGGCCAGCTCAGCTCACTCGCGACGAGCACCGGCGCTCTCGCGCCTCCGAAGAGATCGCCCGAGAACAGTACGCGCGAGGTCGGATCGAAGAGCATGACCGCGCCGCGGTTATGGCAGAACGGGGCCGGTACGAACGCGATCGTGTGGCCGATCGGCAGGGTGCACATGCCGCCGGGAAAGCTCTCGGTCGCCATGAACCGCTTGCGGTCGAGGCCGAAATATCGCGCATGGCGGAACGTGTCCTCGGAGCAGATGAGCTGGCTGCTCCGCGACCGCTGCTGGATCGCCGCCGCGTTCCCCGCGACGTCGGGATCGTGGTGGTTGAGGAAGACGTAGTCGACGCGGTCGAGCGAGCCGATCACCGCCTCGACCTTGCGCGAGACGATCTCGAGGTCTTCGGGCGGCCCGGGATCGATCAGCACCGCGGTCTGCTTGGTGCCGCGGCGAAACACGAGGAGGTAGGCGTTGCACTCGAGCAGCTGGTCGCGTCGGCGCCCCACCCAGAACACGTCGCTCGCGACCTCGACCGCTTGATCGTCGCCGCCGCTCGCGTCGGCGAGGCGCACCGTCCGCGCGGTGCTCGGCGCCGGCGTCGGCGCGACGACAGATATCGGCGCCCGGGCGATGGGCGGGGACGCTCGCGTTTGCGTGATGGGAGGGGCCGCCTGCGGCTGCGGGGCCGACATCGGACGGCGAGAGGCGGCGGGCGGCAACGAGCTCTGAGCCGCACGACCGCGCACGAGACGCACGATCGACGCGAGGTCCCTCTGCAAGTCGAGCATCGAGCCGTGCCGAGCCGCGGGGTCCTTCGCGATCGCCTTCAGCAGGACCGGCGCCGCCTCCGCGGGGACGCCGCACCGGGCCCCGAGCTCGTCGGGCCACCGCGGCTGCGCGTCGATCTGCATGCGCAGCACCTCCTCGTACGAGTCGTGCTGGAAGGGCACGACGCCGAGGAGCATCTCCCAGACCGTCATGCCCATCGAGTAGATGTCCGCGGAGTCCGTGAGCTCATGCCCCCGCGCCTGCTCCGGGGACATGTACGCGGGGCTACCCGATATGACGCCGTCGTGATCGTTCCCCGACTTCGCGAGCATGCGGCCGATCCCGAGGTCGAGGATCTTGATCACCGGCTCGCCGTTCGCGGGTTGATGGAGGAAGAAGTTGGCCGGCTTGATGTCGCAGTGGAGCACGTCGCGCGCGTGCGCCGCCGCGAGCCCCTCGCACGCCTGCATCGCGTACTTCAGGGCGAGGGGCACCGGGAGCGGCCCATTCTGCAGGTGCACGTCGAGCGAGCGGCCCGCGAGCAGCTCCATGACCATGTAGTTGATGCCGCTCGGCAGCGTCCCGAAGTCGTCGATCGCCACCACGTTGGGGTGGGCGATGAGCGACACGAGCTGCGCCTCGCGGAGAAACATCGCGCTCAGGTTCGCCGCCATCGTGGCGTGCAGGAGCTTCAGCGCGACGCGCTTGCCGGTGCCGATGCGTTCGGCCTCGTAGACCTCGGCGGTGCCCCCGGCGGCGACGAAGCGGAGCACGCGATAACGTTCGGCGAGCGTCTTGCCGACCCACTCCGCTCCGCGCTCCGCGATCGGAACGACGCGGGCGCCGTCGTTGATACAAAACGTGATGTTGAGATCGCTGCCCTCGGTCTGACAGGTTGGGCAGTACCAGAGCGCTCCCGACATGGACCGTCGCGCTCCACGAGAACCCAATCCACGGCGGATGTCGAGGACTGCGGCGGCAGTGTCGAAGGTTATTCCTGCGCGCTCTGCGTTGTTGACCGGGCTCGGACGCCGCGCCAACGTCCACGGATGCGACTCGCTCTCATCGCGCTCGCCTGATGGAGAACGGCACCAAGCTCACCGCCGGTCAGGTCTTCGCGCTCCTGCGCAGCCCGCTGCTCTCGAAGGACTGACTCGAGCTCGCGGCGCTGCGGCCATGCGAGCTCGTCGCGGTGGTAACGTGCGCGCATGATCCGCTCCGCGGCGCTCGCCCTCTCGCTCCTCGCCTGCACCCCGCGCACGAAGCCCGTGCCGATGGCCGCCACGCCCTCGCCCGCACCGACGACGACGACGACCGCCGCGCCCACTTCAACGCCGAGCCCCAGCCCGACGACGACGACGCCGCCCGCGCCCACCGCGACTGCCGAAGCGCCCCGCCCGCTGCTCTCCCCGCTGGTCGGCGCCGAGGCTCGTCGCGCGGAGGTGCGCGCGGTCCTCGCCGAGCTCGTCGCGCAGCTCACGCCCGCGCAGTCCGCGAAGGTGAAGACCATCCCGCTGGTGTTCGACACGGACCCGAACGAGGTCAACGCGTTCGCCGGTTGCCAGAAGGGCGCGCCCTACCTCGCAGCGACCGAGGGGTTCCTGCTCGCGGTCGACGCCGTCGCCCAGACGCGCGCGACCGACGAGCTGTTCGGCAGCAAGACCTACGACGCGTACACCGCGGCGGTTCCCGCGCGTCTCGCGAAGAAGACCGGGGGCGGTCCGGCGCTCCCGGCCGGCAGCATCCCCGCGGCGCAGGCCGACGATCCGAGGCGCCTCTCGCGCGCTCGCGAGATCTTCGACGACGTCGTCGCGTTCGCGTTCGGCCACGAGCTCGCGCATCACTACCTCGGTCACACCGGCTGCGCGCAGGGCCAGGCCGCGACGCCCGGCCCGAATCCGGCGGTGCTCGGGCAGCTCGCGACGACGGTCGTGCCCTGGCTCAACCAGCCGACCGAGATCGCCGCCGACACCGCGGGCTGCTTCAACACGCTCAACGCCGGCAAGGCGCGAAGGCCCGCGTACGCGTGGAGCGAGCAGGGCGGCCTCTGGCTGTTCGACTTCTTCGGACGGCTCGAGAGCAACGCGCCGCTCCTCGTCATGGTCGGCTTCCTCTCCACCCACCCGGACTCCCGCCTGCGCGCGCCGATCATCAAGGCCGCCGCCAGCGCATGGCGCGCCGAGCAGAAGTAGAAGGAATGTCCTCGCGGCCGCGAGCGTCCTAGGGTGTAGGGATGCCTCGACCGCTCGTCCTGCTGCTCCTGTGCGGCTGCGCGCAGACGCTCGGCGTGCCGCCGTCGATCGCGCCCGCGGCACAGCCGAGCCTGCGCGCCATCCCGAGCGCGCACGGCCTTCGCCCGGGCGAGCGGCGTACGGTGCGGGCGGTGCTCGAAGAGGGCAGCGAGCGCATCGCTGCGATCCCGCTCGCGAACGCGACGGTCGAGCACCCGGAGGTCGCCGTCCTCGAGGGCGACACGCTCGTCGGCGTCGTCGCGGGCACGACCACGCTCCACCTCAAACACGACGGGTACGCGCTCGACGTGCCGATCATCGTCACCGCCGCCGAGCCGGTCTCGCTCTCGATCAACAAAGTGATCGCGCCGCGCCTCGGCGAGCGCATCCCGCTGCAGGCCCTCGTCCGCTACGCAGACGACACCGTGGGCGACGCCACACTCGACGCCGACTGGTCCACCACCACGAGCGCGCGGCTGTTCGTCCCCAACACGCCCGACACCCGCGGCGCCGCCGTCGCGATCCAGCCCAAGCAGGCGACCCTCGTCGCGCGGCTCGGCGAGCTCGAAGCGAGGACCGAGATCGTCCCCGCGTTCGGCGAGCCGAGCGGCATCCACGTGCGCCTCGCCTGGGCGCACGGAGACTTCCGCCGCTTCGGCGCCTTCGCGCACTGGACCGACGGCGAGACGCGCGAGGTCAGCGCCGGCTGCCTGTGGCGCTTCCCCGGCGCGGCGCCGTTCCGCGGGCTCGAGCACGCGCAGCCGGGGCCGTGGATCCCGGTGTCGACGGTCTCGTGGGACCGCATCGCCACGTGCGAGCTCGCGGCCACGAGGGCGAGCGGCTCGCTCTTCGCGCACTGAAGGCCTGTCGATGAATGCCCCCGGGCTGAAGCGCTTCAGCCCGGGGGCATTCTTAGTTAGACGCACACTGAGCGATGTCAGGCGCGAGGTCGCGCACCCGAGTCATACTGTGCGGCGATGCGCCTCATCGCCGAGCTCCGCGCCGAACACGACCGCATCGACGCCATGCTCGGTGCGCTGCGCACCTACGTCGCCCGTCGCGCGCGGGGCGAGGGAGAGCGCGCCGACGCGGCCCGCTTCATCACATTCTTTCGCCTCTACGCCGACGCGTTCCACCACGCGCGCGAGGAGCACGTGCTGTTCCCCGCGCTCGCCCGCGAGGCCAACCTCCCCATCGCGACGGGGCCGGTCGCTGCGCTCGCGAGCGATCACGAGCGCATGCGGGCGGCGCTCGGCGAGCTCGCGGCCGTGCTCGCCGACGCGCCGGCCCGGGCCGAGCCGCTCGCGATCGCGTACTCGCGCGCGCTGTGGCTGCACATCGACGCGGAGAACTCGGTGTTCTTCCCCGAGTGCGAGGCGCGCCTCGCGCGGGTGGGTGTGCGCGAGCTCCCGAGCCGCGCACCGACCGACGACGAGAAGCGCGCGGGCGACGACGCCGCGAACCTGCTGCTGCGTTACCCCCCGCTGGTCGACCGCGACCTCGTGCGCGGCGAGGGCTGCGCGATCTGCCCGAGCTTCGGCGTGCGCTGCGACGGCGTGGAGCGCGAGTGGTGGAGCGAAGAGGAGTGGGAGGAGTTCCCCGACCGCGTGGGCTGAATCTCAGAAGCGGCCGACCACGGAGAGCGTTCCGACGCCGGGCGCGACGCCGACCCTGGGCGCCGAGGGCGCGGTGATCCAGAGCACGACGCCCGCGGCGAGCGCGACGCCGCCGAGCGCGAAGGCGATGTTCGAGCGAACCGCGGACGTCTGCGCGGCGTTGGCTGCGTCGAAGCCGGCGCGATCGCACACCGTTCCCTCGCACGACTTCTTCGCGTCGCTCCACTGCGACGCCGCGCCGAGGCCGAACGCCGCGCCGAAGCCGAGGCCCACGACGCCGGCGCTCCCGACGAGGATGGCGACCGTGCGGCGGCTCGAGGACGTGTCTGCGACGGGAGCCGGCGCGATCGGCGCGTCGGCGAGCTTGGGGATCTCGACGCTCACCGAAGCGGACGCGGCGACCTCGACCCGCTTGCGATACGGGAGCTTACCGGGCGCGCGCGCCTCGATCTCGTGCGCGCCGGGATCGACGGGCACCGCGACGCCGAGCACCGCGCCGTCGAGCACCGCGCCGTCGCGGAGCACCTCGACGTTGGGCTCGCTCGAGCGCACCGTGAGTCGCGCGAGCGAGGGCTCGAGCTCGTCGGCGCGTTGACGGGCGAACGCCGCGCGATCGTTCTGTCCGGCCGCCTTCAGCATGCTCGCCGCCTCGCGAAAGCGCGCCCACGCGCTCGCCGTGCGCCCCGTCTTCGCCAGGCAATCGGCGAGGTTGAGGAGCGGGCCGGGCGACGGGTCGAGCTTGTGACTCGCGGTGAACTTGGGGATCGCCGCCTCGCAGTTGCCCTCGAGCACGAGCTTGCGGCCCTCGTCGAAGAGCGCCTGCGCCGCCGCGGGATCGTTCGCGTCGGCGTACACCGTGGGCGTCGCGAGGAGCAATGCGAGCGTGAGTACGGCGCGCTTCACTTTCGCTCCTCGAAGGGATCGGCCGGGGGCTTCGACGGAGCAGCGACGGGCGCCACGACCGGTGCCACGACCTGTGAGTGAGCGGGGGCCGCGAGCGCCGCCGGCGACGGGCTCGGCTTCGGCGCCACGAGCTTCGGCGGCGCGCTCGTGGTGGACGCCATCGCTGGCGGCGG
>JALHOE010000282.1 GCA_022843175.1 Deltaproteobacteria bacterium
CGGCTCTGGGCGCGCCCCGGATAGGCGCGCGCGTAAGCGAGCGCCTGACCGGTCCAAACGTGCGCGTGTTGGGGTGAGGCGCTCGCTGACGCGCGCGCCTGTCTTTACGTCGTGAGGGCTTGGACGCGGGCTTCGCGGTCGCCGACCCTCACCACCGCGTCGGGCTTGGCGTGGGCGAGCTTGATGAGCGCGAGCGCGATAGCGCTGCCGTCGTCGCGGGGGACCACGCTCGTGACCTTGCCGACCGGCGCGTCGGTGGTGACCTCGGCGCCGACCTGCACCGGCGCGCCCGCGGAGACCTGCAGCTGCACCAAGCGCTTGTTCACGTGGCCGCGGTTCTCGAGCATGCAGACCACCTCTTGCCCGTGGTAGCAGCCCTTGGAGAAGCTGACCGCGCGGCCCTCGAGGCCGGCCTCCTGCACGAGGCTCTTCTCGTCGAAGTCGAAGCCGAACGTGGCGCGCCCGGCCTCAACCCGCAGCGTGTGCACGTCGCCCGGCTCGATCGCGATCGCGCCCGCGGAGACGAGGCGGCGGAGGACCTCCTCGGCCTCGCCGCTCGCGACGTCGAGCAGCACACCGCCGAGCAGGTCGTCGTAGCTGGCGGCGCGCGCGGCGAGCATCGCGCCGTCGACGACCTTCGCCGCGCTGCCGCCCTGCACCATGAGCAGGCGGCGATCGGTGTCGAGCGCGATCTCGACGTCGTCCATGATCACGTAGCGCTCCCAGTGCGAGAGCAGCCCCGGCGCCGTGCGCGCGGGGACCCACACGTGCAGCGCGTCGTCGAACATGACGACGATCGCGTCCGCGATGATCTTGCCCTTCTCGGTGAGGGCGCACGCGTATTGCGCGCGCGGGCCCTTGCCGTTGGCGAGCGCCGCGACGTCGTTGGTGAGTACGCCGTTGAGCCAGCGGACGCGGTCTTCTCCCGTGAGCGCGATGCACGCGCGGTCGTCGAGGTACGCAACGGCGGAGGCTTTCGCGGTCTCGAGGCTGGCCGGACGTTGGATCATCTCCGCTGAAGCTAGGTCGTCGCGGGGGCGGCGGCCACTGCCCGCGCGCCCGCCCAGTCGAAGCCCGCCTCGGCCGCGCAGGCCCACGCGGTGCCGAGCGCGAGGCCGCCAAGGACATCGGTCGGCCAGTGCACGCCGAGGTAGACCCGCGTCGCGCCGATCATGCCCGCGAGCGTCGTCGCGGCGCCGATGATCGCGCCGCGGTGGCTCCGTAGCCGGTGGCCGCGCGAACCGACGAGGGCGAGCGTGAGGTAGAGCGAGGACGACGCCATCGAGTGCCCGGAGGGGAACGACGAGCTCGAGACCTGCTCGAGGTGCTCGAACATCGACGGGCGCGTGCGCCGGAACAGGCGCTTGATGCCGAGCTCTGCGAAAATCCCGCCGAGCGCCCCGAGCGCGACCTGCACGGCCGCGCGTGGCGCGCGCCGCAGCCTCCAGATGGCGAACAGCGAGACCGAGACCACGCCCGGCACGCCGCCGAGGGAGGTCACTCCGCGAACGATCGCGGTGCGGAGCGGGCTCCGTCGTCGCCCGATCGCGTGCAACACCGCGCGGTCGAACGCGTTGCCGTTGCTCCGAGGGATCGTCCGCTCGATCGCGAGGAAGGAGCCCACCGCGCCGAGCGAAGCGGCGGCGAACGTGGCGTGGCGCGCCCAGCGCTTGCGCCGCTCGGCGGTCACGGCGGCCGCGATCGGCTCTCGGGCTGCGCTGCGGGACGGGTCGTCGACGAGATCGGGCTCGACCATTCCCTCGCCAGCGTGCGAGCCGCGTGCCCCCGGCGTGGTGGCGGTTTGCTCAGCGCTTCGACGCCCAGCGCTCGATCAAGCGGAGGAACGACAGCACGCCGTGGCCGGTGGCGCCCTTGGGATACCAACCGTTGGGCTTGTCGGAGACGACCGGACCGGCGATGTCGCAGTGGATCCACGGCACGTCGCCGACGAACTCGCGGAGGAAGAGCGCCGCGGTGATCGACCCGCCGTATCGCGAGCCCATGTGCTTGAGATCGGCGATCTCGCTCTTGAGCTGGTCGCGCAGATCCTCGAGGAGCGGCATGCGCCACATCAGCTCGCCGGCCTCGGTGCAGGCGGCGGCGAAGTCGTCGGCGAGGTTGTCGCGGTTGGTGTAGAAGCCGCTGCAGGTGTTGCCGAGAGCGACCATGCACGCGCCGGTGAGCGTGGCGTTGTCGACGATGAGATCGGGCTCGAGCGAGCGCGCGTAGGTGAGCGCGTCGGCGAGGACGAGGCGACCCTCGGCGTCGGTGTTGATGATCTCGACCGACTTGCCGTCCATCGAGGGCCACACGTCGCCGGGGCGATACGCGTTGCCGTCGGGCATGTTGTCGGTGGCGGCGAAGATGCCGTGGATCTCGATGTTCGGCTTGAGCGCCGCGACCGCCGCCATGAGGCCGACGACGTTGGCCGCGCCGGACATGTCGATCTTCATGTCGAGCATGCCGTCGGCCGGCTTGATGCACAGACCGCCGCTGTCGAACGTGAGGCCCTTGCCGACGAAGACGATGCGCTTGGTGGCGCCCTTCTTCGCGCCGGCCTTCGCGCCGGCCTTCGCGCTCGCGCCGCCGCGCGGCACGTAGCTCATGTGGACGAACCGCGGCTCGTTGGTGGAGCCCTGGTTGACCGCGAGGAGCAGCGTCATCTTCCGCTTGCGGATCTCGGCCTTGTCGAAGACCTGAATCTTCAGGCCGCCGTCCTTGGCCACCGCGACCGCGCGGTTGGCGAGCTCCACGGCGTCGAGCACGTTGGGCGGCTCGGTGACGAGGTCGCGGGTGAGGTTGACCGCGCGGCCGATCGCCTCGCCGACGCGCAGGGCCTCGCGGGCCTCGGCGTTGAGGCGCTCGATGTGGATCGCGATCGTCTCGACGGCCGCCTTGGGGATGCGGTCGCCGCTCAGGTACTTGGTGAAGCGATAGGTGCCGAGCACCGCGCCCTCGGCGATGGAGCGGATCGTGAGCGCGTCGTTGTCGGGCGCGACGATCGCGAGCGACTTCGCGCGTTCGGCGTTGGCGACCCGCGCGCCGCGCGCCGCGAGGCTGCGGAGCGCCGGCGCCTTGACCTTGCGACCGTCGCCCAGGCCGACGAGCACCAGGGTGCGGGCGCGGGTGGTGCGGCCGAGGGTGTTGAGCGTGAGCGTGCTGTTGGCCTTGCCGGTGAACTCGTCTCGGCGGGCCTGCGCGCTGAGCGCCCCGCCCAGCTCCTCATCGAGAGACGACAGCAGCGGATGGTTCCCCCACGGGGCACCGGGCTCCTTCGGCGCGGCTGTCTTCTTCGCCTTGGGCTTGGCCTTCTCGACCTTGGCCCGTGGCGCGAAGACGCCCACGACAAGAACATCCACTGCGGACTTCGCGGCCCCCGCCTCGAGCGTCAGCTTCATATCGGGGCGGGAGCTTTCTAGCGCGTACTCGGCCGGTCAAGTGATACCGTCGCCCCATGCCGGCAAATCCGGGTCAGAGGCGGGGCTCCGAGAAGCAAAAGAAGAAGCGCGCCGCAGCGCAGCAAGCCCGAAAGGCCCGAAATGCGGCCCTGAAGTCGCGCGAGGTGGCGCGGGCCAACGCCGAGCCCGAGGTCGAAGAGGGCGCGGCGCCGCACCCCTTCGCCACGGATGAGGTGGACTACGACGCGGTCGACGAGGCCAACGAGGAGATCGGCAAGCTCCTCAAGAAGAAGAAGCTCGACGAGGCCGAGGAGAAGGCGCGCGAGCTGGCCGCGAAGTTCCCCTCGATCTCCGACGGTCTCCAGCGCCTCGCCGAGGTGCTCGAGAAGCGCGGCGACAAGAAGGGCGCGCTCGCGGCGCTCCAAGAAGCGCAAAAGCGCCCGAACGAGGGCGACGAAGAAGCGGCCGACGAGATCGCCGCGGCGATCGCGCGCCTGTCGTAGGCACCCGCCTACGGCGCGACCACGTCGCCGAACGTCCACTCGATCGGCACCCGAGAGCCCCGGTAGGGGCGCTTGCGGGCGGCGTCGCGCACGGCCGGATCGCCGGCGGCCGCGCGCGCGTAGTCCTCGTGCGACACCGCGCCGCGGAGATCGCGGGCGCGGGCGCGCCACAGGTGGAAGCCGGCGACCCGTTCGGGCGACGCGTGGCCGCACTCGATCGCGCGATCGAAGGCGCGCTCGGCGTTGGCCGGATCTCCGTCGCGCAGCGACAAGAGGCCCGCGACGAAGTGGAAGATCGCCTGCCCCGGCTCTGCGCGGCGCGCGACCTCGATGTTGCGCCGCGCCTCCACGAGATCGTCGCGGGTGAAGCCGGCCTCGTAGGCGTCGCGATAGGCGTCCCACGCGGCGCGCGCCGCGGGCGGGAGCGCGCGCGCCGGATGAATCGTGGCGTCGTGCGGCGCCTCGCGGTGGAGATCGAACGCGACGTAGGGGTTGAGCGACACCGGCGCGCGGCCCGTCGCGACCCACACCATGCCCTTGCCCGCGTCGAACACCACCGAGGCGACCGTCTGCAGGCACACGATCGAGTCGTGGAACGCGCAGCTCCCGGTGTCGCCGAGGATGCCCGCGATCGACTCGACGTCGAGCGTGCCGTGCAGCTCGCGGAGGCGCTTCGACGCGAGGTGATACCGACCGGTGACGTTGCGCCAGTGCGTCGGATAGGTGTGCGCCTCGCGGCCCTCCATCTCCCGCGCGAGGAACACGTTGGAGTACCCGAAGGTGTCGCCCGGCGTGGCGACGACGGCGCGCTTCTTCGCGGTGACCTCGTAGCAGAGGACGGCGCTCTCGCGCGCCGAGCTCACGACGTACGTCCAGCCTCCGTTCGGCACGTGGTCGTCGAGGATGCGACGCGCGTCCTCGAGCGTCCGCGCGTGCCGCATCACGCGATCGCCGACGATCCCGACCGGCAGGCCGCCGAGCGCGAAGTCCCTGGAGTGGAGGTGCTGGTGCACCACCAGCGACAGCCCCGACTCGTTCATCGCGGTGATGCCGCCGAACAGAATGCCCGCCGCGGTGATCGCGACGTAGCGCTGGCCGTCGGCTGGCCGGTGGAAGACGACCGCTTGCTCGCGGTCCCAGCTGCCCACACCCTGGTAGTCGAAGTTGCGCCCGTGCAGCAGCCGCCCGTGTGCGGTCGCGTTGCCCCACGCGACCGCGCTCGTGCACCCGAACAACGGCACGTCCAGGCGCGGCGCGATCGGCTTTCGCTCGACCACTTGCGAGGCGAGCCACAGGTACGTCTCGGGCATCGTCACCGCGCGCATCAGCTCGCCGCGCGGGATCTGCGCGCCCTCGGCGAGGCCGTCGAGCGCGGCGCGGACGTTCTCCGGGAGGTTCTTCGCGATCGAACGTCCGACGGTCTCGCCGAGCGCGCGGCCGAGCCCCTTGGCGAGCGGTCCGCCGACGCCGCCGAGCGTGCCCTTGAGCATCCGCTCCACGTACCGCGCGAACGCCGGGAGCGGCCCGCGCGGGATCGCGTCTCTCAGCGCAACGCCGTGCTGGTAGCCCATCTCGCGGTCGTCGCCGGAGACAGTCAGGACGTGAATCCCGTGGTGACGCATCGGCCGAGTATCGTAGCGGCCGGTCCGTGCGTCGTCGCGCGCGAGGGCTCGCACTCGCCCGCACCCGGCCCTAGGATCTCGCCATGGCTGGTCACGTCGCCGTATCTCTGCCGCTGCTCAAGGACGACCCGTACTTCGTCGAGCAGCGCCGCGACCTCGGCTCGCGGCTCAACACCGTCGACCCGCGCCTCGACCTCGACAAGGAGATCCTGCGCCTCAAGAAGGAGCGCAACGCGGTCATCCTCGCGCACTACTACCAGGACAGCGAGATCCAGGAGCTCGCCGACTTCCTCGGCGACTCGCTCCAGCTCGCGCAGGCCGCCAAGGCCACCAAGGCCGACGTCATCGTCTTCTGCGGCGTGCACTTCATGGCCGAGACGGCGAAGATCCTCAACCCCGACCGCATCGTGGTCGTGCCCGACATGGACGCGGGCTGCTCGCTCGCCGACGGCTGCAGCCCCCGCGACCTCGCCGCGTGGAAGCGCCTCCACCCCGACCACGCGGTCATCAGCTACATCAACTGCTCCGCCGACGTGAAGGCGCTGTCGGACGTGATCGTCACCTCGTCGAACGCCGAGAAGATCGTCCGCAGCTTCCCCGCAGACCGCCCGATCCTCTTCGCCCCCGACCGCAACCTCGGCGCGTTCCTGGTGAAGAAGACCGGCCGCCACATGGATTTGTGGCAGGGCGCGTGCGTGGTCCACGAGCTGTTCGACGAGAAGCGGATCGTGCAGCTCAAGGAGCACCACGCCGCCCACGGCCCGGTCGAGATCATCGCCCACCCCGAGTGCGAGGAGCACGTCCTCCGCCACGCGGACTTCATCGGCAGCACCACCGCGCTCCTCAACTACGCCAAGGGCAGCAAGGCCAAGACGCTGATCGTCGCGACCGAGCCCGGCATCCTCCACCAGATGCAGAAGGCCCGCCCCGACGTCACCTTCGTCGACGCACCCGGCGAGGACGAGAACTGCAAGTGCAACATCTGCCCGCACATGAAGCGGAACACCCTCGAGAAGCTCTACCTCTGCCTGCGTGACCTCAAGCCGCGTCTGGAGATGGAGCCCGACCTGATGGAGCAGGCGCGCAAGCCCATCGAGCGCATGCTCTCGCTGTCGTAGCCGTCCTCGCCCGCGGCGCGCGGGCTCCCGGGAGGAGGGGAGGGGGCGCCCCCGGCTCCCCGGGGTTGCGTTCCGCCGTGCGGGGGCCGCTTTGGCGGAAGAGCATCGGCGCGCCGAGCGTCGGATCCGTCGTGACCGCCGGTTTCGCTGAGGGTTGGACTTCTCTGCCGCGTTTCTCTAACAATGCCGCGGTGTCCCGGCCGAACCAGCTCGCCCAAGCGGTCGCTGCCGCGCGTTCCCACGCGCACGCGGCCAAGGTGGCCGAGGTGTCGGCGGCGATCGCGTCCAAGCTGGCCGATACCCGGGCGCGCCACGCGACGGCTGCCGAGATCGACGAGAGCGCCCAAAAGGTCGGGCTCGAGCGGGCCGACGCGCAGACCGACTACGGCAACGTCCTGAGCATCCTCGAGCGCGGCGCCGAGGACTCGGCCGAGCGGGCGATCGTCGCGTCGTTCGTGGCGGCCGGGGTGGTTCGCGCGATCGAGGCCGACGCGGGCGTCGCGCGCAAATGGGCCGAGCGGCTGGCGTGGCTCGGCGCGCACGCGGGCTTCGACCCGCTCGCAGCCCTGCCGGACGGGGTCGCGGCCGATGTGCTGCGGCCGCTCCATCGCGCCGTCGCCGAGCTCGCGCGTCAGATCGATCTCGGCAAGGTCCCCGAGGCCCATCGCGCCGAGCTGATCGTGGCCACCGCCGCGCTCGCCGACGCGGTCGACGGCCAGGGCGTCGACAACGAGATCGCCCAAATCGTGTCGCGACTCGCGGCCGACCTGTCCGATCCCGTGGCCGCGCGGCTCATCACCGCCCGCGCCGCCGACGCGCCGGCCACCGTCGTGCAAACGGGGCCCTCGGCCTCGGCGCTTCACGGCAAGCTCTCACCGGTCCCGCGCTCGTGGTTCTGGACGATCGTGCTCGCGCTCTCCGGCCTGCTCCTGCTGCGAGGGCTCGCGATCCTCATCGGCGATCACATCCTCGGGCTCAAGCGCGACGCACGCGTCGAGCTCTTGCCGAGCGGCGTCGAGGTGCGGGCCAAGGTGGCGCTCCTCGGTCGCGAGCTGCGCGACATTCACGCGGTGTATCCGAACGACGGCCTCTCGTCGGTCGCGCGCGACGTTCGTTTTCCCTCGCTCCCGCTCTATGTCGGGCTGCTCGCGCTCCTCGTCGGCACCTACGCGGGCGTCTCGTTCCTCTCGTGGGGCGTCCAGGCGGCGAGCCCGCGGTTGCTCGGGTACGGGCTGCTCGCGCTCATCGCCGGCATTGCGCTCGATCTGGTGCTCACCTCGCTCTTGCCCGGAATCCGCGGCGAATGTCGCCTGGTCATCGTTCCCACGAAGGGCCGTAAGGTCTGTGTCGGGCGGCTCGAGCTCTCGAGCGCGGACAGGCTGCTTGCGGATCTTGCGAAGCGAGCCGGGTAGGCGCGCAGTTACCGCGACCCCACCGGCTCGCACCTATTTTATCCCGTTGGGTGATCGACCGTTGCTTCGGGAGGCGAGTTCGTCTTTCACTGTGCGCGCTCAAGGGCACGCCGAGCGGGTCTCGGCGTCGGGGGGCGGTTGAAGACGATGAACCACGAAACCATTCCGCAGCCGATTTCCCATCGGGACACCGGCGAGGTCATGCGCGCTCGCTGGGTGCGCCTGGCCAGCGACTTCGCGCGCCTGCCGTGCGTGGTCGTGATCGACGCGAACACCGACAGCGTGGCGAGCCGCTATGTGGTGCGCGACGTCGGCGAGCTGCTCCTCCGCGGCCACGACGACGCGCTGGCCGAAGCCGAGCGCTACATCATCATCGGTCACACGATCCGCACCGGCCACGTCGTCGAGTACGACGACATCGACGACGTCGACTCGCTCGCCCGCTGGGCCCGCGAGCTCGACCGTGCGAGCGACGAGGGCTTTGCGCCCGGGGTGCCCGAGGGTTTCTGGGCATCGTTCCTCCGGTGGCGTACGCCGCTCGGCATGGCGCGGCTCACCGATCGTCGGATTCGCGTGGCTGGGTCGAGCGATCGTCCCCGTTCCTGAGCCTTCTAGCTCGCTGCGAGCGGAGAGCGGCGGTGCCGGCGGTGGCACTTTGGGGCCGAGGTGCGTGGATCGCCGCTTGCTCTAGGAGCACGGCAGTCACGTCATCTCCGGGCTTCGAGCCCGAGGGAGGCTCCCCATGTTCCGCGTCTCGGCTGCCGCCGTGTTGGTTTCGTTTTCCCTAATCGCCTGCGGTGGTGCTGCCACCGAGGAGGATCGAAGCGCCCAGAGGGAAGGCCGCGACATCGCGGCGATCGCCATCGGCGACGCCTCCACGTGCACGATGTCCACGAGCGGCCACGTCGAGTGCGACGGCCGCAACGCGGGGATCGAGGACGCGATCGCGATCAGCGTCGGTCACGACCACACCTGCGCCGTCCGCCAAGGCGGCCGCGTCGCGTGCTTCGGCAACAACGAGCACGGTCAGCTCGGCGACGACACGAGTGTGTCCCGCGCGCAGCCGGTCGACATCGACGGCCTCACCGACGTCGTCGGCGTCAGCGCGGGCTTTCACCGCACCTGCGCGTGGACGAGCGGAGGCGAAGCGCTCTGCTGGGGCACCAGCGAATACGATCCGCACCGCATGATCGAGGCGCCGCGCGACGTGCTGTCGCCGCGGAAGCTCGACCTCGCGGGCGTGAAGAGCATCGCGCTCGGCTCGTTCCACGGCTGCGCGCTCCTCGAGAGCGGCACCGTGAGCTGCTGGGGCGCCAACTACTTCGGTCAGCTCGGCGACGGGACCGAGATCCTGCGCGAGACGCCGGTCGCGGCGCACGTCATCCGCGTGAAGCAGATCGCGGCCGGCACCCACCACACCTGCGCGCTCCTCGAGGCGGGCATCGTGCAGTGCTGGGGCGCAGACCTCGTTGGCCAGCTCGGCGAGGCCACGAACACGCCCGGTCGCCATCGCACCGAGCCGACCGACATCCCCGACCTCCGTCGAGTGCAGTCGCTCGTCGCGGCCTCCGACCACACCTGCGTGCTCATCGAGGGGCGCACCGCGCCGCGCTGCTGGGGCTACAACGACGTCGGTCAGGTCAGCCCCGGTAAGCCGCACATCGTCCGTCCGGTGACCATCCCGAGCGGCATCGACGACGTTCGCACGATCGCGTCGGGCGCCAACCGCACCTGCGCGGTCCGAGTGGACGGCGAGGTCACCTGCTGGGGCGAGCGGTAGACTACGGGCCGATGTAGCGGGCGCGCGGGCGGAGCACGTAGTCGGCCGCGCGCTGCTCGCGGGCATGCGCGACCCAGCCCGCGGTGCGGCCGATGGCGAAGAGCGAGACCGCCGAGCCGCGCGGCAGCCCGAGCGCAGCGGCGAGCGCCACCAGCGCGAGGTCGACGGTCGGCTTGTCCTCCATCGCTCGCGTCAGCGCGAGGACGGTGCGGACCGTCGGATCGCGCGGCGCGATCGCGTGGGCCGCGTCGAGCAGGGGCGACGTGCGCGGATCGCCAGCCGGGTAGAGGCGGTGACCGAAGCCCGGGATCTCCTCGCCGCGGCGGGCGCGCTCGTGGACGGCGCGCGCGACGTTGCCGGTGCCGAGCTCCACCAGCATGGCCTCGATTCGATCGCAGATCCCGCCGTGGCGCGGGCCGGAGAGGGGCGCGAGCGCCGCCGAGACGCACGCGTAGACGTCCGCGCCAGCGGAAGCGGCGACACGCGCGGCGAACGTGGAGGGATTGAGCTCGTGATCGGCGCAGAGGATCAGCGCGCGGTCGACGGCCCGCGCGGCCTCTCGGCTCTTGTTGCCGAGCGCGCGAGCGACGGTCGACGCGACGTCCGGACCGGCTGCGGGCGCGCGGCCGCGGACGATC
>JALHOE010000283.1 GCA_022843175.1 Deltaproteobacteria bacterium
GGTCGGCGATAGCGGCGCGAGCGACACCGCCGTCGGCGATGGCGCGACCGGCGACGGCACGGTGACCGACGGCGCGACCGGCGACGGCACGGTGACCGACGGCGCGGTGACCGACGGCACGGTGACCGACGGCACGGTGACCGACGGCACGGTGACCGACGGCACGGTGACCGACGGCACGGTGACCGACACGGGCGCGACCACCGATACCGGTGACGGCGCAGTGACCGACGGCAGCGGTGACGGCGCGGTGACCGACGGCAGCGGCGACGGCTCGGTGACCGACGGCAGCGGCGACGACACCGGCGCGACCACCGATACCGGGAGCAGCGGCGACGACACCGGCGCGAACACCGACAGCGGCCTCGATAACGACGGCGGCGTCGACGGCGGAGCCGACGGCGCGCTCGAAGCAGACGGCGTCCTCGAGGGCGGCGGCTGCGCGTGCACCACGCCGGGCCCGACGCGAGATGGAAACCTCGCCCTCACCGCCCTCGCAGGCCTCGCCCTCGCAATCGCCTCCCGCCGCCGCCGCTAAGGGCCACGGGCCGCCAAGGGCAACGGGGCCGCCAAGGGCAACGGGGCCGCGCGCGTGAGCGCGCGGTTGCCCATCCGCCAGTTCCTGGGCCAAATCCCCCGCTGGCAGCGACCATCCCCCCGTGCGGGCATTGCTGTTGTTGGTCGCTGGCTGCACCAGCGTCTCGGCGATGCCCGTCCCCCGTGAAGAGCCCCCGCCCGAGAGCACGGCCGTCACCGACGAAGCGCCGCCTGCGATCGACCCCCTCGCGCCGCCCGCGCCGCGCACCTGCCGGGAGGCGCTCACCCAGCGCGGCGTCGTGTTCGCGGACGCGGCGCCGTCGCCCTCGATCGTCGATCCGATCAAGCTCTCGCCGCTCCTCGACGGCGTCGAGTTCCGCCACCAAGCCAACGCGCGCGCGCACCCCCTATGGGTCGACTGCCGGTTCGCCGAGCGGCTGCATCGCGCGGCCGGCCTCCTCCGCGCGCGCGGAGTCCGCTCCGTAATCCACGTCGGCACCTACGAGCCCAAGTGCGTCGGCGGCACCGGCGACGCCGGGTGCAAGCCGTCTGCGCACGCGCTCGGGATGGCGATCGACGTCGTCGCGCTGGTCCGCGAGCACGACACGCTCTCCGTCGAGCGGGACTTTGTTCGCCGCACCGACAAGAGCGAGACGTGCGCGGCGCCGCGGGCGGGTGAGCGCGACGCGTTCCTCAAGGCGGTGGTGTGCGCGCTCGACGGCACGTTCTCGGTGCTGCTCACGCCCAACTGGGACGACAAGCACCGCACGCACTTCCACCTCGCGCTCCACCCGCCGGGCAGGGCGCCGTGGGCGAACGGCGTCGATCCCCTGCAGCCGCTACGGGCTGCCGAGTAGCCGGAGCGGGACGCGTTTGCGGCCGTGGGACTCGGCCGGTCCGGCGAAGGTGCCCGCGCAGCGCACACCACAAGACGCGCAGCGGCCGTCGTCGGTCAGGCGGTAGTCGCGGATGACGTACCAATCCCGCACGATCAGCGCGGCATGGCAGGAATGGCAGTATGTGGTGCCGCCGTCCTCGTCGTGGACGTTGCCGGTGTACGCGTAGCGGACGCCGTTGGCGCGGGCGATGTCTCTTGCGCGAGTGAGCGTGCTCGACGGCGTCGACGGGTAGTCGAGCATCTTGTAGTCGGGATGGAAGCCGGTGAAGTGCATCGGCACGTCGGGGCCGAGCTCTTTGACGACCCAGTTGGTCATGCGATCGATCTCGTCGGGCGAGTCGTTCTCGCCGGGGATGAGCAGCGTCGTGAGCTCGAACCAACACGAGGTCTCGTGCTTGACGTACTTGAGGGTGTCGAGCACCGCGCCGAGCTTGCCGCCGCAGATCTTCTCGTAGAAGCGGTCGGTGAAGGCCTTGAGGTCGATGTTGGCCGCGTCCATGTGCGCGAAGAACTCGCGGCGCGCGGCGTCGCCGATGTAGCCCGCCGTCACGGCGACGTTCTTGATGCCGCGCTCGCGACACGCCTTGGCGACGTCGACCGCGTACTCGAGGAAGATCACCGGATCGTTGTAGGTGTAGGCGACGCTGCGGCTCCCGCTCTCGACGGCGGCGCGGGCGATGCGCTCGGGCGACGCCGCGTCGGCCAGGCGCTCCATCTCGCGCGACTTGGAGATGTCCCAGTTCTGACAGAACTTGCAGGTGAGGTTGCAGCCGGCGGTGCCGAAGCTGAGGATGGGCGAGCCGGGGAGGAAGTGGTTGAGCGGCTTCTTCTCGATCGGATCGACGCAGAAGCCGGACGAGCGACCGTAGGTGGTGAGCACGATCTCGCTGCCGCGGCGCGCGCGCACGAAGCAGAGCCCGCGCTGGCCGTCTTGCAGACGGCAGAGCCGCGGGCACACCTCACACTCGAGCCGCCCGTCCGGCAGCGCGCGGTAATAACGGCCGGGGTGCGCGTGCTCGAGCGACTGCTTGTCCGAGTCCGAGGATTGCACCATCTTCATCTAACGCTCGAATGGAACTTTGGAACCGCCCCACTGCCGTCGCGGGAACGTTTTATCCCGGGGACGCGCGCGCACTTCGCGCGCAGGTCGAGTCGTTCTTGCGCGAGGTCCCGGAGACAGGACCGGTGCCCAAGGCGCTGATCGCGCCGCACGCGGGCTATCGTTACTCCGGGCCGATCGCCGCGAGCGCGTACGGCCGACTCCGCGACGGCCGCGGTCTCATCAAGCGGGTCGTGCTGCTCGGTCCGGCTCATCGGGTGTTCGTGCGCGGCATCGCCACCAGCACCGCGGCCGCGTTCGAGTCGCCGCTCGGTCCGGTGCGGCTCGACCGTGACGCGATCGCTGCCATCGAGCAGCTGCCGCGCGTGGCCCCGTCCGACCTCGCGCACAAGGACGAGCACTCGCTCGAGGTCCACCTCCCGTTCCTCCAGCTGACGCTCGGGGACTTCGCGCTCGTCCCTCTCGCCGTGGGAGACGCCACGCCGGAAGAGGTCGCGCGCGTGCTCGACCTCTTGTGGGGGGGCGACGAGACGCTGATCGTCGTGAGCTCCGACCTCAGCCACTACCTCGAGGACGCGGCGGCCAAGGCGCTCGACGCCGAGACCACGCGCGCGATCGAGGCCCTCGCGCCGGACCGCATCGGCGACGATCAGGCATGCGGTCGCATGCCGATGCGCGGTCTGCTCCAGGCGGCCAGAGCGCGCGGCATGCACGTGCAGACGCTCGACCTACGCAACTCCGGCGACACCTCCGGCACGCGCGACTCGGTCGTCGGCTACGGCGCGTGGGTGCTCTCCTAGGGCCAATGCCGTTCGGATAAGAGGACCGGCCGGTCGAACAGGCGCGCGCGTAAGCGAGCGCCTACCCGTGCGAATGGTGACCGAGGCGCTCGCTGACGCGCGCGCCTATGGGTCGGCACGGTCGACGGTCGATGGTTGACGGCGGCGAAAGGGCAGCGCCCTCGTCGATCATCGAAAGCGGAAAGTGTCCTGCTACAGCTTGGCGATCTGGTTCAGCGGCACATCGAGCGGAGTGTCGCCGTCGTCCCACTGCACCGTCGCGGTGGACGCGTCGATGCGGGTGATGCGGCCGGGGTACATCTTGGCGCCCTTCCACACCGCCATCACGTGGTCGCCGACGTTGAGCGAGCCCGGCGCCGCGACGGGGATCACGTTGGCCGGGGCGACCTTGAGCACGTCGCCGTCGGCGTAGTGAATGACGTAGCCGTCGTTCGCGACCTCTCCGATCGTGCCGTACCAGTAGTGGCCATCTTTCCACTTGGCGGCGACGCGCGTCCCGGCCGCGAGCCCGACCGCGGCCGCGGGCGCCGCCGTGGGCGCCGGTGTCGCCTGCATCACCGCGATTTGATCGAACGGCACGTCGAGCGGGAGATCGCCGTCGTCCCACTGCACGCGTGCCTTGCCGCCGGTCACCTGGATGACGGTGCCGGGATACATCGTGGCGCCCTTCCACACCGCCATCACGCGCGCGCCGATCACGATTTGACTCGGCGGCGCGATGGGCAGGATCTCGCCGGGGCCGACGGTGCCCTTGTCGCCGTCGGCGTAGTCGATCGCGTAGCGCTCGCCGTCCACGTCGGTGATGTGGCCGAAGTACCACTTGCCGTCCTGCCAGCGCGCGGCGACCGGCGCGCCCACGTGCAGCCCCGGGTGCTGGGCGACGTAGGCGGGCTCGGGCCCCGGCGGGTTCGGGTGAAAACGCTGGGGCCCGCACGCGTTGAGCAGGACCAGAGCTACGGCGACGAACGGACGCACGTTCATGTCTTCCCCCCAACGGAGCTTCCGCGCCTCACCTTACACCGATCGTCGTCACGTCGCCGAGGATGGCGACCACCGCCCCCTCGGCGTCGACGAGCACCAACGGCGCGCCGACCACGAGTTGCTGCTCGCCGAGCGCGCCGAGCGCGAACGTCTTCTCCGGTCGGCCGGGACGCACGAGCCGAACCTCGTCGTCGAGCACGAGCAGCCGCTCGCCCCGATCGGTCTCGACGGCGGTGACGTCGTCGAGCTCATGCCCCTTGCGACCGCGCTCGATCTCCAGAGCCTGGAGGTGCAGGCACAGTCCGAGAACCTCGACGTCGGCGGTCGCGCTCCTCTTGCGCGGCGACGCGAGCTTGTCGAGGAGCGCTGCGAGCTCGACCCGGGCCGCGCGCCGCGCTTCGTCGATCCGTGCGTGCTCGCGCGCGAGGCGTCCTCCGTCGATCTCGCTCTGCCCGAGGGCCGGTAGGTAGCCCGTGGCGGCTCCCCACAGCGTGCGTCGCGGGATCGCCTGCAGCGCCGCCGGTGGGGGCGTGAGGATGGTGCTGATGCGATCGAACGTGCGTCGCTCCCGCTCCCACGGCACGCCCTTCTTGGTGGCGACGCGGAGCTTGCGCACGGTCGAGGTGTCCATCGCGGTGGAGCGCATGCGCCCGTCGATGCGCAGCGACTCGGTGAGCTTGAGCGTGCCCTCGCTGGGGATCGAGTTGACGTAGATGCTCTGGTAGATGAACCGCCGCGTGCCCCCTTCGTCCTTCGGCGCCGAGACCTGCACCAGCGAGCCGTTGTAGGTGAGAGCGAGCGCTCCGCGCGGATCGCGCGGAGAGAGCGAGTCGGCGGGGGCGAACCCGAACTCGGCGGCGATCTCGTCGAACGCGCGGCCCTGCTCGATCCACTCCTCGGCCTTGCGATCGAGGACCGCGTGGAACTCCGCACGGAGCGGCACGCCGAGCAGCTTGGCCAGCTGACTGCGCACGTGGTCGGGCACCCGCGAGAGCGCCGAGCCCTCGGCGCCGGTCGGCAGCGGCTGGCCGAGCGCGGTGGCGATCAGGGCGTCGATCTGCACCCGCAGCTCCATCATCTCGTTCACGAGTCGCTTGCGCTCGCGATCGTTCGCGGCGCGGCTGGCGCGGCGCGCGACGAGCTGCAGCTCGCGATCGAGGGTGAGCGCGCGGGCGGCGGCGGCGGGGTCGACGCGTGCGAGCGCGCGCAGACGAAGCGGAAAATCGATCGAGCGCGCGCTGTCGCTCATTTCGTCATCCACGCCATGGGGGACCAGCGTATCCCAGCTCCGTCACCGAACGAGGACGCGGCTGCGGAACGCCCGTCACCCGATGCGCGCGGGTGGGTCCAATCGACTCCGCGTCTTCGACTAGACTCGGGCGGTGAGCGCCGCGTATCGCGAGGCGGAAACGGACCTCGGTCCGCTCCTGCAGGAGTTCCGTGCGCGTCGCGTCGCGCCGCGGGTGCTGTTCGGCTCGATCTTCGCGGGAGGCGCCATCCTCGACGTCGTCGCCGGCGTGAGCGGGGTCGCCGCAGTCGGCGGGCCGTGGCCGATCGTGCTGCTCGGGGTCGCGTTTCCCGCGCTCGCCGCGTTCGGCTTCCTGTCGACCTCCGGGAGCACGCTGCGGCTCCACACCCGCGGCTTCGTCATCGACGGCCAGGAGGTCGCCTATGAGCAGGTCGTCGAGCTCGTCACCCATCGGGTGAACGCGCAGCAGAACGGCCAGACCACGCCGTGGGGCGATCGTCACTCGATCAAGGTCTCCGACGGTCGGCGCGTGGAGGTGAAGTGGTACGGCGCCGAGATCGACGCCATCCTCGGCGAGCTGCGCGTGCGGACGCTGCCCACGCTGCTGAGCGCCGCGCGCGAGGGGCTCGAGGAGGGCGTGCGGTTCGGCGAGATCACCGTCGACGCGCGCGGGGTCCGCACCGAGTACACAGCGCTCGCGTGGTCGTCGATCACGGCCGCGTCGTTCGATCCGCTCGGTCCCACGGTCGTGGTCCGCGGGCACGGCTCGGGGTGGCTCGAGCTGAAGCTCGAAGAAGTGCCCAACGCGCATGTGCTCGTGGCGTTGGTGAACGAGCGCGTCGCGAACCGAGAGGCGAGGCAACCCGAGTGAGCGTCCATGTTTGGCTGTTCGCCGCCGCGATGGTGTGCTGCGCGCCCGCACCGCGAGCGACGCATACGTCGACCATCGCGCCCCCCGTCGCGAGCGTGGCTCCGGTCGTGGAGGTCTTGCGCATCGTCGACGCGCGTTTGCAGGTGCTCGCCCGGGTGCCCGCGTTCGACGCCGACGCATCGGGCGGCCGGGTGTTCGCGTTCGACCCCGAGGTGCGCACGCTTCGCGGCTTCGACCTCGCGAACGGCAAGGAGCTGTGGAGCGCGCCGCTCGGCGTGGCCCCGAGCGGCCGCGTGAGGCTCTATCCGGCGTTTGGCGCCTCGAAGCGCGTGCTCGTGCACGTGCAGAACCAGCTCTTGCTCTTCGATCCGGACACCGGCGCGCTCGCGTCGCAGACCGCGGGCCCGTGGAGCCAGGACAAGACCTCGTTCTCGAGCGAGCACGGCGCGTGCACCTTCTCGACCGAGTGCGATCTGCACTTCGTCGACTGCGACAGCGCGCGCCCCTACGGGCCGGTGCTCCGCATCGCCATCACCCACCTCTATTCGAGCCTCAGCAAGCCGCACGACAACGTGTGCTGGGGGCCGCGGCGGGTCGTGGGGCGCGGCGGCAACGTGACGGTGGCCGTCACCGACGGTCGCGAGCTCGAGCTCCCCAACACCGAGAAGCAACCGGGGCCGGTGACGCTGGGGATCGAAGCGGGCACCGGCACGATCGCGTGGTCGACGCGCGCGCTCGGATGCGAGCACTGCGTGACCTCGGGCGTTTCGCCGGACGGTGGCACGTGCTGGCTCGCCGACACCGACGGCAAGCTCGACGTCTTCGCCTGCGCGACCGGCAAGCCGGCGTTCCAGAAGAAGCTCGCGGTCGCCGAGAACGCGCCCGCGCTCTTCACCGCGTGGGCGTCCGGTGGGCTGTTCGTCTCCGGCGCCACCGAGGCCTCGCTGCTCGACGGAAAGACGGGAAAGGCGCTCTGGACGAGGGCGCTCCCGGCGAACGGCCTCGCGCTGCCGCTCGCGACGCCGCTCGATCTCGATCGCTACTCGACGTGGCAGGCGCGCACCGTGCTGCTGCTCGATCCCGCCTCGGGCAAGGAGGCTGCGCGCTTCGACCTGCCTGCCTACACCGAGCTGCTCCAGTCGCCGGATCTCGGGCTCCGCGTGAAGGGCTCCGTCGCGTTCGACGCCAAGGGACAGAAGCGCACGTTCGCGGAGGAACCGGCGCTCTTCACGCTCGCACGGGAGCAGACGCCGCGGCTGCTGCGCGCGGGCGACACCACGCTCGCCGAGGTCACGACCGATCTCGCGATCGTCGCCGCGCGACACACCGCGCAGGGAGACGAGCTCGCGCTCTTCCTCTGGGGTCCGCCGGGCAAGCCGGGGCAGCTGGTGTTCGCCCGGTGGCCGGCGCCGTAGCTCAGGGCGCGGCCGCGACGACCGTGCTCGTCGCCACCGTGTACGGCTGCGGCTTGGGGTTGCACGTGGTGTCGACGTCACCGACGAAGATCGCGTTCGCGCTCACGCGATACTGCCAGAACTGAAGGGCGAGCTTGCTGCCCACCGCCGCGTTGGCCGTGAGCTCGAGCTCGAAGCTCGGCGGCGTGTAGCTCGAGCCGTTGTCGACGTGTCCGGGCAGCGTGAGGCGGAGGAGGTTGCCCACTTTGGCGACGCGCGCCGAGCCCGCGACGTTCGCGCTGCCCGTCCCCGGAACGACGCGCAGCGAGCCGGCCACGTAGCTCGTGCCCGCCGGTACGAGGTACTCGGTGGTCATGTCGTGGATGTAGTTGAGGCCGGTGTGCGAGATGGTGCCGGAGGAGCTCCCGTCGATGCGCACCGCGAACTTCGAGCCGGCGGTCACCTGGCTCGGAAACGTGACCGTGGTTCGGTGCGTTTGCCCGGATGGGCCGCGGGTGCACTCGAGCGGCACCGTGACCGCCGAAGCCGCTCGCACGTCGCCCGCTCCGAGCCACGCGACGAGAGCGAGACCGACCGCGGCGGAGCTCCTGGACACCCTCATTAACTAGCACGCCAGCGGCCAGAGTTTCTCGGAACGCGAGCGCATGGAGCGCATAGGCTCGCGGAGGTGCGCACCCCCGTCGCGATCCTCTCCCTCGTCGTCCTCGCGAGCTGCCGTGGTGGAAACAAGCCGGACGCCTCGCAGCAGACCGCGCCCGGCGCTGCCTCCTCGTCTGCCCCGGCGGCGGCGCCTGCGAAGGCGAAGGGGCGTCCCAATGTGATCTTCATCCTCGCCGACGACCAGCGCGCCGACAGCACGGCGTGCATGCCGCGGCTCAAGAAGCTCATCGGGGATCGGGGCGTCATCTTTCAGCAGAGCTTCGCGTCGACCCCGCTCTGCTGCCCGGGCCGCGCCAGCGTGCTCACCGGCCGCTACGCCCACAACCACGGCGTGCTCGCGAACGGCGACGTCGAGGACGGCGACGAGGACCGCGTGGCCGGCGCCGTCGACTTCGAGAAGAACGGCAACCACGAGAAGGTGTTCGCGAAGTGGCTGCGCGCCGGCGGGTACCGCACCGGCTACTTCGGCAAGTACCTCAATGGATACGAGAAGCTCCTCAAGCAGAACGACAAGCACGTCCCGCCGCACTGGGACGAGTGGCGCGCGTTCACCCACGCGGAGTACTACGACTTCGCGCTCGTCGAGAAGACGCTCGACGGCAAGGTGAAGACCCGCTGCTTCCTCTCGGACGCGACCTCCAAGAAGAAGACCGAGAAGAAGTGCAAGAAGGCCGCCGACGAGACCGTCGACGACGGCAAGGAGAACTACTCGACAGACGTCCTGCGCGACCAGGTGGTCGAGTTCATCGAGCGCGCGCACAAGGACAAGAAGCCGTTCTTCGTCCACTTCGCGCCGAAGGCGCCGCACGGTCCGTTCCTCTCGCCCGCGCGCTACCAGCCCGACCCCGACGAGCCCACCTTCACCAAGGAGGCGATGGACCGCCTCGGGCAGTGCCCGCTCTTCGACTGGAAGGCGCCCCCGAGCTACCTCGAGGCCGACATCTCCGACAAGCCCGACTGGGTCAAGGACATGAAGGGCACGTTCCGCGACAAGAAGCTCGAGCGCATCCGCAAGATGCAGCTCGTCTCGGTGCTCGCGATCGAGGACGCGCTCGAGGCGATCGTCGCCAAGCTGAAGGCCCTCGGCATCGAGGACGACACGGTGCTCATCTACAGCGGCGACAACGGCTACGCGTGGGGTGAGCACCACTGGTCGGGGAAGAACTGCGCCTACGAGGAGTGCGCGCGCGTGCCGCTGATGGCCTTCGATCCGCGCGTCCCCGCGGGCGGCAAGAAGGTCGACGCGTTCGTCCTCAACATCGACCTCGCGCCGACGTTCGCGGATCTCGCCGGCGTGGCCCCCACCGACAAGGTCGATGGCCGCTCGCTCGTCCCGCTGTTCTCCGGCGACAAGGGCTGGCCGCGCGACGAGATCCTGCTCGAGTGCTGGGGGCTCGGGAGCTTCGGCAAGGTGGGCAAGCCCGACATCCACGCGGCGATCCGCACCAAGCAGTGGAAGTACGTCGAGCACTACGACGACCCCGAGCGCAAGAAGCTCCACAAGCGCAAGGACGGCGACGACGAGCTCGAGCTCTACGACCTCGAGAAGGACAAGTACGAGACCGAGAACCTCGCCCGCCTCGGGCCGAAGCCACTCGAGAAGCTCGGCTACGACAGAAAGGCGATCGACGCCACGATGAAGGATCTCCGCGCTCGTCTCGCGAAGCTCGAGGCGCAGTGATCAGCGGCGCAGGAACCAGATCAGGAGCGCGAGCGCGAGCAGGACGAGGATGACGGGGATGGCCGCGGAGGATCGCGGCGCGGGGGCTTCGACGAGCGGGGCTTCGACGGGAGGGGCAGGGGCAGGGGCAGGGGCAGGCGCAGGCGCAGGCGCGGGCGCAGGCTCGGGCGCAGGCGCAGGCGCAGGCTCGGGCGCAGGCGCAGGCGCAGGCTCAGGCTCAGGCGCAGGCGCAGGTTCGGGCTCGGGCG
>JALHOE010000284.1 GCA_022843175.1 Deltaproteobacteria bacterium
GAGCGCAAGCGCAGGCGCAGGCGCAGGCGCAAGCGCAGGCGCAGGCGCAGGCGCAGGCGCAGGCGCAGGCGCAGGCGCGAGCGCAAGCGCAAGCGCAAGCGCAGCCGCGAGCGCAAGCGCAGCCGCAGCCGCAAGCCCGCGCCCACTTCTCACTCATCCATGCCGCAGCCGCACCAACGCCCGCAGATCCTCCAGCAGCGCATCCAGCTCCGCTTCCCGGTCCGCCGGCGCCGCAATCACCAACACTCCGTGCTCCTCCCCGAACACATTGGCGACCCCTTCGTAGGCCTCGACCACCGCCTTCACGAGAACCGCGTCCGCCACGTCGACGACGACGCGGCGGCTCACGAGCCCGTCGCCGAGGAGCGGTGGTTTCGCCACCCGCGCACGTTGGCACGCGCGCACCGTGGCGTCACCAACCGACGTCGAGTCGATCGCCATCCGTCGTGATGCGGAGGGCGCCCTCGAGGTCGGTGCGGAGCACCCGCGCGCCGCTGGCTGCGAGCGCTTGGAGCGCGGCGACGTGCGGGTGGCCGAAGCGGTTGCGCACACCGCACGAAATCGTGGCGATGGAGGGCTTCACCGCGGCGAGGAAGGCCCGCGACGAGCTCGTGCGCGAGCCGTGGTGACCGACCTTGAGGACGTCGGCGCGGAGGCGCTCGGGGTGGGCGAGCAGGCTCTCCTCGGCAGCGTGCTCGGCATCGCCGACCAGCAGCACCGCGCGACGTCCGAACGCGATCCGCAGCACCAGGGAGTTGTCGTTGGCGCCGCGATCGGGGTCGAAGCGAGGGCACGGGTGGAGCACCTCGACCTCGGCGCCCGTTATGGTCGGGGGGCGGCCGGGTGGGGTGCGGCGGGCGCCCGCGCGCGCGCGCAGCCCCGATAACCGCGCGCCGTGGTCGCCGCCGGAGGTGGCCTCGCCGTTGTGCCAGACCTGCGAGACGCGCACCCCGGCGAGCGCCGCGCGGAGGCCGAGGAAGTGGTCGGGGTGCGGGTGGCTGAGGACGGCGAGCTCGAGCGCGCCGCGGCGGCGTGCGCGCAGCACCGGCCCCACCACGGCGCGGCCCGGATCCCACGACGATCCGACCTCGCCGCCCGCGTCGATCAGCATCGCGGCGCCGCCGGGGAGGTCGATGAGCGTGGCGTCGCCCTGCCCCACGTCGAGCACCGTGACGCGCAGCACGCCGCGTGGGCGCGACGCGCGGAGGTGCGAGACCTCGAGGAGCAGCAGCGCGGCCAGGCCGACGAGACCAATGGCGACCCTTCGCGACCGGGCGATCGCCATCGCGGCAGCGGCGGCGATGATCACCCCGGTCTGCGCCGCAGTGGGGGGCGGCACCGAGACGACGGCGAGCTCGGGCGCGGCGGCGACGCGGGCGACGGCGCGCAGCAGGACCAGCGATCCGGCAGCGGCGTCGCCGATGGCGCGCGATGCGAGCGGAGGCAGCAGCGCGCCACACAGCGCGGCGAGGTTACACAGCGGCAGCGCCGCGAGCTCGCCGATCGGCACCGCGACGACATTGGCGAACAGCCCGAGGAGCGGCAGCGCGCCGGCGATGCTCGCGATGAACGGCGCGCACGCGACCGACGCCGCGACCGTGGCCGCGAACGCGCTGCGCACCATCCGCGGGAGCGGCTGCAAGCGGCGATCGAGAGAGGGGCCGAGCGCGATGAGCCCGAGCGTCGCCGCGACGGACAGGACGAACGACAGATCGAACGGCGCAAGCGGGTCGATGACCAGCGCGGCGAGGATCGACAACCCGAGGGTGCGCGCGAGGTCCACGCGGCGACCGGAGGCGCGCACGGCGAGCACGACGATCGCCATGATCGTCGCGCGGCGCGCCGAGCCGGAGTCGCCGGAGAGCTGCTCGTAGACGACCGCGAGCGGGATCCCGAGCGCCGACGCGACCCGCGAGACCTCGACCCGCCGCGCGAAGCGGGTGAAGCGCAGGAGGAACGCGCGCAGGAGGGTGACCAGGCCGCCCACCACCAGCGCGACGTGCGAGCCGGACACGGCGAGCAGGTGCGTGAGCCCACTCCGGCGGAAGGCCTCGTCGTCGTCGGCGGAGAGATCCTCTTCGCCGAGCACCATCGCGCGCGCGATCGACGCCACATCGGCCGCGGGGAACGCCGCCGCGATGCCGCGACGAAGGCGCGCGCGCGCACGGTCGATCAGCGCTCCCACCCCTTGCCCGCGCGAGAGGTTCTCGACCGCGAGCGCGCTGCCGGAGAGCGAGTGGCCGCGGCGGGCGTACCCGGCGCGAGGATCGCCGAGATCGGGGTTCTGCGGCCGCCGACTGGGAGCGATCTGCGCGATGACCTGCACCCGATCGCCGCGGGCGGTGGACTCCGGGAGATCGTAGATGCGCGCGCGAACGCCGGCGAGCGGAGGCGCCCTCGCGTCGCACTCGATCGACTCGACGAGCAGGTCTGCCGAGAGCACTCCCCGTACGCCCGGCATGCTCGCGACGGTGCCGGTGAGGGCGCAGCGCTCGGGGCGTGGGAGCGCTGCGACGGTGGCGGCCGCGAGCGCCCCGTCCCGCGCGATGACGCGATGGGCGCGCCACGCGGAGACCAGCGCGAGCACCAGCGCGAGCAGCACCGCCGACCTCCGCGGACGAGTCGCGCCGGGGAGCCACGTCGCCGCGGCGACGAGCGCGACCACCACGGCCACGACACCCGGACGCAGCACGGCGACGATCGCGGCGAGCGAGGCGAAGGCCACCGTGAGGGCGCTGTCGATGCGAGGCACGGCGCCCCCCGGTCCACGCGGCGTGCCAGCGACAAACCCCGGCGATCGCCGCGAGCCGAGCCGGCGGACCGGCGGATCCGCCGGCGGCCCGCCGCGCTACAGTGCCACCGTGCTCGACCTCGATTCCAGCCGCGTCCCGGTCACCCCCCGCCCCGCCGCCACCATCCTCCTTCTCCGCAACGGACCCGCGGGGCTCGAGGTGTGCGTGATGCAGCGCTCGAAGCAGAGCTCGTTCATGGGCGGCGCGGTGGTGTTCCCCGGCGGACGCGTCGAACCGAGCGACGCGGCCGACGAGCTGCGCGCCGTCAGCGAGCTCGGAGAGGGCGCGTGGTGGGACGATGAGGGCCGGGCGGCGCGCGTCGCTGCGTGTCGCGAGGCGCTCGAGGAGGTTGGGCTCGCGCCGATCGCCGGCGTCACGCGCGACGAGCTCGCCGAGCTACGGCGTCGCCCCCTCGCCGCCGGGCTCGCGGACCTCGGCAAGAAGCTCGCGCTCGACTCGCTCGTACCGTTCGCGCGCTGGGTCACCCCAGAGGCGGAGTCGCGCCGGTTCGACGCGCGATTCTTCCTCGCCGAGGCCCCTCCGGCGATCGAGCCCGTGAGCGACGACCACGAGGCCGTCCGCGTCCTCTTCGCCCAGCCGGCCGAGCTGCTCGCACAGTACGAGCGCGACGAAATCGCGCTGTTCCCTCCAACCCACCGCTCGCTCGAGCTGCTGACCGAGCACTCGACCGTCGCGAGCGCGTTGGCCATGGCACCGGGTCTCGAGCTCATCTGTCCGCGCTTCGTGGTCGAGGATGGCGCCCCGATCCTCGCGCTGCCGGGCGACCCCTTGCACGATATCGGCGAGCCCAGGGTCCGTGGTGGGAGCCGATACGTGCTCAGCAATGGGCGCTGGGCGTCGCGAAACGCGAACGTCCCTTAGCCCGAGAATGCAGAACCTCCCAAAAATGCCGATTGCTCGACGTGAGGTTCCAGCGTTACCCTCATAGGTAATGGAAGCGAAACCGGCGTCGTCGCGTGGGGCTCGCGATCGCGCTGCGTCGGCCCGCGCGGGCGACCTATTCACTGCATCCGATGTCGCGCGATTCTGCCAGGTGGATTTGAAGACAATCCATAACTGGGCCGACAAGGGAGAGATCCCGCACTTCCGCACGCCGGGGCGCCATCTCCGCTTCCGCCGCCTCGACGTCTTGGACTTTCTTCGGAAGTACGGGTACGCGATCCCCGACGTCCTGCGCCAGACGAAGCCTCGCTTGGTGCTGGTCGATCTCGACCCCGCGTCCACCGCGGCGATCAAGCGGGCGCTCTCGAAGCGCTTCGAGATCACGTCGTTCAACGATCCGGTCGACGCGCTCGTCTCGCTCTCCACGCTCGAGCCCGACGCCCTGATGCTCGATCTCGACATGCCGAACTGCGACGGCGTCCACTTCCTCCAGCGCATCCGCTCCCTCGAGGCCACGGCGCACATCCGCAACGTCGTCTTCACCAAGGTCGAGAGCCTCGGCGAAGAGGCGAGCCGCGCGGGTGCAGTGCAGGTCCTCGAGAAGCACGATCACCAGCGGCTGCGCGAGGTGCTCGAGCAGCTCACCGGTCTGGACCGCTGATATTGGCGGTGTCCACGCCGGACGCCTCGATGAACTCGCGGACATCGGCGCGCGCGCTCTTCGCGACGTCGTGAGGGGCACCGCTCTCTACGATCTTGCCCTTCACCAGCACGTGCACGCGGTGCGCGATGCGAAACGTGGACGTCATGTCGTGGGAGATGACCACATTGGTCACGCCGAACAGCTTCCGCGCCTGCTCGATCATCTCGTCGACCGTGCGGGTGGTGATCGGATCGAGGCCGCTCGTGGGCTCGTCGTAGACGATGATCTTCGGATCGAGCATCAGCGCGCGCGCGAGGCCGACACGCTTGCGCATACCGCCCGAGAGCTCGGCCGGGTAGAGATCGAGCACGCGCTCGTTGAGCCCGAGCTTCTCGAGCTTGTCGAGCACCTTGGCCCGAATCTTCTTCTCGCTCTCCCTCGTGTGCTCACGAAGCGGAAACGCGACGTTGTCGAGGATGGTGAGCGAGTCGAGCAACGCCGCGTACTGAAACACCATCCCGAACTTGCGGCGGACGCGGTTGAGCTCGAATTCGCTGAGCGGCGCGATGTCCTCGCCGTCGATCTCGACGCGGCCCGACGTCGGCTTCTCGAGCCCGATGAGGAGCCGCAAGAGGGTGGTCTTTCCAGCGCCCGAGCCGCCGATGATGACGTTGGTCTCGCCCGCGTGGCAGACGAGGTCGATCCCGTCGAGCACGGTGTGCTGACCGAAGCGCTTGGTGAGCGCGACGCAGCGGATCGCCGGGGGCGCCTCGGTCTCCGTCACGTGAGCTCCGTCACGTAGCGCCGGCGCGGGAGTCGTCGATCACGCTCTGCACCCGCGCCTGATACTCGTCGCGCCGCGCCGCGGTGTCGGCCTCGAAGCGCACGACGAGCACCGGCTGCGTGTTGGACGCGCGAACGAGGCCCCATCCGTGCTCGAAGATGACGCGCGCGCCGTCGACGTCGATGACCTCGCGGACGTCGCCGGTGCCGGCGAGCGCCTGGAAGTGCTTCTTCACGCGCTCGACGAGCTGAAACTTCAGGGAGTCCTCGCAGTCGACGCGAATCTCCGGCGTGACGAAGGTGGCCGGCAGATCGTGCAAGAGCTCGCCGATCGTCTTGCCCTCACGGGCGAGGATCTCGAGGAGGCGCACCCCGGCGTAGATCGCATCGTCGAAGCCGAAGTACCGGTCCGCGAAGAAGAGGTGGCCGCTCATCTCGCCGGCGAGCAGCGCCTTCTCCTCCTTCATCTTGGCTTTGATCAGCGAGTGGCCCGTCTTCCACAGGATCGGGCGGCCGCCGTGCTTGGCGATGTCGTCGTAGAGCGTCTGCGAGCACTTCACCTCGCCGAGGATCGCGGCGCCGGGGTGGCTCTTGAGGATGTCGCGGGCGAAGAGGGTGAGGAGCCGGTCGCCCCATACGATCGAGCCGTCGGCGTCGATCGCACCGAGGCGGTCGGCGTCGCCGTCCAACGCGAGCCCGACGCGCGAGCCCGTCTTCTTCACGGTGGCGATCAGCTCCTCGACGTTCTCGGGCTGGGTGGGATCGGGGTGGTGGTTGGGGAACGTGCCGTCCATCTCGCAGTAGAGCGGGACGGCCCTGACCCCGAGCGCCTCGAGCGTGGCCATTGCGAGCGGACCGCCGGAGCCGTTGCCCGCATCGATCACCACGCCGAAGTCCGTGCGCGCGAGCGTGATGTGCTTCTTGATGTTCGCGATGTAGGCGGGCTGAGGGTCGAAGGTCTCGACCGACCCGCGCCGTGCCGCGGTGGCGATGTCGTCGGCCTCGACGTGACGCCGCAGCGCCTGGATCTCCTCGCCGTAGATCGAGCCGGTGAGGCGGAGCATCTTCACGCCGTTCTCGGGACCGGGGTTGTGGCTCCCGGTGATCATCAGCCCGCCGTCGACCTGCAAGTGGTGGACGGCGAAGTAGAGGAGCGGCGTCGGGCCAACGCCGATGTCGATCACGTCGAGGCCGGCCGCCGTGAGCCCGTCGACCAGCGCCTCGAACAGGCGGGGGGACGACTCGCGGCAGTCGCGCCCGACTGCGACCCGAGCCCGACCCGAGAAGCGCGTCGAGAACGCGCGACCGAGCGAGCGGAAGAGGTCACTCGACAGGTGCTTGTCGGCGACGCCACGGATGTCGTACTCGCGAAAGATCTGCGGGGCGACCGCGAAGGATGCCATTCGCCTCTTCTTTTCGCGGTCGCTCGCAGGATGCAAGCCCGGGCATGTCCTGGTAGCTTCGGCGCGTGCGATTCGTGCTGATCGCGGCGGCGCTCGTCGCGTGCAAATCCGACCCGCCGGGGACCCTCCCCGCGCCCGCCCCTTCGGAGTCGGCGTCGCCGCTCGACACGACCCCGCTCAGGGGCGCGCCCGCGCCGCAGGCGATCGCGGGCTGGTGGATCGTCGAGGCGACGTTCCAGCCGCCGAACGACGAGCCCGGCCACATGCCCGGCCACGCGTGGTGGTTCTCGCCCGACGCCCTGCGCCTCGTGTTCGGCGACGCGAGCGATCGCCGACCGATCCCGAAGACGCGGGTCGATGGCGACGCGCTCCGCCTCGGCGTCGAGGGCGGAGAGATCGAGATCACGCGGCGCGCGCGCGGGCTCGCCGTGCGGCTCGCGGGCGACGAGCACCGCATCCCGCTCCGCCGAGCCACGGCGGCCGAGGTCGCCGCCATCGACGCGCTCGACAAGAAGAAGCAGAAGATGCTCGATCGGGCGTGCGAGAAGGCGCTCGAGTGCTGCACCGCCGCGCGGGGCAAGGGCGTGGCCAAGGACAACGACTGCACGCCGCTGCTCGGCCTGCCCGACATGGCCACCTGCATTCAGGCGATCACGGTCTTCAAGAACAAGGCGGCGACCGCGAAGATCACGATCCCCGAGTGCCTCCCCGACAAGTAATCACTCGCGGCGGATGACGACCTTCGAGAGGAGCGGCTTGTTGAGCGGCTTCTCGCCCTTGACCGGCACCCCGCCGAGCTTGTGCACGACCGACTCGGGCGCGCACTCGCCGAAGATCGTGTAGCTCGAGTCGAGCCACGCGGCCGCGCCGTCGGTGATGAAGAACTGCATGCCGTTCTCGTTGGGGCCGGTGTTCGCCATGCACAGCAAGCCCGCGCGATCGTGCTTGCCGCCGGCCCACACCTCGTCGGCGAACGTGTAGCCCGGCGCGCCCATGCCGGTGCCGGTCGGATCGCCGCCCTGGGACATGAAGCCCTTGATGATGCGATGGAAGCTCGTGCCGTCGTAGGCCGGACGCTTGACCCACTTGCCGGTCGACGGATCCTTGAACGGCTGCAGCCCGCGCGCGAGGCCCACGAAGTTGGCGACGGCCTTCGGCGCCTTGTCCTCGAAGAGCTTGCAGGTGAGCTTGCCCTGGTCGGTCTCGAGCTCCGCCACCAGCTGGCCGGTGGGCGGGAGCCCCGCGACGGCGACCTTGAGGTCGATCGGACCGCTGACCGCCTCGACCGGCGACGCGGCTCCGGCGCCCCCGCTGGCGGGCGCGGCGGCGCCCTTGGGATCCTTGCCGATGATCTCCGGCGGCGCTTTTTCGCAGGCGACGAGCGTGAGGGCGACGAGGAGGAGGGTACGGCGCATGGCGCCTGTTATCACGAACCGGCGGGCGGGACGAAGCGGGCGCCGATGCCGATCCCGCGCTTTTTGGCGACCCCGGCGGCGAGCTCGACCACGTACTTCGACATCCCCGCGACGCCGCGGGCCTCGTCGTTGAGCGGCGGCGCGGTGACGACGCCGATCACCAGCTTGTCCTCGCTGACGAAGACCATGTCGAGCGGGATGCAGGTGTTGTGCATCCAGAAGCTCGCCTGGTGCGGGCTCGGGAAGTCGAACACCATGCCCGCGTCCTCGGCGAGCGCGGTGCGATACATGAGCCCGCGCTCCTGTGCGTCGGGCGTGGCGGCGATCTCCATGTCGAACGTGTGGGTCTTGCCGTCCGCCGTGACGAACGACGCTTTGCCGTGCCCGTAGAGCTTCTTGTTGGCGCCGGGATCGGGGTCGGCGGGGCAGGCCTTGAGCACCGTGGTGGTGGGCGGCGCGGCGGCGGTGGCCGGGGGCTTCGTGGTCTCGGTGACCGGCTTCACGATCGGCGTGGGCTCCTCGGGGACGCGCGAGCACCCCACCGCCAGAAGAAGGCACAGGGAGGCGAGAGAACGAGACACGGACGCCGCCTGTTGCATGTTCGATAGGGTGCTCGCTCCGCGCAGCGGCATCAACGTGGGAGAGGGACCGGGAGAAAACATTCGCCGGGCCACCGGAGCTACGAGAGCACGCGGAGGGAGTTGCCGACGAGGAGCTCGTTGTGGCTGCCGACGCGATACCCCTGGAGGTCGAGCGTGACGTAGACGAAGCCGTGCTTCTTGCCCGCCGCGACGATCTCGTGGCGCAGCTCGAAGGCCCGCGGCAGCTCGCTCTGCTCGATCTCGACGCGGGCGAGCTTGTCGTGGAAGCGGACCCGCAGCTGGCGGAGGCCGAGCGCGCGCAGCTCCTCTTCGAAGCCGCCGATCTGGGTGAGGCGCTCGCGCGTGACCGAGGTGCCATACGGCAGCCGCGACGACAGACAGGCAGACGCCGGCTTGTCCCACACGCCGAGGCCGAGGGCGTGCGAGTGACGTCGCACGTCGGCTTTGTTCATGCCGACGTCGACCAGCGGCGACACGACCGCGCTCTCGCGCGCGGCGTCGAGGCCGGGGCGGTAGTCGCCGAGGTCGTCGGTGTTGGTGCCGTTGGCGATCGCGGAGAAGCCGTGCTCGCGCGCCCACTTGGCGGCGACGTCGTAGAGCTCGGTCTTGCAGTAGTAGCAGCGGTTGGTGGGGTTTGCGGCGTAGCTCGGGTTGTCGATCTCGTGGGTGTCGACGAGCTCGTGGCGCGCGCCGATCTCCGCAGCGACGCGGATCGCGAGCTCCTTCTCGCTCGGGAGGAGCGAGGGACTGACCGCGGTGAGGCCGACCGCGCGCGCGCCGAGGACACGATGCGCGACGAGGAGCACGAACGCGCTGTCGACGCCGCCCGAGTAGCAGACGACGAGCGACCCGAGATCGGACAAGCGCTTCTCGAGCGCGGCCAGCTGGGGATCGGTCATCAGAGGGGGATCTAGCGCCCGGCTGCTTGGATGTCATCCCGAGCCGCGGCGCACGCGGCGCACTCCGGGCGACGGCAGAGCAGCGCTCCGGGATCGGCCGCGAGCGCGGCCCTCGCCGCATCGACCAGCACCCGCGCGGAATAGACCATGGTCCTCGCGTCCCCCACGTCGAGGGCCGTGTGGGGGGCGGAGAGGGACGGGAAGCCGTCCGAGCAGTTGTTGCCGCTGACCGCCTCGACCCAGCGACGCTCGCCATCGATCTCGACCGGCATCGCGTAGGCCGCGCTGTCGAGATACGGAACCTCGGCCATGCGCTCGGCGTGATGAAGGATCGAGCACCGCTCGAGGCCCACGCCGACCAGGACGACCCGCGCGTCGCACTCGTAGAGTCGCGCCCAGGGCGAGCGCCGGCCCATGGGATCGTCGATGGGGTGCGGCCTGACGAGCTCGACCGCGCGGGGGCCCACGGCCGCGACGCTCTCGACCGGGTGCGACGACCGCACCGCGCCGCGCGCGCGCCAGACCTGCTCGGCCAGGCGGCCCATGCCCCGCGGCGGCGAACGATCGGGATCGTAGAGCGGGAGCTCGGCGCGGATGGCGTCCCACATGTCCTCGGGGGCGCCGGGATTGAACCAGGTGGAGGGATCCATCCGCTGCACGGTGAACGTCGGGACGACGAGCGTTCGTCCCTCGGCCGCCTCGAGGAGCGCGTGCGCGATCCCCTCGACGCCGCCGCCGACCCAACCGATCGCGCGGGGCGCGCTGTGGAGGACGAGCACCTCGGCGTCGCCGAACGCGCGCGCGAAAGCAACGCGGATCTCGCTCGGGAGCCGGAGCATCGGAGGGATTCTAAGCGTCGCCGCTCGCGCCGCCGCCGCCGAAATCGCCGCCGCCGCCGGTGGGGGGATCGTAGCCGCCACCGCCGCCACCGCCGCCGAAGCCGCCGCCGCCGAAGCCGCC
>JALHOE010000285.1 GCA_022843175.1 Deltaproteobacteria bacterium
CCCTGGCGGACGGGGGCGGACGGGGTGGCGGCCCGGGGCGGAGGGGGCGCGGGGTCGGTGCGGCGGCGCGAGCGGGCGTAGCATGGCGTCGTGCGCCGCTTTCTTTGGGCCCTCGGTCTGTCCCTCGCGTTTTCCGGCTGTTCCTCGAAGGAGGATCCGCCGCCGGCCGCGGCCCAGCTCGCGGTCGCCGAGGGGTGCAACCCGCTCGCGGCCGACTGGGACTGCTTGCTGCCGTTCCCGTCGGACGTCTTCCTCGTCGATGACCCCTCGATGCCGAGCAAGAAGCGGCTCGAGCTCGGCAAGGCGGTCCTCAAGACGAAGGAGGGGACCGCGGTGGATTTCACCAAGCTCCACCCGGCCGACGGCGCGACGCACCTGCCGGCGATCCTCGCGGTGTTCCCCGGCGGGGTCGATCGCGCGTCGCTGGTCTTTCACGACCGCATGACCGACTCGCTCGACGTCGCCAAGTCCACCACCGTCCTGCTCGAGGCCGACACCGGCAAGCCGGTGATGCACTTCGCGGAGCTCGACCCGCGCGCCGCCGAGGAGCCACGACGCGCGCTCATCGTCCGCCCGATGGTGCGCCTGCAGAACGGCAAGCGGTACGTCGTCGCGATCAAGAACCTCAACGACAAGACCGGCAAGAAGATCGTCGCGCCCGAGGGCTTCCGGCTCCTGCGAGACAACGCGTATGGCAATCACACCGTGCTCGGCCCGCTCGGCCGACGCTACGAGGGCGACGTGTTCGGCGTGCTCGGCAAGGCCGGCGTCGCGCGCTCCGAGCTGCAGCTGGCGTGGGATTTCACCGTGCGGAGCGAGGAGAACGCGACGCGCGACATGCTCGAGGTGCGGCGGTTGATCCTCGAGGCGATCGAGAAGGCGCCGCCCAAGGTCACCGTGACCAAGGTCGAGGACGCGCCGGACGCGCGCACGCACAGGCTGGTGCACGGCACCATGACCGTGCCGCTGTTCCTCGAGGCGCCGGGCCCGCTCTCGAAGCTGAAGCGCGACGCGTCGGGCAAGGTCGTCGCCAACGGCACCGTCGACGTGCCGTTCACCGTGTTCGTCCCGCCGAGCGCGGCCACCGGCGAGAAAGCGCGCGCGTTCACCTACGGGCACGGGTTCTTCGGCGAAAAGGAGGAGCTCTCGGCGTCGTGGAGCGCGATCCCGACGATCGCGAACAAGGCGCGCATGGTGGGTGCGGCGGTCGACTGGGTGGGCATGGCTGCGGCCGACGAGGATCCGGTCGCGGACCTCATCGTGCAGAACAAGATGTCCGAGGTCTTCGTGTTCACCGATCGCGTCCACCAAGCGATGGCGAACCAGATCGCGCTCGCCTGGGCGATGAAGGAGCCGCTGAGCAAGGAGCCCTCGCTCGCGGGGCTCTACGATCCGGCCCACATCTATTGGTTCGGGATCAGTCAGGGGCACATCCTCGGCTCGACGTACGCGGCGCTGTCGCCGTTCGTGGAACGCGCGGTGCTCCAGGTCGGCGGCGCCGGTTTCTCGATGATGATGCCGCGCTCGGAGTCGTTCACGCCGTTCATCGCCTTCATTCAGATTCTCGTGCCCGATGCGCTCGATCTGCAGAAGTTCATCGCGCTGAGCCAGCTGTCGATGGACCGCATCGAGGCCGGCACCTACGCGAACCACCTCGTGTCGAACGGGTATCCGGGAGGGCCGAGCACCCGCAAGGTCCTGCTGCAGACCGCGCTCTACGACTCGCTCGTGCCGAACATCGCCAGCGACACCCACGCGCGCTCGCTCGGCATCAAGCACTTCACGCCCTCGACGCGGAAGGTGCCGGGGCTCGACGAAGTCACCGGCCCCTACGACGGCTCCGCGCAGGTCGACTTCGACTTCAAGCTGCCGGCGGAGAAGCAGCACGGCGTCGAGGCGACGATCCCCACCGAGGACAACCGGGTCCACGGCAACCTGCGCAAGCTCGAGGTCTGCTGGAAGCAGCTCGACGCGTTCCTCAAGCCCGACGGCAAGGTGCAGAGCTTCTGCGACGGGGCGTGCGATCCGGAGTGATCAGGTCGGGTCCGGCTTCGGCGTCCCCGCGGTGCTCTTCGGCAGCGTCGGCGCGTCGACCTTCACCGGCGCGCCGGTGAGCGCGTGGAGGAACGCGACCAGCGCCGAGACCTCGTCGGCCTGCAGCTCGAGCCCGAGCTGGTGGTAGCCCATCTTGCGCACCGCCTCGTCGAGGCGCGACTCGGAGCCGTCGTGGAAGTAGGGCGCCGTCTGGTCGACGTTGCGCAGCGACGGCACGCGGAACTTCATGCGGTCGTCGGGATCCTTGGTGACGACGAAGCGACCGAGGTCCTTGTCGCTCGGCCATGGCTTCTGCAGACCGAGCTTCTGAAAGGTGCCGCCGCCGACCGCGGGGCCGTTGTGACAGGTGACGCAGCCGAGCTTGATGAAGCGCGCGAGCCCCTGCTTCTCGAGGTCGTTGAGCGCGGTCTCGTCGCCGCGGAGGTAGTTGTCGAAGCGACCCGGCGTCACCAGCGTGCGCTCGAACGCGGCGATCGCCGCGGCGGCGCGGGTGAAGGTGATCGGCGCGTCGAACGCCTCTTTGAACATGAGGACGTACTCGGGGATGGAGCGGAGCGTGGCCTCGACGCGCGGCTCGCTCGCGGCCATCTCGACCGGGTTGAGGATCGGGCCCTTGGCCTGCTCCTCGAGGTCGCTGGCGCGGCCGTCCCAGAACTGCGCCACGTGATCGCCCGCGTTGAGCACCGTGGGCGAGTTGCGGCTGCCGAGCTGCCCGCGGTGACCGGACGAGAACCGCGCGCCGTCGACGCCGAAGCGCGCGAGGTCGTGGCACGAGTTGCAGGAGAGGTCGTGGTTCTTCGAGAGGCGCTCGTCGAAGTAGAGGGCGCGACCGAGCTTCACCTTGGCGGCGGACGGCTCGCCGAACGACGCGGGCAACGGCTTGAAGAACGTCTCGACGTCGGCGCGCACGAGCGCGGGGGCCGCGACCGACGCGCTCGGCGCCGCGGCGACGGGCTTCGGCGCGGCCCGCTCCTCGCGCCTGCAGCCGATCGCGAGCGCCGCGCTCAGAGCGTGCACTGCGAGGCAGTGTTGGAGACGGCGACGAGGGTGAGACAATCGAGAGAGCAAAGTAGTCGACGCGGAAGGAGGAGCAACTGCCCACCCCGACCGTGGCCCGGCAGCGGCCGCTCGGCAGCGAAACCGAAGCGCGCGGGCGACGTCCTCTCGGTTATGCGCGGCGTTCTCCTCTTGTTGCTCGTCCTCTTCGCGTTCGTCGCGGTCGCGTGTCGGAGGCCCGCCGTGGCGCCGCCCGAGCCGCCGCCCACGGTCACGGTGAAGAAGACCGAGGTCGACTGGAAGGCTCAGCTCTCGGACGAGGCGTTCCACGTGCTCCGCGAGAAGGGGACCGAGGCGCCGTTCTCCGGCAAGTACCACGACGACCACGCCCCCGGCACGTACGTGTGCGGCGGGTGCGGCGCGAAGCTCTTCTCGTCCGACCACAAGTTCGACTCGGGCACCGGCTGGCCCAGCTTCTACCAACCGATCGACGACAAGGCGATCGCGTACCACGAGGACACCACCTTCGGCATGACCCGCACCGAGGTCATGTGCGCGAGGTGCGGCGGCCACCTCGGCCACGTCTTCGACGACGGCCCGAAGCCCACCGGCAAGCGCTACTGCATCAACTCCGTCGCCCTCAACAAGAAGTGACGACCTCGACCAGCCGCTCGATCTCCTCGTCGAGCGTGTAGAAGTGCGGCGAGACGCGGATGCGGCCGCGCCGGAGCGACACGCTCACGTCGCGGGCGATCAGCCGCTCGTGCACCGCCTTCACGTCCCCGGGCGGCACGAAGGTGACGATCCCCGCGCGATCCGCGGCGCGGGGCCACGTATCGCAGCCGACCTCGCGGAGCCGCCGATCTGCGAGCGTCACGAGCTCCCCGATGCGCGCGGCGATCCGCGGCACCGACGCCTCGAGGAGCAGCTCGACGGCCGCGCCGAGGCCCCAGATCCCGAAGTATGCCGGGCTGCCCTCCTCGAGCTTCACGACGTCCCGGCGCAGCTCGAAGTGCGCGCGGTCGAAGTTCCACGCGTCGGTGGTGCTGTGCCACCCGACGAGCACCGGGCGGACGCGGTCGATCTTCGCGCGGTCCACGTAGAGGAAGCCGATGCCGGGCATGCCGAGCATCCACTTGTGGCTGTCGGCGCTGAGGAAATGGATCTTGCTGCGTCGGACGTCGATCTCCGCGGCGCCGACGCTCTGGATGCCGTCGACGCAAAACAGGATGCCGTGCGCCTCGCAGAGCGCGCCGAGCGCGTCGAGGTCGGTGCGATGGCCGGTGGCGTACTGCACCGAGCTCACGGCCAGGAGGCGCGTGCGCGGGGTGATCGCCGCCTCGACGGCCGCGGGCGTGACGCCGCCGTTCCGCGGCTCGATCGCGCGCACCGCGACGCCGCGGTCCGCGAGGTGCAACCACGGATAGACGTTGGACGGATACTCGAGCTGGGTGCACACCGCGACCTCGTCGCCGGGCGACCACGACAGGCCCTCGGCGATCAGCCCGAGGCCGTGGCTCGTGTTGCGCACGAAGGCGATCTCGTCGGCGCCCGCGCCGATCAGGCGCGCGCACAGGCCGCGGACCTCGTCGGCGCGCGCCTCCCAGCGGTGCTCGTTCTTGACGCCGTATTGCACGAGGTCGTCGATCCACTCGGCGACCGCGCGGGCGACGCGGGTGCTCGTGGGCGCGACGCCGGCGTGGTTGAGATAGGTCTGGCGCGCGAGCGCGGGGAACTCGCGTCGCAGCTCGAGGAGGTCCATGGGTCAGGTCTCGGAGGCGTAGGGCGGGGCGGGGTCGTATTCGATGTACCTCTGCACGGAGCGCGCGAACGCGGGGGTGCGCATCTGCCCGACGATCCACAGCGCCATGTCGATGCCCGCGGAGACGCCGGCGGCCGTCACCACGTTGCCGTCCCGCACGAAGCGAACGCCCTCGACGACCGTGGCGTCGCCTCGTTCGCGCAGCTCGTCGATGCGGCTCCAGTGCGTCGTGACGCGCTTGTGCGCGGCGAACCCGGCCTCGACGAGGAGGAACGCGCCCGTGCACACGCTCGTGACCCAGGTGGCCCGAGCGCCAGCGGCGCGGAGCCAGGCGAGGAAGACCTCGTTCTTCTGCTGCGCGCGGCGACCCTCGCCGCCCGGCACGCAGAGCACGTCGAGCCCGGGCGCATCGGTTAGGGCGAGCTGCGGGACCACCGTCATGCCCTTCGCGCAGCGCACGGGCGCGACGCGCTCGCCGAGGAGCACGGCTTGATCCTCGCCGCCGGAGAGGGCCGCCGCGGCGGAGAACACCTCCCACGGCCCGACGAAGTCGAGCTCCTCGGCCTCCTCGAACACGACGACGCCGTAGACCGCCATGGAACGCGCCAGCGTAGCGTCGCTCTTTGCCCCTCGGCGAGCGCTTCGGTACAACTCGTTCGTGGTCGAGCGAGCGCGCAAGAGCAGGCCGAGCGCCGCCCCGTCGTCGGAGCGCGCCAAGTCGTTGCCGCCGCGCACGGTCGACGACCGCACCCGCAGCCTCGAGAAGTACGCCGAGGCCGCGGCCGCGTTCGACGCGGTGTGCGAGGAGCACGGCGGCCTCGGTCAAATCGACGAGCGCTACGCGGCGATGCTCCGCGCGGCCGCCAACGCGGTCGTCGCCCTCGGCGGCACCGCGCACCCCGAGCTGCCCGAGGAAGACGTGCGCCTCGCCGACGCCGCCCTCCGCGAGCTCCGGGCACGCGTGTCGTAGGCCTACGCCTCGTCCCCCGCGTACAGCGCGTCGATCTCCTTCGCGAACTTCTTCTGCACCACGTTGCGCTTGAGCTTGAGCGTGGGCGTCAGCTCGCCGGTCTCGATGGTGAAGGTGTTGTCGAGCAGCGCGAACTTCTTGATCTGCTCCACGCGCGCGAGGTCCTGGTTCACGCGGTCGATCTGCTTCTGGATCTCGGCGCGCACCTCGGCGTCGCCGCCGAGCTTCTTGGCCTGATCCGGGTCGAGCGTGATCAAGCAGGTGAGGTACTTGCGGCGATCGCCGATCACCACCGCCTCGGCGATGAGCGAGTTCTGCTTGAGGGCGTGCTCGATGTTCTTGGGCGTGATGTTCTTGCCGCCGGCGGTGATGATGATCTCCTTCTTGCGACCGGTGATCATCAGGTAGCCCTCGTCGTCGAACGCGCCGAGGTCGCCGGAGTGGAGCCAGCCGTCGATGAGCGTGTCGGCGGTGGCGGCCGGTTCCTTGTAGTAACCGAGGAACACGTTGGGGCCGCGCACGAGGACCTCGTCGTCCTTGGCGATGCGCACGTCGACGCCGGGGACCGCGGGGCCGACCGAACCGAACTTGGTGCGGCCGGGGCGGTTGAACGAGGTGGGGCCGGTGTCCTCGGACTGGCCGTAGACCTCGTTGACGAGGATATCGAGCGACGCGAAGAACTCGAGGATCTCGCGCGCGATCGGCGCCGCGCCGCTCACGAAGATGCGACCGCGATCGAGCCCGACGGCCTGCTTGAGCTTGGTGAAGATGAGCTTCCGCGCGAGCTTGTATTGCACGGCGAGGTGGACCGGCATCGAGGCGCCGCGGGCGTTGTACTTGGCGGCCTGCGCGCCGACCGACATCGCCCAGTCGAGGAGCTTCTTCTTGCGGTCGTCGGCCAGGGCCATCTTGCCGCGGATGCCGCTGTAGAACTTCTCCCAGATGCGCGGCACGCCGAAGAACACCGTGGGCCGCACCTCTTTGAGGTTGTCCGGGACCTTCTCGATCGACTCGGCGAAGTAGATGCTCATGCCCGTGGTGATCGGGCCGTGGACCGAGAACATCTGCTCGGCGATGTGCGAGAGCGGCAGGTAGCTGAGCGACACGTCCGACGCGGTGATGTCGGTGATCTCCTGCGCTTTGGCGGCCGTCCACGCGAGGTTCTTGTGCGAGAGCATGACGCCCTTGGGCGGGCCGGTGGTGCCGGAGGTGTAGATCAGCGTGGCGAGACCGTCGGGCTCGAGCGCGTCGATGCGCTGGAAGAAGCGCTCGTCGGTGACGCCGTCGCCCTTGGCGAGGAACTCCTCCCAGGTGAGCACCATCGGGTCGTTGATCTTCGCGGCGCCGCGCATCAGCACCACGTGCTTGAGGTGTGGGAGCTCGCTCTTCTTCTGCTCGATCTTCTTCCACTGGTCCTCGTTCTCCACGAGGATCACCGTCGACGCGGCGTGGTGCACGACGTACTGCACCTCGGTCGCCGAGCAGGTGGTGTAGATGCCGGCCGGGGCGCCGCCGATCGCCATGCAGGCGACGTCCATGATGATCCACTCCGGCTTGTTGAAGCCGAGGATGCACACCGTGGGAGCGCCCTCGTTCCCGCGCGACTTGTCCGGCTCGAGGCCGAGCGCGATCAGCGCCTTGCCCGCGCGTTTGACCTGCTCGGCGTATTCGTTCCACGAGGTCGCCCGCCAACCTCCGGCGGTCTTCTCGTAATACGAGGGCTGCGCGGGGCGGATGCGTTGTTGCCGGAAGAGCCTGCTCGGGATGGTGTCGGTGGTCACGACGCGGATGCTATCGCGCGGCGCGGAGGCCGGGGAAGCCATCCACCATCGTGGCCGTGGCGGCGCGCCGTTCGTACTCCAGCAGCTCGCCGAGCATGTCGTGGTCGTGGCTGCCCGCGAGGTACATTCCGCAGCGTTCCAGCACGCGGCGCGAGGCGAGGTGCCACGACGGGGTGCACGCGCGGACGGCCGTGACCCGCGGCTGGGTGAGCGCCCACTCGACCGCGGCGCGGGTGCCCTCGGTGGCGTAGCCCTGGCGCTGGAGGTCCTGCTCGACGCCGTAGCCGACCTCGACGACGCCCTCGCTGTCGGGCCCGCCGTGGAAGACGACGCTGCCGACCACGCGGCGGTCGTCGCGGCGGATCATCACCCGATCGCCCCACAGACGGAACTCGGGGTCGGCGCGGATCGCCTCGAGGTCGGCGCAGAACGCGCGTTCGACGAGCGCGCGGCCCGGCCACGCGTCGGGGAGGCGCGCGCCGATCTCCTTCTCGGCGACCTCGCGACGTCCGCCGAGCATCGCCTCGACGATCGTCATGGTGATGGGCACCATCTCCAGTCGCTCGGTGTGCAGAACCGACTCCATGACCCCTTCGGGGATCCTGGCGCTTAATCGCGCGGATCGGAAGTCTTTGGCCTCGAAAATCCGCCGACGCGACGCGCCGTCGCGATGCGTCGCCAACGCCGAGTGCTAGCCTCGTGCATCGATGACTGCGCGCTTCCTTCTCGTTTTCGCTGCTCTCGCTGTCGCCGCTTGCTCGTCCGGGGGCGGAGACCCGATCACCGCGCCCGACGCAGGCACGGATGCGTCAAAAGACACCGGTAGCTCCGGCGACACATCCGTGGTCGACGACACGGCGAGCGGCGCCGACACCTCTACGCCCGCCGACGACGGCTGTGCGGCGCCGCGGATGTACTGCGGCAGCGACTGCTTCGATCTGCAGACGAGCGCTGCGCACTGCGGCATGTGCTTCAAGCCCTGCGCCGACAAAGAGACCTGCGTGGCGGGCGCGTGCGTCGCGCCGTGTCCCGCCGGTCATACGCGCTGCGGCGGCGTCTGCGTCAACACCGCGAGCGACACCAAGCACTGCGGCGCGTGCGACAAGCCGTGCGCCGGCATGGAGAACTGCAACGCCGGCACCTGCTCGCTCAGCTGTGACTTCCCCAACAAGGCCTGCGGCGGCAAGTGCGTGAACATCCAGTTCGACGCCAACAACTGCGGCGACTGCGGCAAGGTCTGTGCGAGCGGCGCGAAGGGCACCGGCAACTGCACGAGCGGCTCGTGCGTGCTCACCTGCGACAGCGGCTTCGGCAACTGCGACGACGTCGCGACCAACGGCTGCGAGGTCAACCTCGCGAGCACCGATGCGCACTGCGGCGGTTGCTTCAAGGCGTGCGCCGCGACCGAGACCTGCCTCGCGTCGAAGTGCGAGTGCAAGTCGGGCACCGCGCGCTGCGGCGCCTCGTGCATCGATCTCACCACCTCGGACACCAACTGCGGCCTGTGCGGCAAGACCTGCGCGGCGACCGAGAGCTGCGTGTCCTCGACCTGCGAGTGCAAGACCGGCCTCTCTCGCTGCGGCACCGCCTGCGTCGACACCAAGGTCGACGCGGCCAACTGCGGCGCGTGCGGCACCGCCTGCGGGGTCGGCAGCGCCTGCAGCAGCGGCAAGTGCTGTCCGACCGGCCAGCTCAACTGCGGCGGCACGTGCATCGATCCCACGCGCACGCCGGCCCACTGCGGCATGTGCGGCACCACCTGCTCCGGCGGCACGCCCTACTGCGTCGCCGGCACGTGCGCGGCGGCCTGCGGCGCCGGCACCACGGACTGCAGCGGCCTCTGCGTCAGCACGGCGACCGACAACGCCAACTGCGGCATGTGCGGCAAGACCTGCCTCGCGACCGAGGTCTGCTCCGCGTCCGTGTGCGTCCCCGCCGGGTTCCCCGGCTCGACGATCGTCGACGCCGCGCAGGGCCTGAAGATCAACGACATGATCGGCACCCCCGGTCAGCTGTGGAAGCTCTGCTACACGAAGGCGACAAACCCGGCGACGGCGGCGGCGTTCCACACCGGCTGCGACGGCAAGGGCGCCGCGGTGATGCTCGCGAAGCTGACGAGCGGCACCACCGTGAAGATCGTCGGCGGCTTCACCAACGTCGGGTGGTCGAGCGTCGCGGGCTACAAGGTCGACCCGAAGGCGACGCTGTTCTCGGTGTCCAACGACTTCAAGCACGCCCTCATCTCGGCCACCGGCACGAGCGCGACCTATCACAGCTCCACGTACGGGCCGACGTTCGGCACCGGCCACGACTTCTATCTGAGCAGCAACATGAACACGGGCTACTGCTACCTCGGCTCGACCTACGCGTGCCGCTCCGGGCTCACCAGCACCGCCTGCCACAACGATTTCTGCGGCACCTACAGCTCGTGGACGGCGACCTCGCTCGAGGTCTGGGTGAAGTGATTCACCGCGCGCGGTACACGCCGACCGCGCGCGTCGCTCGTCCCTCGAGATCCGCGGTCGTCTCCACCTCGTAGCCGGCGACGCGCTCGAAGCCGGACGCGTCGAAGTGGGCGCGGCCGGGATCGCCCGCGAGCACCGTGCCTCGCTGCCGGCGCGCGAACGCGAGCACCCGCGAGGCGAGCGGTTGCTCGTAACAGAGGTCGCCGATCACGATCACGTCCTCGTCGACGTCCTCGTCGAGCAGGTCGCGCTGCTGCACCTCGAGCGTGACGCCATTGAGCGCCGCGTTCGCGCGGGCGGCGGCTACGGCGCGCGGATCGACGTCGGTCGCGACGACCGCGCGCGCGC
>JALHOE010000286.1 GCA_022843175.1 Deltaproteobacteria bacterium
TGCGCGCGCCGATCGTGGGCGCGCCGTCGCCGATGTAGATCACGCGCGGCGACCGCGCGGCATCGCTCTTGGCGACCTTCGTCGCCGTCTCGAGCGCGCCGACCGGATCGCTCGCGCCCTCGGGGGTGATCGAGCCGAGGAACGTCTTCACCGCTTCGCTCTTCGCCTTGCTCGGCGCCTCGGCGGCCACGGAGAACGGTACGCACGCGACATCGCACGCAAGGACGGCGAACCGATCGCGCGGATCCATCTCGGCGACCACGCGCGAGGCGAGCGCGATGGCGCGCGCCCAACGCTCGCCGATCATCGAGCGACTCGAGTCGACGACGATGGTGTGGGTGCGCGTCGCGGTGTCGGGCGTGCGCGGAATCTTCGGGGAGAGCGAGAGCGAAACGAACGCCTGCTCGCTCGGATTCGAGCGGTACGCATAGCTCATGGCCGCCGCGTTCTTGTCGGACGGCGCGAGCTCGAGCACGAAGTCGCCGCTCGGCGCGAAGCTCTTCTTGTGGAGCGAGGTGCCCGCGAGCTCGTAGCCCCGCGCGTGGAGCGGACCGCTGTGGCCGGCGACCTGCACGTCGAGGGCGAAGTCCTCGATCGTCGACGTCGTCGCGCCGAACGAGGGCAGCGGATACACGTAGCGCTTCGCGCCGCCGCTCTTGCCGAGCTGCTGGGTGTACGCGAGGACGATCCGGCGCGAGCCCTTGGCCGGGATCGGGAAAATCTTCAGCTCCATGCGGCCACCGGCGCGCCACTCGAGGAGCGCTGGGTCGTGCCACGGGCCGGGCACCCAGATCCACTCCTCCTGCGGCCGCGGCGCCTTGGGCGTCGCGTTGAACAGCACGCCCTTCCAGATCGCGGCGCCCTTGTCCTTGTCGACGAACGAGCCCTCTTCCATCTTGCCGTCGACGTCGAGCGCGAGCCGCTCGATCGCCGCGTCGGGCGGCAGCGGGAAGCGGAAGATGCCCTCGAGCACTCGCGCGTCGTCGCTATGGAACGTCTCCTCGATCTCGGTGCGCGCGACGTCGCCGGCGATCTTCACGGTCACCTTCTGCTGCGACAGACGGAGCGCGAAATCGCCGTCGCCGCTCGTTCCGGGGAGGCGCGCGCGGAGCACGCCGAGCCCCGGCACGTTGGCCTCGGCGCCGGTGGGCTCGTCCTCGGACCATCCGAACGCGCTCGCCAAGCCGCCGGTGCGGATCGCCGGCGTGCCCTCGCCGAGGATCGCGCCCTCGCCCGCGGTCATCGTCGTACCGTCGACCGTCGCCCTGCCGCGCGCGATGGCCAACGAGGCCCCCGAGCCGAGCGTCGTGATCGCGAGCTTGGCGCCCGGCGTCTCGATGGAGGTCGACGCGGCCGCGATCTTCGCCACCGATTCGCTCGAGGTGGCGTCGACGATCATCGATCCGCGCGAGAGCCGTGCGGCGCGCGACGCGGACGCGTCGAGGGTGACCTCTGCGCCGCGATCGAGGATGAAGAACGTCCCATCGTCGAGGGTGATCCGCGCGCGGGTGCGCGAGTCGGTCCGCAGCTTGGCGCCCGGTCCGATCGCCTCGCCAGCGTGCGCGACGCGGGTCGCTCCGCGCTCTTCGATGGTGAGCCCGTCGGGGCTTCCCATCACTCGGTGCACGCTGCCGCGCCACGGCGACGCCGCGCTCGCGGCCGGAGCGCCGCGCTGACCACGAAGCGCGACGGCGCCGATCGCCAGGCCGGCGGCGAGCGCGAGGCCGACGCCCAGTCGACGACGGTTCCACGGACGCTCGACCCGGGCCGGCACCGGCACGCGGCTGTCGATCGCCGCGAGGATCTTCGCCTCCAGGTCGGCGGGCGGCGCGTGCTCGCCACCGAGCGCGCGCAGCTCGTCGATGACGAAGTTGGCGTCGTGGATCTTGTCGCGGCACTCGTCGCAATCGACGACATGGGCGGCGAGCTCCTCGGGGAGAGTTCCGTCGATCGCGTCGGCGAGGTGTTCCTCGACGGCGGTGCATTGCTCGTTCATCGCTGGTCCTCCGCGAGCCGCGCTCGGATCTTGGCGAGCGCGCGCGAGACTCGCTGGCGCGCTGCCGCTTCGTCGACACCGGTCGCGATCGCGACCTCTTTGTAAGAGAGCTCACCGTCGTAGCGGAGGAGCAGCGCCTCGCGCTCGGTCGGCCGCAGCACCGCGAGCGCCGCGCGCACCGCGTGACCTCGTTCGGCGTGCTCGAGCGAGTCGTGCGGGCTCGCCGCGGTCTCGTCGGAGAGCAGGAGCGGTCGCCTCCGCGCTTGCCGCGTGCGCACCTCGAGCCGGCGCGCGCAGATGCGCCGCGCGATCCCGAACAGCCAGCCGCGCACCGAACCGTCGCCGCGGAACTGCGCCGCGCCGTCGAAGGCGGCGAGCAGCGTCTCCTGCACGGCCTCGTCTGCCTCGCCGCGGCTGAGGAGGAGCGCATGGCAGAAGCGGGTGAGCGCGACCGCGTGATCCCGTGCGCAGCGCGCGATGGCCTCGCGATATTCACCGCGGGCCAGCGCCGCAGCGACAATGTCGGTGTCCTCGACCGGGACATCCTCGAGCAGCTGGGCTGGGGTCGCCGTCAACATTCACCCTCCATGTGCCGGTGAGACGTCCGGGTGTGACGAACGATCTGTGATAGGAAAGCGCCTCCCATGACCGGGCCGCGTCGCAGCAAATCGACACAGCGCCCCCCGGTGCGCGAAGACGCGTTTCTGCCCACGTCCGGACCGGGCGTGCCCCAGCGCTCGGTGGGTGTGGCGGAGCTGGTGCGGCGACTCGGCGAGGCAGAGTCGAAGCTGCAGGCGGTCGAGAAGGACCGCGCGGCCGACGCCGAGCTGATCGGAAACCTCCTCGGCGAGCTCGCCGATCGCGATCGCCGAATCAAGGCGCTCGATCAGCGCGCGCTCGACGACGAGGTCAAGCTCGTAGACCTCGAGACCGAGCTCGCGATGGTCGAGTCGCGCACCAGCGCGGTCGACGACCGAACGCGCGAGCTCGAAGAGGCGCTCCGCCGCAGCGACACCGTCTTCGCCGAGCTGCTCCGCCGCCTCAACGCCGCGCACGGCGGCGACGCCGATCTCTCCGAGCTGCACGATCTCCTCGCCGTGACCCTCGGCACGCTCGATCTCGCGCGAGCGATCACCGCCGAGACCGCGCGGAAGCTCGACGAGACGAAGAGCGCGATGACGGGCGTCGGCGCCCGCGACGCCGAGCGCGGCCTCGGCGAGACGTTCCGGCGCGCCGAGACCGCCGTCGCCCTCACGATGCCGGTCGACCGCGCGATCGCCCGCATGGTCGATCGCCTGCGCGAGGTCGAGCGGCGCGAGCGCGAGCTCGGCGCGCTACGAACGACGTTGCTCACCGACGCCGCAGACCTGATCGCCGAGGTGCAAGCGCTCCGCGACGCGATGGGCAACCTCGCGCGCCGCCCGGGCGGCAGCATCCCACGCATGCGTAAGGCGCCGCCGCCGCGGTGAGCTACTTGGTGATGGTGCGGGTGAACTCGGACTTGCCGGTGTCGTCGATCCACTCGCCGGTGAACTTGTTGCCCTCGATCGTGACGTAGAGGAAGCCGAGAGCGACCGACTGGAAGTAGGTCGGGTTCGAGCCCTTGAGCTCGGTGGCCTTGGCGCCGCCGCCGGAGACGATCAGCTCGGTGCCCTTGCACTGGCCCTTGAGCCACTGGCGCGAGTGGTCGTGACCGCAGATGTAGACGTCGAGGTTGCCGCACACCGTCGAGTCCATGAAGTCCTTCACCGAGCCGCCGCTCACGACCGGGACCAGCGGGATGCCCTCGTAGCGGCCGGCGTTGCCGTGCGGGCCGTTGGAGAGGTACGGGTGGTGGCCGAAGCCGATCTTCCACGTGCCCTTGGCCGCAGCCTTCCACGTGTTGAACGAGGACTTCTGCTTGTCGATGTCGCGGCTGAACATGATCAGGTTCGTGTCGAGCCCGAACATGTCGACGCCCTTCTGGCTCCGACCCCAGTGGGTGGCCGGCAGCTTCCACTTCATCGACACCTTGGTGTAGTCGACCTGGAACTGGCCCTTGCCGAACTCGTTGCCGGTGCCGCCGCCGCCGTAGTCGTGGTTGCCGAGCACCGCGTAGAACGGGAGCGAGACGCCGCCGTACGGGGTCTCGAACTTGGTGGTCCACTGCGGATCGCTCGTGGACGAGACGCCGCTGTCGTAGATGTTGTCGCCGAGGAGCTGCACGAAGTCGCAGCCGTCCTTGGCGCACTTCGCGGCGATCGCGGCGGCGACCTTCTTCTGGCCGTCGTTCCCCTCTCCGGTGTCGCCCATCGCGACGAAGCGCAGGACCTCGCTGGTGCCGGGCGTGTCCGGCGTGCCGGGACCGTCGTCCATCGTGGTCGACGCGGAGTCGCTGCCGGTGCTCGAGCCCGTGTCGTCGGTCGAGGAGCCGGTGTCCTCGCCGGTCGACGACGACGTGTCGTTCTGGTTGCTCGACGCGCCGGTGTCGCTACGGACGCCGTCCTCCTCGTTTGCCGAGGCACCGCCGCCGCACGCCACAAGCAGAGTCGCACCGAGGAAGAGACCGTTCAGCCGCATGGGTCCGAAAGTATCCCCGACGCGACGCGACAACGCCAACCGACATGCACTCGGGCCTGTCCACGGCGAGCCGTTTCCGGCCCGACGGTGTTGGATTCAGCGACAACGGAATCGCGTTGAACGCCTCACGCCGTGATGGCGGCGCTCTTCTTGGCGAGGAACTCGATGAGGTCGATCTTGGTCACGATGCCGACGACCTTCCCCTGGTCGAGCACGATCGCGAGCTTCGCGTCGGTGAGGACGTTCTGCAGGAGCTCGATCTTCGTGTCCGGCGTGACCGTGGCGTAGTCGCCCTCGACGAGCGGGCCGACCGCCGAGTCGAGCGTGCCCGAGCCGGTGACCAGGTGCCGCAGGAGGTCGACCTCGGCGACGATACCGATGAGCTTGCCGCCATCGACGACGGGGACCTGGCTGATGCCCTTGGTCTTGAGCTTCTCGATGACGTCTCGGACCTTCTCGGTCGAGGTGGCGGTCACCAGGTTGTGATGGTGACTCTTGATGATGTCGGCGACGGTGCCGATGCCCTTCTCCTCTTCGAGGAAGCCGTTCTCGCGCATCCAGTCGTCGTTGAAGATCTTCGACAGGTACTTCTGGGCGCTGTCGCACACGACGATGAGGATGTTCTCCTTCTTGCCGCTCGCGCGTGAGTACTTGAGGGCGCCGGCGACCGCCGCGCCGCTCGACCCGCCGACGTTGAGGCCCTCGAGGCGCACGAGATCGCGCGTCATCAAGAAGCACTCCTTGTCGTCGACGCGAACGATCTCGTCGAGGAGCTTGAGGTTCATCGTCGACGGGAAGAAGTCCTCGCCGATGCCCTCGACCTTGTAGCTGAAGGGCTTGGTGATGCGGCCCGACTTGACGAAGTCGTAGTAGAGCGAGCCGACCGGATCGATGCCGACGATCTTGATGTTCGGGTTCTTCTCCTTGAGGAACCCGCCGGCGCCGGTGATGGTGCCGCCGGTGCCCATGCCCGCGCAGAACACGTGCAGGTCGGGCCCGCACTGGTCCCAGATCTCCGGGCCGAGCGACTTGTACTGACCGCCGGGGTTGGCCGGGTTGTGGTACTGGTTCGCGTAGAAGCAGTTCGGCGCGAGCTCGCTCGCGATGCGCTTCGCGGTCATGTAGTAGCTGCGGGGGTCGTCCGCTTCGACCGCCGTGGGGCACACGACGACGCGCGCGCCGAAGGCGCGGAGGGCGGCGATCTTCTCCTGCGACATCTTGTCGGGCATCACGAAGACGCACTTGTAACCGCGGATCGCGCTGATCATCGCGAGCGAGGCGCCGGTGTTGCCGCTCGTCGCCTCGACGATGTAGCCGCCCGGCTTGAGGCCATTGCGCTCGGCGTCCTCGATCATGTTGAGGGCCATGCGGTCTTTGTGGGAGCCCCCCGGGTTGAGGTACTCGCACTTCACGTAGATATCGCCCGGCACGTCGCGCGCGACCTTGTTGAGCTTCACGATCGGCGTATGGCCGATGGCCTGCGACAGGTCCGAGACCGCACCCTTCATCATGGCGCGGCTGTACCGCGGGGTGCGCACGAAGTCATCCGCGACCGCACGACGCAGCGCGACATGTGCGCGCCATTCCTACCCGCTCCCCAAGTCGCCGAGCTTCCGATGATGGCGTAACCTGACAGGTCCGAATGTCCGCGTTCCAGCCCGGCGACCTCATTGGAGGCCGGTACCGTCTCATGCGCATCATCGGCGCAGGAGCGATGGGAACGGTTTGGTCTGCGCGCAACGAGTCGACGGACCGCGACTTCGCGCTGAAGTTGATGTTGCCGGATGCCGCGAAGAATCCGATCGCGCTGCAACGGTTTTTTCAGGAAGCGAAGGCCTCGGGCCGCCTGCGTCACCGCTCGATCGTCGAGGTTTACGACCTCGGCCGTGTCGAGGCGACGCCCGCGCTTCCCAACGATCCCCGCGCCGGCACCCCGTACCTGGTGATGGAGCTGCTCGAGGGTGAGCCGCTCGACTCGGTGCTGCGCCGGCGCAAACGTCTGGCGATCGGCACCGCGCTCCGCATGATCCGCGACGTGGGTCGCGCGCTCGACGTCGCGCACAAGCAGCGCATCGTCCACCGCGACCTCAAGCCCGCGAACATCTACCTGCACAAGACGCTCGACGGCACCATCGTCCCGAAGATCCTCGACTTCGGCATCTCGAAGCTCGTCGGTCCGACCCACTTCGACGCGGTCGCCACGAGCATCGGCACCGTGCTCGGCTCGCCCGCCTATATGTCGCCGGAGCAGGCCGCCGGCGAGACCGACGTCGACGGGCGCTCGGACGTCTGGTCGCTCGGCGTCATCCTCTACAAAGCGTTGTGCGGCACCGTGCCGTTCTCGGCCGCCAACTACAACGCGCTGATGATGGCGATCGCGCGCAACACGCACCCGCCGCTCGGCGATCGCGTCGAGGGTCTGCCGCCGGAGATCGAGCCGCTCGTCAACCGCTGTCTGTCCAAGGAGCGCGACGGTCGCTTCGAGTCGTCGAAGGCACTGGCCGACGAGCTCGAGACGATCATCAACGCGCACCCCGAGCTCCCTCAGGAAGATCTGATGGAGATCGTCATGACTCCGATCGAGCTTCCGTCCGAGGACGCGCACACGATCGCGACGATGCACGCGGAGCGCTCTCAGGCCGGCACGCTCGCGGCCACCGAGGTGAGCGAGCCGGGGCCGCTCGCGCCTGCCGCCGGTGAGCCCGCGCAGGCGTCGGCGAGTGAGACCCGCCAGATTCGCGAGCAGGTGCCGGAGTTCCGCTCACCGAAGCGGGTGCCGATCATCGCGGGAGCGATCGGCGTCGTCGCCCTGTTGCTCACCGTCGTCCTCATGTCCCGAAGGCACGAGGCTCCCGCGCCGGCGCCTGCCGCGGCCGCGCAACCCGAGGCCACGCAGACCCAGGCCGTCCCGACGCCCACGCCCACGCCGATCGTCATCCCGCCGCCGCCCGCGCAGACTCCACCCGCGACGACGCCGTCGCCGAGCACGGTGGCCATCCCGTCGACGCTCGCGGTCAAGCCACACCATCCGTCAGCGCCGAAGACGTCCCCGGCCAAGACCACGAAGCCGCAAGCGACCGCCAAGCCGGCGCACGAAGGAGTGACTTCTTCCGGCATCTGATAGGCTCGGCCTCGATGCGCACGTGCCTTCTGCGCCGCCCCGCGGCGCTGCTCGTCGCGGTTGCCGTTGCCGCCTCGTCGGTCCCCCAGCGTGCCCTTGCGCAGACGGCCGCCGAGATCGCCGCGGCGCGCGAGCTCTTCGAAGAGGGCCTCAAGCTCGAGGACAAGGGCCAGTGGGCCGAGGCGCTCGAGCGCTTTCGCAAAGTCGCCGCCGTCAAGATGACGCCGGCGGTCCGCTTCCATATCGCGCTCTGCCTCGAGAACACCGGCAAGCTCGTCGACGCGCTCGTCGAGTTCCAGCGCGCCCAGTCCGACGCAGCGAACGATCCGACGCAGGCCAACGTCGCCGCCAACGCGGGCAAGCACGTCGCCGACCTGAAGGAGCGGATCCCGCGACTCATCGTCAAGCTCCCCGACGGCGTGGAGGGCGCCACGCTGACGATCGACGGCGCGCCCGTCGCATCGTCGCTCGTCGGCTCGGCGATCCCGCTCGATCCCGGCGCGCACAAGGTCTCGGTGCAAGCGCCCAAGCGCACGACGTTCACCAAGGACGTGGAGCTCGTCGAGCGCGGCAAGGTGCTGACGCTCGAGGCGGTGCTGCCCGCAGCTCCCGAGACCGGGGGAGACGAGCCGCCTCCACCGAAGGATCCCCCGCCGGACCCCGGCACGTCGAGCGGCGTTGGTCCGCTGCCGTGGATCTTCGGCGGGCTCGGCGTCGCCGCGCTCGCAGGCGGCGGCGCGATGTTCCTGCTGCGCCAGGGCACGATCAAGGACCTCGAGGACATGTGCGGGCCGACGCGCACGTCGTGCCCCGAGAGCGCGCGCTCGACGTTCGACAAGGGCCGCACCTACACGACCTACGGCAACATCCTCCTCGGCGTCGGCGCGGTGTCGCTCGCGACGGCGGTGGTGTTGTTCATCGTCGCGCCCTCGCCCTCGGCGCGCGAGCCGAAGGCGGCGAGCAAGCCCGCGTTCTCGTTCTCGGTCGCACCGGGGAGCGTCGGCGTGAGCTTCGCGGGCGCGTTCTAAATCCAACAGGCGCGCGCGTCAGCGAGCGCCTTCGACTCGAGCCGCTAGGCGCTCGCTCACGCGCGCGCCTGTGAGACTAGGCGCTCGCTCACGCGCGCTCGGCTGGGCGCTCGCTCACGCGCGCGCCTGTGAGACGAGGCGCTCGCTCACGCGCGCGCCTGTGAGAATCGAGGCGTGCGCGGGCGATTGGGCGTTACTCGAAGTAGGCCTTCACCTGGCGGCGGACGGCTTCGGGGACGTCGGCCTTGTCGACTCCGTTGACCTCGTCGGCCGCGGAGCCGTTCAGATCGCCGGTGCCCTTCACGTTGGCGGTGGCGCCGTCCATGCCGGGCGTCGTGATTTTGCCGCCGGTCGGCTTGGGCGTGCCGTGGCCGAGGCCCTTGGCCTTGGCTTTGAGCGACTCGGCGTCGACCTTCTTGCTCTTGCCCTTGTGGTCGCCGCCGTCGCCGCCGCCGCCGGGCTGTCCGCCCGGCTCGCCGCCGGGGAGATCAATCCCGGAGCCGTTGCCGTTGCCGTTGCCGTCCTTGCCGTTGCCGTCCTTGCCGTCGCCGTCCTTGCCGTTGCCGTCCTTGCCGTCGCCGTCCTTGCCGTCCTTGCCGTCCTTGCCGTCCTTGCCCTTCCCCTTGCCGTCCTTGCCCTTCCCCTTGCCGTCCTTGCCGTCCTTGCCGTCCTTGCCGTCTTTGCCGTCTTTGAGGTCTTTTCCGGTGTCGTCGGCTCCGTCGTCGGCGTCGTCGAGGCCCTCTTCGCGCTTCTCGTCGTCGCCCTCGCCCCCGCCCTCGTTGGCGAGGTCCTTGAGATCCTTCTCGAGCTCCTTCTGCCCCTCGGGCGTCTTGAGCTTGTCGGCGAGGTCCTTGAGCTTCTTCTTGGCGCTCGGCGACATCTTGCCGCCGCTGCCGCCCTTCTCGGCCTGCTCTTTGAGCTTATCGGCGAGCTTCTTGCGCTCCTCGGGCGAGAGCTTCTCGAGGCCCTTGCGGAGCGCGTCGGCCAGCTCCTTGCCCGCCTGATCGGTCGCCTTGTCCTGGAAGTTCTTGCCGGACTTGCCGGCGTCGCCCGGCGTGCCCTTGAGCGCGTCGGCGAGCTCTCGGAGGACGTCGCTCTTGTCGGCGCGCTTCTCGAGCTTCTCCTTCTGCTTCTCGAGCGCCTTGGCGACGTCGTCGGCTCCCTTCTTCTTCGCTTCTTCGATCGCCTTCTCGAGCGCCTCTTTCGCCTTCGAGCGATCGGCGTCCTCGCGCTCGTTGGCGATGCGCTCCATCATCTCGTCGAAGCTCTGGAGATCGCGCTCCTCGAGCGCGTCGGCGAGGCCGGGGAACCCGTTGGACTTGAGCGCGTTGGCCGCGGCGTCGAGGCCCGCTTTGTTCTGATTGGCGCCGAGCTTCTCGGCCTCGATCTTCTGCTTCAGCTTGTTGAGGCGATCGAGCGCGTCGCGGCGGGGCATGCCCTCGAGCAGCTTCTTCTTCAGCTCGCGCGCCTCTTCGGCGATCTTCTGCAGCTTCTCCTTCTGCGCTGCGTCCTTCGCGGGGAGCTTGTCGACCTCGGCCACCTTGTCGAGGCCGGGGACCTCGGTGAGCTTGACGATGTCGGTGCCGGGCGGCGGCGACGCCTGCGCGGGCTTGGGCGCGCGGAGCGCCAGGGCGGCGACGCACGCGATGGTGCCGGCGAGGGCGAGCGAGT
>JALHOE010000287.1 GCA_022843175.1 Deltaproteobacteria bacterium
TGGAGCGGCGTGTAGGGGAGCATGACGCCGGTGCGGCGCGACGCGCCGTTGACCTCGCGCGCGATCGCCTCGGCGATCTCGGGCGCGAGCACGATCGGGCGGGCGGCGGACGTGAGCGCGGCGCGCGACGCATCGTCGAACGTGGCCACGGCCGCGGCGGCGCCCACGTCTGCGACCATCACCGCGAAGGGCTGCTCGTCGCGCCGCTTGCGGCGACGGAGCTCTCGCACCGCATCGGCGTTGGTGGCGTCGCAGACCAGGTGGAACGCGCCGAGGCCCTGCACGCCGAGGATCTTTCCTTCGGCGAGGAGCGCGCCCGCCGCGTCGATCGGATCGGCCATCCTTAGCTCGTGGCCGCGCGTATCGGCGAGCCACGCGCGCGGACCGCACGCTGGGCAGGCCAGCGTCTGCGCGTGAAAGCGCCGGTCCTCGGGGAGCGCATACTCCCGCGCGCAGTCGGTGCACGGCGTGTGGCTCGCCATCGTCGTCGTCGCGCGGTCGTAGGGGAGTGCGCGCGCGATCGCGAGGCGCGGGCCGCAGTCGGTGCAGCTGGTGAAGACGTAGTCGTGGTGTCGATCCGCGGGGTCTGCGACCTCGCGCAGGCACGCGTCGCACGTCGCGAGGTCCGGCGGCAGCACCATCGTCACGGCGCCGCCCCGGGCGCTCGGCGCGATCGTGAAGGCCTCGACCTCGCGCGCGGCGATCTCCGTCGCGCGGATCGCGCGGATCCGCGCCGCCGCCGGGGCCTCGGTCTGGAGCGCGCGCACGAGCGCGTCGAGTGTGCGCGCGGCGCCGAACGCCTCGATGACGACGCCGGCCGGCGTGTTCCACACCGCGCCGGTGAGCCCGAGCGCCCGCGCGACGCGGTAGACGAAGGGCCGAAAGCCGACGCCCTGCACGATGCCCTCGATCTCGAGGCGCCGCCCGCTCGGGCCGTCGGAGCGCCCGCGCGTCTCGCCGATGAAGTACTCGAGCGCGGCGTCGAGGTTCTGGCGCGCCTCCTCGGAGAGCTCGTCGCCGAGCTCGAAGCGCTCGCCGCGGATCGCGAGCACCCACGACTCCGGCGGCGCTTCTCCGAGCTTGGAGAGGGCGTCGAGCACCGCCGCGGGCGACATCGCGTGCGTGGTCGCCGAGGTGTCACGGAGCGGCGTGACGCGCGAGAGCTCGAACGGCGGCGCGGCGCGCACGCTCGCGTCGACGAAGACCACGCGCGCGCGCCCGGCGAGGTCGAGCGCGTGCTCGATCTGGAGCTGATAGTCGGTGAGCAGCTCGAGCGCGCCGCTCGACACCTCGCGCTCGAGCGCCACGCCGGCGCGTTCGACGAACAGCGGGCCGAGGGCGTCGTCGCCGCGCGAGGGGTTGCCGACCCCGAGCACGAGCAACGGCGCGGTCATCTACAAACGCTCGCCGTCGCGGACCAGGCGTTCGACGAGCGCGCCGGACGCGTCGACGATCTCCACCGCGAGCGGCATCTTGCCGAGGGCGTGGGTGGCGCACGAGAGGCAGGGGTCGAACGCGCGAATGGCGACCTCGATGTGGTTGAGGAGGCCCTCGCTCGGCTCGTGCCCGTCGAGGTACTTGCGCGCGACCTCGCGGATCGCCTCGTTCATCGCCTGGTTGTTGTGGGTGGTGGAGACGATGAGGTTGCACATCGTTACGAGGTCGTGCTCGTCGACCTCGTAGTGGTGGATGAGCGTGCCGCGCGGGGCCTCGATGATGCCGACGGCCACCCGGCCGCGCGGCCCGCTGGCCACCAGATCGTCGCCGAGGAGCGCGGGATCGGCGAGCAGGCGCTCGATCACCTCGGCGGCGTGGAGGAGCTCGATCATCCGCGCCCAATGAAAGGCGAGCGGCGCGTGGATCAGCGCCCCCGGCGAGCTCGCCAGCAGCTCCTGTCGCGCCTCCTCGGCGAGCGGCGTGCCGATCGCGTCGCAGTTCTGAATGCGCGCGAGCGGACCGACCTTGTACCAGCCGTCGGCGGGGCCGCGCGACAGGATGAAGGGGAACTTCATGTAGCTCCACGAGCGCACGTTCTCGCGGAGCTCTGCGCCGTAGTCGGCGGGCTCGACGCCGTCGAAGATGATTTTGCCGTCGGCGTCGCGGGCGCGGAGCACGCCGTCGTAGAGATCGAGCTTGCCGTCGCGGCCGACGATCGAGAGGAGGCTCGACCGCACGGTGCCGAACTCGTCGTAGAGGTGGCGGTTGGCGCGATGGAGCTCGGCGACGAGCCGAACGCCGTCCCGTGCCCAGGCGAGGATGTCTGCGAGCGGGCGGAGCAGCTCGTCGCGCTCGGCCGCGGTGACGCTCTTGTTCACGCCGCCGGGGATCGAGCCAGTGCCGTGGATGCGCTTGCCCGCGGTGATGCGGATGACTTCTTGCCCGTACTTGCGGAGGAGGATGCCGCGGCGCGCGAGGTCGGGGTACGCGGCGAGGACGCCGACGACGTTGCGCTTGAGCGGATCGCTGTCGAAGCCGAACAGGAGATCGGGCGACGCGAGGTGATAGAAGTGCAGCGCGTGCGACTGGAGGATTTGCCCGTAGTGCATCAGGCGCCGCACACACTCCGCCGTGGCCGTGGGCTTGCGGGCGCCGACGATCGCGTCGAGCGCCTTCGACGCGGCGAGGTGATGGCTCACCGGGCAGATGCCGCACAGGCGCTGCACCATCACCGGCACCTCCCAGTAGGGGCGGCCCTGGATGAAGCGCTCGAACCCGCGGAACTCGACGATGTGGAGGCGCACCTGGTGCACCTTGCGCTGGTCGTCGAGGAGGATGGTGACCTTGCCGTGACCCTCGACCCGCGACACGGGCTCGATCACGACGCGACGGAGCTTCTCCGGGTTCTCGGCGGTGTCGAGGGGTGAGGTCATCGAGGGCTCTATTCAGTCGTAGTGGATGAGGCCGTGCCCGAGCTTCGGCGTGCGGCCGGCGATGAGGTCGGTGAGGAACTGCCAGATCGCGTCGGCCGAGGGCGGGCAGCCGGGGAGGAAATAATCGATCTTCACCACGTCGTGCAGCGGGTGGACCTGCTTGAGCGGGAGCGGCAGCTCGGGATCGTTGGGGATGAAGCCGCGCTCGACGCCGAGGCCGGTGAGGTAGACCGTCTGCAGGCACTCGCGGATGTCGAGGTGATTGCGCTGCGCGGGCAGTCCGCCGTTGATCGCGCACGCGCCGACGGCGACGAGGATCTTGCAGTGGGCGCGGAACTCGCGGAGCTTGTGCACGTTCTCCGCGTTGCACAGGCCGCCCTCGATGAGGCCGAGATCGCAGGGGCCGCAGTGCTTGATGTCGGTGAGCGGCGAGCTGTCGAGCTCGATGAGGTCGAGCAGCGGCACCAGGCGCTCGTCGATGTCGAGCAGCGACATGTGACAGCCGAAGCAGCCGGCGAGCGAGGTCGTGGCGACCCGCAGCTTCTTCTTCACCTCCTTCACGTCGGGCGACATCTCACTCGCCTTTCTGTTTCTGCACGGCGACCTCGCGGATCGGGTGCTCGTCGTATTTGCGCTCCCCGATCGGCACCTGGAAGCCGCGGCGCTTGCGCAGGATGACGCCGACCGGGCACACGCTCATCGCCTTGTCGTCGACCGACAGCTCGGTGTCGGCGAGCTTGCCCGACTCCGCGTTGACGACGAGGTGCTTCTGGATGCCGCGACCGGCCAGCGAGAACACCGACTTCTTGTCGACGAGCGCGCTCGCGCGCACGCACAGCTCGCAGAGGATGCAGCGGTTGAAGTCGAGCAGGACCTCGGGGTGCGACGCGTCGAGCGGCCGGTCGGGGAACAGCGGGCTGTAGTGGGCCGACGTCATGCCGAGGTCGTAGCCGACGGCTTGCAGGGTGCAGTTGCCGCTCGCCTCGCACGACGGGCAGAAGTGGTTGCCCTCGGTGAAGAGGAACTGCACGAGGCCCTTGCGCATGTCGTTGAGCTCGTCGACGTTCGACTCGACGACGTCGCCCTCGTGCGCGGGCGTGGTGCAGCTCGCGTGGGTGCGCCCGTTGATCTTCACCGTGCAGACCTTGCAGCTGCCGTGCGGTTGGAACTCGGGGTGGTAGCAGAGGTAGGGGACGTAGCGGCCGGCGGCGAGCGCGGCGGCGAGGATCGACTGGCCCTCGTCGAACGGGACGTCGTGGCCGTCCATCTGGAACGTCGGTCGCGGCTTCTCCGTGCTCATGGCTTCTCCGCCTGACTCGTCTGGTTCGTGAAGTGGGCGCCCTCGTCGTCGCGCGCCGTCGCCTCGCGGGCGGGCGCGAGGGCCTCGTCGAGGTCGAAGGTGGGGAGCACCTCGAGCGAGCGCAGGCGCTTGTCGAACGACGGCCGGAACTTGGCGAGTGCGTCGAGGACCGGGTTGCCCGCCGTCGTACCGAGACCGCAGTGGCTCGTCGCGCGCATCAGGTTCGACACCTTGGCGAGGTCCTTCACGTCGCGGCGCGAGCCGGTGCCGGAGACGACGCGCTTCATCATCTGCGCGCTCAGCGTGGTGCCGACGCGACACGGGGTGCAGAACCCGCAGCTCTCGTGGGCGAAGAAGCGGGTGAAGTTCTCGACGACGGCGAGCATGTCGCGCGAGCCGTCGAACACCATGAACGCGCCGGCGCTCGGCACGTCCTCGAAGGCGATGCGCCGGTGGAGCTCGCTGGCCGAGAGCAGCATGCCGGACGGGCCGCCGACCTGCACCGCTTGGGTGTCGACGGCGCCGGCGTCGTCGAGCACCTGCTGCACGCTGACGCCGAACGGGTACTCGTAGATGCCCGGTCGCGCGACGTCGCCGGAGACCGAGAGGATCTTGGTGCCCGAGGACTTCGGCGTGCCGACGGCGCGGAGGAACCCGGCGCCGTGCGTGGCGACGAGCGCCGCGGCGACGAGCGTCTCGACGTTGTTCACGACCGTGGGCTTCTGCAGGTAGCCGTGGGTGACCGGGTAGGGCGGGCGGTTTCGCGGGATGCCGCGCTTGCCCTCGAGCGACTCGATCAGCGCCGACTCCTCGCCGCAGACGTACGCGCCGGCGCCCACGTGCAGCTCGATGTCGAACGCGAACGCGTCGCGCACCCTCTCGCCGAGGAGGCCCGCGCGGCGCCGCGCCTCGAGCGTCGCGAGGAGCGGCTCGACGAGGAACGGATACTCCGCGCGCAGGTAGAGGATGCCCTTCGACGCGCCGACCGCGAAGCCGGCCACCGTCATGCCCTCGAAGAGCAGATCGGCGTGCGCGGCGAGGAGCTCGCGGTCCTTGAACGTGCCCGGCTCGCCCTCGTCGGCGTTGCACACGATGTAGCGCTCGGGCCCCGGCGCGCTCGCGCACGCGGCCCACTTGGTGCCGGTGGAGAAGCCGGCGCCGCCGCGCCCGCGCAGCCCGGAGCGCGTGATCTCTTCGATGGTGGCCGCCGCGCCGCGCGCGATCGCCGCGTCGATGGCGGCGCCCGGCGAGAGCTCGGTGGAGAGGAGGAGATCGCGCCGCTCGACGTGGCTCGCGATCGGGAAGAGGTTGTCGGGCCAGCGGTCGACGGGCACGTCGCCGCGGATGAGCGAGGTGATGGCCCCGATGCGCGCCGGCGTCAGCCGCGGGATGGCGCGGTCGTTGACCAGCATCGCCGGGCCCTGATCGCAGAGGCCGGTGCAGCTGGTGGTGCCGATCGAGACCAGGCCGTCGCGACTCACCTCGCCCGGCTGCAGGCGGAACGAGTCGAGCATGTGCTTTCGGAGCTCGTGGCTCCCCGCCATCTCGTCGGTGATGTTGTCGCTGAAGAGCACCCGGAACCGCCCGCGGGGCTCCGACGAGAAGAAGGAGTAGAACTCGACCACGCCCTCGACCTGCCCGCGCGGGAGCCCGAGCGCGCGCGCGAGCGCGGTGATGACGGGCGGAGCGACGTGCCCCTCGACGGCCATCACGTCGTGGAGGATCTGCACGAGCCGCGACGCGTCTCCGTGATGCCGCGCGACGATGGCGCTCGGGTCCAGGGTCACGCGTTTTGTCCTATCACGGACGGCCGGGCGGGTCCGTGCGGTGTGTCTGCGCCGGGGTTTCGGGCGACGCGCACGATTACTTGGAGCAGCAGCGGAAGCCGATCTTCGGGGACTTCGCGTTGCGCGCAGTGATGATGTTGGCGGTCCGACATTTGTAATCGAAGTCGTTCACGCAGCAGGTCGACGGGAGGCCGCCGCGCACGTAGCAGATCGTGGCGCCCGCGGACGCGGCGTCGGGGGTCGCGTCGTAGCTCGCGCAGTTGTCCTCCCACTCGCCGGCGTTGCCGGTGAGGTTCACGATTTGATCGAACGGAGCGACGACGCCCTTGCACGAGGCGCCCGCGGTGACGGCCCACGGCTCGCCGCCGTTGTTGGTGATGTTGCAGACGCCCGCGTCGCCGCCGGGGAACGTGTCGCCGGTGGAGTACACCGTGGGCACGTTGTTCTCGCACGCGAGCGTCCACTGGCTGTCGGCGACGAAGTCCGAGACGGTCGTGCCGGTGCGAACCACGTGGCCGCCGGCCGCGCCCCCGCACAGGCGTTTGCCGGCCCAGGCGCAGTATTGGTACGCGTCGCACCAATCGACGTTCACGACCGGCAGCTCGCGTGCGCTCGGCAGCGGGTTCGCCACCGAGTAGACCGTCTTGAACGCGCAGTAGGGCGGCATCGAGGGCTTGGTCGCGGCGGAGAACTCCGCGAACTGCGCGTTGCTCACCTCGGTCGTGTCGACGCAGAACACGCCCTTCGAGGTGGTCAGCTGCACCATGCGCGGGCCGGGGTGCACGCCGCACGGTCCGCTGTCGACCATCGTCGCGCCGTCGGAGCCCGAGTCCGCGGCGCTCGAGTCCGTGGCGCTCGAGTCCGCGCCAGTGGAGTCGCCGGGCTCCGAGTCCGTGCGCACCGCGCCGGAGTCGCCGCTCGTCGTCCCGTCCGCGGCCGCGTCCTCGCCGCTCGGCGCCACGGGATCGCCCTGACAGCCGGCTGCGAGGAGGAGGACGAGCGCGAGAGCCGACCTGCGCATTCCTCGAAGCTATCACGCGGGGTGGGCGGGCTGGCGGGTGCGCCGCACGGCTGTCATGATCGTCGTCATGGCCAACGTGCTCGTTCCGTGTCCGTCGTGTCGTCGCCACGTCCGCGCGGGCGACGGCGACTGTCGCTTCTGCGGCTCGCACCTGCCGGCCGATGCCACGGCGGTCCCCGGGCTCCGCGGTCGGCTCCCGCGCGGCGCGGTCTTCGCGTTCGCGTCCACGCTCGCGGTCGCCGGCTGCGGCGGCTCGACCGACACCGAGACCGGCGGCGACGCAGCGGTCGACACCGGCGCGAGCGCCTCGCTATACGGGGGCGCGCCCGCCGACACCGGGAGCGCCGACGGCACCGCGTCCGACACGGGCACCTCGATGTCGCTCTACGGCGCGCCGGCCGACGCCGCGATCGCGGACGCAGACACCGGCCCCGCCGATACCGGCGGCAACGCCTCGTTGTACGGCGCCCCTGCCGACGCAGGGAAGTAGCCGCCCGCAAATTTCTCGATGCACCCGGCGTCGCGCCGTGCGAACACCACCGCCGATGAGAATCCTGCCGCTCTCGTGCTTCGTCGCCGCGCTCTCCCTCGCGTGCGGCTCGGAATCCTCCAGCACGCCCTCCACCCCCGAGAGTGACACCGGCACACCCGCCGACACCTCGTCGGCCGGCGACACCGGCGCTGCCGCCGACACCGCCGACACCAGCGCGGCGGACACCGGCACGACGGACACGGCGACCGGCGACAGCTCCTCGCCCGACACCGCGGGCGCCTGCAACGCCATCGACAACGTCGCCGACGTCGTCACCACCACGCGCGTCGCCGAGGCGTACCCCAAGCTCGCGGGCGGTACGATCGCAGACGGCACCTACGTGGTCACCGCGGTCACCGAGTACACCGGCGCCGGCGGCGCCACCGGCCCGCGGGCCGGCGACACCATGAAGCAAACGCTCCGCCTCGCCGGCGGCAAGTTCGAGATCGCGCGCATTCAGGACGGGGGCGCCGAGAAGCGCTCCGCCGGAACGTTCACCACCGCGGGCTCCACGTTCACCATGACCGGCACCTGTCCGACGACGGGCGCGCTGCCGATCGAGTTCGAGGCGACGGGCACGACGGTGAAGCTGGGGTTGGGGTCGGTCGTGAAAGAAGTGATCACGTACACCAAGAAGTGACCCAACCCATTTCGATCACTTCGGGCGATACGCGCCGCACGGGAGCCGCGTGCCGCCGATGACGATGCCGAACGGGCCGTACACCTCCGAGGCCTTGCGACTCGCCTTGAGCTTGCCGTCGGGGCCGAACACGTAGAGATCCGCCGGCGCGGTGCCGCTGCCGTTCTCGTAGTCCGCGGTGTACACGTTGCCGGCCTCGTCGATCGTGATCGGCACCGCGAACGCGAGACCGGGATCGCTCGTCGTGAGCACCGCGGCGTAGGGCGGCGTGGCAGGGACGCGCGCGACCGTCCCCTGCAGCGCAGCCCAGATGTTGTCGCCGTCCACGTACTGCAGTCCCTCGACGGTGCCGGTCACGGGGATGGTCGCGAGCGGAGTGAGCGTCGTCTTGTCGACGTGATAGATGGCGCTCTTCCCGCCGCCGAGCTGACTGCCGATGAAGAGGTTGCCCTTCGGATCGCAGGTGACGCCGGTGAGGTTGCCGGTGGGCATCGAGAACGTCTTCACGAACTTGTAGTCGGGCGCGTACTTGTGAATCTCGTTGGTGCCGCCGGTCGAGGTCGTCGAGTAGATGTTGCCCTCGATGTCGAAGATGACGTTCTCGGTGGCCTGCTTCTTCACCTTGGGGTGACACGCGACGAGCACGTTCGGGGCAGAGAACACGCAGAACTTCTCGACCCCCGCGACCACCAGGTTGCCGCTCGCGTCGAACGCCATGCCGGCGGGGCCGAGCGCGAGATCCTGACCGGGCGCCGGGAGCACCGCGCCGAAGCTCGGGTCGGTCCAGCGGGTGACGAGGGCGAGCTTGTCGTCGAGCTCGAACACCTCCGCGTTGCGCGAGCCGGCGATGAACACGTGGCCCTTCGCGAACTTGCTCGGCGGGCTCGTGTCGGGCTCGAGCGTGTCCGTCGTCGCACCGGTGTCAGCGGGCGCGGAGTCGCTCGCGCTCGTGTCGGTCGACGACGAGTCGCCGCCGAGGTCGACGGGATCGTTCGACGCATCGCCGCTGCTGCAGGCTCCGAGGGTCGCAAGGAGGACCAGTCCGAGAGCAGCCGGGGCGTGAATTCGCTCGCGCATCTCGCGAGCCTATCTTGCGCGGACGCGCGGGTCAGGCGCAGCGTACGGCGCGGGCGAAGCCGGCGCCGACGTAGCAGTGCCCGGGGTAGGCGCCGGCCGCGCTCTCGCGGGCGAGCACCGATTTCATGAGATCGGAGCCGCCGTGGGTGCCGGGACGGAGCGCCGCCTCGCGGAGCTCGGGGTCGCCCGCGGCGTTGACGAGGACGTCGTAGCCCCAGAGCACGGTGTTGAGGAGGACGTTGCGGTTGCCGGCCCTCACGCCGACGAGCGCGGTCTCGAACGCGCGGATGCGTCGCTGGATCGGCGGCGCGAACGCGCGGGGGGCGCGGGGCGAGTCGGTGAAGAGCAGATCGTAGAAGAGACCGTTCGGCCCGCGCTGCAGGCGGAAGTCGTCGATGTCGAATGTGCTCACGGTGGCGTCGCCGGGGAGCCCGTCCTCGTAGTACGGGTGCGGGTCGACGAGTGAGCCCGGCTGTTGCGGGCGGCGCGACGACGGATCGAGCGCGCGCAGGTGAGAGACGATGCCCTCGGCGTTGGTCTCGACGCCGCGCAGGTAGTTGAGCACCTGAATGATGCGGAAGTTGGGGGTGCCGTCCGCGAGGACGAAGCCGGCGCGCCGTACCGCGTCGGGGTTGGTGACCCGGAACCCGAGGTTCATGATCACGCCCACCGACCGCGCCAGATCGAGCCGCCCGTAGGGCGTCGTCTTCTCCCAGATCCCGAGCGTGTGACCGTCGTGCTGCACCGTCATGCGGAGCGCACGGAAGCGCGTCGCGGGGACCACGCCCATGCGGCGGAAGGTGTTGGCGTCGAGTCGGCCGTTGGCCGGGGTGATCCCGAGCGCGCGCTGCCGCGCGGTGACCGCGTCGGCGAGCTGGGTGTCGGTCGGCGTCTGCGTGATGCTCAGCGCGGTGGCGAGCGCGGGGAGGATCCGCAGCGTGCCGCCGGTGATGCGGCCCCAGCCGACCTCGAGCGCGAGCGTGCGATTGGCG
>JALHOE010000288.1 GCA_022843175.1 Deltaproteobacteria bacterium
CGCTCTTCCGATCTACGAAGCCATCGCCGCGCACGCCAGGCTCGAGTTCCTCGCCGAGGTCGGACGCGTGCTCACCGCCTCGCTCGACGTCGAGCCCACGGTGCAGGCGCTCGCGCGCCTCTGCACGCGCGGGTTCGCCGACGTGTGCAGCGTGTGGGTCGAGACCGGCGGCCGCCCGATGGCGCGCGCGATCTCGCACCGCGATCCGGCGGGCGAGGCGGCGCTCACCGAGGCGGTCGACCGCTACGGGTTCCACGTCACCCGGGCGCCGATCGAGACGGGCCGCACCTCGTTCATGCCGAAGCTCGACGTCACGGCGCACGCCGTCGACGACGAGCACCGGCGTCTGCTCGGCGTGGTCGGCGCGTCGAGCATGATCTCGGCGGCGATGCGCGCCAACCAACGCTCCTTCGGCGCCATCGCGGTCGGGCGCACCGCGGGCTCGCCTCCCTTCGACGAGACCGACGTGCGCCTCGTCGAGGAGGTCGCCACCCGCGCCGCAGCCGCGCTCGAGAACGCGCGCCTCTTCCAGGCCAAGCGGGCCGCGCACGACCGCATGGCGCGATTGGCCGAGCTCGGCGCGGGTCTCGCCGCGGCGACGACGATCGAGATCGTCGCAGCCGTTGCCCGCGAGAACGCGACCATCGCCACCGGGGCCGAACGCGCGTCCCTCTTCGTCGTCGAGGGCGATGAGATCGTCGAAGTGTCCGGGCCGAGCAGAATCCCACGCAGCGCCGCGCTGCCGAGCTGCGAGGTCGTCCGCACCGGCGAGCCCGCATGGCCCGACGAACATTCGGAGGCGCTGGTCCCGTTCGCCGTCGAGGGTCGCACCGCGGGCCTCCTCTCGCTCGACTTCCGAGCGGGCCGCGCGCTGCTGGAAGAGGAGCGCGTGTTCATCCTCGCGATGACGAGATCGATCGGCCAGGCGCTCGACCGCGCGCGCCTGCACCGCGAGGAGCACCGCGCCCTCGCGGCCGAGCGACGGGCGCGCGCCGAAGCCGAGGCCGCAGTGCGCGTCCGCGAGGAGTTCCTCTCGATCGCGGGCCACGAGCTCAAGACGCCGCTCGCGGCGATGCGCCTCAACCTTCAGGCGGTCGCGCGCGCCGCGCACAAGTCGGGCATCCGCGCCGACCGCGCCGACGCCGCGCTCGCGATGGTCGACCGTCTCGCCAGCCTGGTCGACGATCTCCTCGACGTCACGCGGATCGTGCAGGGCAAGCTCGCGCTCGATCGCGAGCGCTGCGATCTCGGCGAGCTCGTCACCGACATCACGCAACGCTGGGCCGAAGAGGCGGCGCGCGCCGGCTGCACGCTCTCGGTCGACGCAGCGTCGGTCCTCGGCGTCTGGGATTCCGCGCGCCTCGAGCAGGTCGTGGTCAACCTGCTCTCCAACGCGCTGAAGTACGGGCGCGGTGCGCCGGTCGAACTTCGCGTCGAGGCACGCGACGGCCGCGCCGTCCTCTCGGTGCACGACGGGGGGATGGGCATCGGCGCCGAGGACCACGCGCGTATCTTCGAGCGCTTCGAGCGCGCTGTGTCGTCCAAACACTACGGCGGCCTCGGGCTCGGCTTGTTCATCACGCGCCAGCTCGTCGCCGCGCACGGGGGCACGATCGGGGTCGAGAGCGCCCCCGGCGAGGGCGCCCGCTTCACGGTGTCGCTGCCGCTCTAGATCCGGGTCTGCGCCCAGCACAGGTCGAGGCCGCTGCCGCGGTCGACGCCGCCCGCGACGTTGCGGTAGCCGGCCAGGAGGAGCGCCGAGCCGCGCACCGCGCGCGAGACGCGCACCTCGCGGCCGAGGAGGCGCGAGAAGAGGCCCGTGTCGCCGGCGAGATCGCCGAACACGATCAGCCCTTCGCCGAGCGACGACGGCTCCGGCAGGAGCAGGCTGAGCGACATCGGATCGAGCGGTCCACTGCTCGGCGGCGAGATCCACACCGCGTCGCCCTCGGCGAGCTCTCCGTCGAGGGGCGCGGCGACGCGCACGCCGAGCGGCGCGCTCCTCGGAAGCGTGATGCCCGGCGGCACGCGGAAGCGACGCACGCTGGGGAGGTTCACGGCACGCCGTCGCCGTGCGCGACCACCTCGATACGGCGCACGCGACGCTCGTCGGAGTCGCGGATCACCAGATCGACCGCGCCGACGCGCACGACCGTGCCCGCGGCGGGCACCTTGCCGAGCTGCTCCATGACGAGCCCGCCGACCGACACGACGCCGTTGGTCTCCGGGAAGGTGACGCCGAGGCGCGTCGACAGCGACTCGACCGAGAGCGCCGCGTCGACCAGGAGGCGTCCGCCGCCGAGGTCCTGCACCTGCTCTTCTTCGTCGAGCTCGTCGCGGATGTCGCCAACCAGGAGCTCCAGAATGTCCTCGAGCGTGACCAGGCCGGAGGTGCCGCCGTGCTCGTCGACGACGATCGCCATGTGGAGACGGCGATGGCGCATGTCACGAAGGATGGTGCTGACCTCCTGCTGCTCCTGCACGAAGAGCACCGGCTTGCGGGTCAGCGCCTCGAGCGTCGTGGCCTCGAGCTTGTTCTCGCGGACCACGCGGAAGAGATCCTTCACGTAGAGGAGGCCGACGATCTCGTCGATCCGGCCGTCGTACACGGGGTAGCGCGAGTGGCCCTCGGCGGTGATGAGCTCGAGCACCCGGGGGAGCGCCGTCTTCAGCTCGATCGCGCTGATCTTGGTGCGCGGAACCATCACCTCGCCGGCGATTCGGCCGCGAAACTCGACGGCGGCCTGCAGCAGGTCGGCGCGGTCGAGCGTACCGGTGCGCTGCCCCTCCTCGATGAGGTACTCGACCTCCTTCTCGGCGATCTCCGCGTTGCGCGCGGCGTCCTCCGGATCGCTCGGGCGCGCGCTGCGCTCCAGCGACGCCGCGATTCGGCGGCCGAGGAACGCGAGGGGGGCGGCGAGCGGGAGCATCGCGAGCTCGAGCGGCCGGACGATCGTGAGGAGCGCGTTGGCGACGCCGGTGGCGCGCGCGCGGGCGATGCTGGTGGCGAACTCCGCGAGCAGCGTGTAGCTCAGGCCGACGACCTGAAACGCGATCAGCGGCCCGTACACGGGGAACTTGGCGTGGAACGCGTTGGCGGCGATGACCGCCGCGCCGACGATGCAGACCACGCGCCCGACCAACAGCCGCGCCAGGACGTCGTCGCGCGCGGCGGCATAGCGCTTGAGCGGGATGTCCTCCTCGGTGTCGAGCAGGGCGTGGAGCCGCGCCTCGGGGATGGAGGTGACGGCAGCGTCGACCATGGCGAACAGCGCGCCGACGACAACGCAGGCGGCAACGGCGAGCAGCGGCCCCATCGTGGGCGGCAGTGGTACGGACGAGCTCTGCAATCGACTCCCAGCCGCTGCTCCCGAGGTCGGAAGAGAGTCCGACCTTGTGTAATCCCCCCGAGCGACGACCTGCTGCGCAGCGTAGTCGACGATCCCCCCGGCTTCCAAGCCGGAGCCGTCATACTCGTACAAATCATGGATTGGGGCGCATAAGGAGCGGAGACGCGGCCCCCCCGGTCAGCGCGTCGAGCGCGAGCAAGCTCTCGACGGCGGTGAGCGCGGCCTCCTCGCGCTCGTGCGCGAGCAGCTCCTGGTCGTTGGCCGCTCGCCTCGCGCGCTGGAACCGGAGGAGCAGGTCGAGGACCTTGCCGGAGATGCGCTGCTTGAGCTCGGCGCGCTCGAGGCGGATGCGCTCGATCGCCACCTCTTCGTCGGCGAACACCAGCCGGTCGAGTCGCCAGGAGAGGCGGGCCTCGAACACGCTCTGGGTGCCGTCGGTGACGGTCGCGCGGTCGCTGTCGTCGGTCCGGTAGACGCGCGCGCCCGCGTCGATGCCGCGATACGCGCGGAGGCGGACCTCTGGCGCGAGGGCGGACGCACGCGCGCGCGCCGCGAGATCGGACAGCGCATCGTCCCGATCGACGCCCGCGGTCGCCCACGCCGCGGCGATCAACGCGCGAACCGCCTGGGGCGGCAGCGACTGGATCACGAGCGGCGCGGTGACCACCGGCACGACGGCCGCGACCGAGGGCGCGCTCGTCGTGACGATCGACGCCGACGTGGACGGCGCCGGCGCCGGCTCGCCCTTGTTCGGTTTGCCCTTGGCCGCGGACGCGATCGCGATCGCGCTCGGCAGGGCGAACGCCGCGCTCCATCGTTTTCTTCTCATGGGTCTCTCCTTGCGTTGAATGAGCCGTTCGAAAGGGATCTGCACCACCAGGTCGAAGCCCCACCGCACGACGGTGCCGCTCGGCCCCGAGAGGCGCGCGAACGAGAGCGAGGCGGAGACCCCGAGCGAGCCCGAGCCGAGCTGCGGCGCGAGCCACGGGCGGTCGAGCAACGCATCCTCGTCGGCGAGGAGGTGTCCGGTTGCGCGCGCGTCGTCGACGAGCGCGTCGGCGCGCGCCGGCGTCGGCAGCGACAAGAGAACGAGGACCAGCACGGGGCGCACGCGGGGGGCTCGGCCCGCCGCTGCCGCCGGTTGCGTGCGCCGCCCGTTACACCCTGGCGATGTCGACCGCGAGGTCGAAGACCTCTTCGAAGAGCTGGCTCTTGCGCCCGACCGTCCACTCCTCGAGTCGCCGCTCGCGCGCGCCGGTGAGGTGGAGCTTCATGCGGCCCTTCTCGATCACGGCGCGCACCGCGCTCACCTTGGACGCGTGCTCGCGGTCGAGGGCGTCGGCGATACGGACGATCGCCGAGAGCACGCGCACGCGGCTGCGGTCGTCGCGATCGAGGTCGCGGAAGCCGGGATGCGCCGTGTCGGGGTGGGCCTTGCGGTGGTAGCGCGCGACGTTGGCGACGAGCGAGCGCTCGGTGGGCGTGAGGCCGACGATGTCGCTGTTCATCAAGAGGTAGTAGCTGTGCCGGTGGTGTCCCTCGTAGCGGACGAAGTCGCCGACGTCGTGGAGCAGCGCCGCGATGCGCAGCAGCAGCCGATCGCGCTCGTTGAGGCGATGGAGCGGCAGCAGTTGGTCGAACAAATCGGACGACAGCCGGGCCACCAGCACGCCGTGCGCCTCGTCGAAGTGGTAGCGGCGCCCGAGGCGCAGCGCGGCATCGAGCGAGGCGTTGGCCTCGCCGCCGTAGTCCCACACGTCGAAGTGCTTCTCGATCAGCTCGTCGAGCACCCCTTCTTTGAGGCCGATGCCCGGCGCGAGAATGCGCTCGATGCCGAAGGCGGTGGCGACGCCCGAGACGATCTCGGCGGCCGGCACCAGCACATCGGCGCGGTCGGGCCGTAGACCGTAGGTGCTGCGGCGCTCGTCGACCGAGAGCGCAGCGAGCCGCGGCAGGAGCGCGCGCACCGACGCGATGTCGAGGATGGGCTTTGCCGGATCGACCGCGCCGTCGGACGGCGGACAGAGCTGTGCGAGGGTGTCGAAGTTGCCGCCGGTGCCGACGCAGAGCTCGAACGAGCCGCGGGGGATCTCGGGCGCGATCTCGCGCAGCTGGCGCTCGATGTACTCGCGCGCCATCTCCTCGCCCTCATTGCCGCCCCGCGTGTCGGGATGGAACGCCTCGAGCAGGCGCACCGTGCCGATCGGCAGCGACTTGGACACCTTGAGCTCGCCGCGCTCGACGAGCGAGATCTCGAGCGAGCCGCCGCCGAGGTCGAGCAGGAGCGCGCGACGCTCGCGGAGATCGAGCCGGCCGACGATCGCGAGGCGCACCAGGCGTGCCTCCTCGATCCCCTCGATGACCTCGAGCTCGATGCCGGCCTCGCGCCGCGCACGCTCGACGAGGATGGAGCCGTTCTCGGCCTCGCGCACCGCGCTCGTGGCCACCGCCCGGTAGCGCTCGACCTTGTGCAGGTCCAGGATCTCGCGGAAGCGGCGGAGCGATTCGCACGCCTGCGAGAGGGCGCCGATCGCCAGCTTGCCCTGGAGGAAGACCTCACGGCCGAGCCGGACCGAGGCGCGCTCGGCGTGGAGCTCGCGAATTTGGGTGGAGGAATCGGCCTCGACCACGCGAAGCCGCAGCGCGTTCGAGCCGACGTCGATTGCCGCGAACCTGGCCACCGCGCGTCACGTTAGCATTCGTTCATGGCGTTGCCGTCGGACATCCGCGCCCGTCGCTGGGCGAAGGTGCTGATCTCGCTGCGCACCGCCCAACTCCGGGTCGCGTGGCTCCGGGAGGAGCTGCGGGCGCTGCCCGCGGCCGACGCCGCCGACGCGCTCGAGCAGGTCTGCTTCGCGGCCGACGCGGCCGACGTGCGCGCCGAGGCGATCGTCCACGCGCTCGTCGAGCTGCTCGCCGATCCGGCCATGAACGAAGCCCGCGACGCGCTCCGCGACGAGGCGCGCACACGCGGGCTGCTCACGCTCGAGCGCCTGCTGCGTCGGCCGTTCGCGGCGCGGAGCAAGCCGCGTGGGAGCCTCGAGGCCCCGGCGCCCGAGCTCGACGACGAGGTCGCGCTCTCGACCGACGGCGAAGCGCGCCCGCGCGACGTGCCGGACTACGGGCGCGGCCGCCCTCTGACGCTCGGCGAGCGCAAGTCGATCGCCCGCCGGCCGCCGCCGGAGCTGCTCCCCAAGGTGCTCGCCGATCCGCACCCCGACGTGATCCGCAACCTGCTCGCCGCCGCGCGGCTGACCGAGGACGACGTCGTGCGACTCGCGACGCGGCGACCCAACAAGCCGGAGGTGTTGCAGGAGGTCGCGCGACACCCACGGTGGTGTCAGCGGCCGCGCGTGCGCATGGCGCTGGTGCTCAACCCCACGACGCCGAGCGAGATCGCGATCGCGATGATCGCGCTCTTGCGACGCAACGAGCTCAAGAGCGTGGTCGACGCGACGGCGTTGCACCCGGCAGTGCGCGCCGCCGCGCGCGAGCGGCTCGCGCGCCGTCCGCCGATGCCGCCGAGCGAGGGCGGCGCGGTGCAGTGATGCAATGCACACATCGCGGCACATGAATGAACCCCGATTCATTCGCGTTGACGCGATGCGTTGAGCTGCTTTTGGAAACACGCCACGTTGCGCGAGCAATGCCTGTCCGGTAGCGTGTCGCCCGTCGATGCCGCGCGGTGATCCGCGGCCGAACAGGTTCCTTAAGTGCCCTCGAGGAGGTTCTCGTGATCAAGCGCTCTACGCTCATCGCTTCGGCGTTCCTTGCTACCACCGCCGTCGCCGGCTTCGCGTTCGCTCCGGGCTGCGGAAGCAGCGACCCCGAGCCCACCACGACGGGTTCGGGCGAAAGCGCCAAGCCCCCGGCCCGCACCACCAAGACCGCGACCGGCAAGACGCAGTGGTTCGCGATCAACGCGCTCAAGCTCGGACTCACCCGCAAGACGGACGGCGTCGCCGACGCCAACGCGTGGAAGGACTACGGCTTCGACCTCGACAACAAGTCGACCACCAAGGAGCAGTCGAAGGGCAGCGAGGGCACCTGCAAGCGCCGCGAGGGTTCGCCGACGAACGTGCTCGCCGACGGCAACAAGGGCATCGACAACAACTTCGGCCAGCACGTCATGTCGGTCATCAAGTCCCTCAAGGCGGACGCCGAGGACGCGGTCACCGGCGCGGTGAAGGACGGCAGCTTCACGCTGCTCATGAAGATCGACAACTTCACCACCGAGGACAACTCCAAGGCCCCGGCTTCGGTCTACGTCGCCAACGACTTCAACAACAAGATGGGCGCGCCGACGTTCGGCGAGACCGAGACCGGCTGGCAGATCGTCGACGGTTCCCTCACCGACGGCAAGACGATCGCCAACGCCAAGCTCAGCTTCCCCGACGCGTACATCGCGAACGGCTACTGGGTCTCGGGCGACTTCGGCAAGGGCCGCATCAACCTCAACATCTCGCTGAGCGGCGCGGATATCAGCCTCCCGATCGACAGCGGCATCATCAGCTTCAAGGTCGCCGACGGCTCCGACGGCACCATCGCCGGCGCGATGAACATCGACGCGCTCCGCGAGGCGCTCACGCCCGTCGCCAAGCGCTTCGGCATCTGCCCGGGCAACGCCACCTACGAGCAGGTCATCAGCACGCTGACCCAGTCGGCCGACCTCGTCTCGGGCGCGCCGAACCTCCAGGACACCAGCAAGACCTGCGACGCGATCTCGATCGCGCTCGGGTTCACCGCCAAGAAGGCGGGCGACCACTCGATGGCGCCCATCAAGACGTCCTCCACCACTCCCGGACCGGACGAGTGCGATCCGATGGCCGACAGCGGCACGCCGCCGGCCGACGCGCCCTCCTCGGGCGGCTGATCTCGGTTCGCTGACGCGCAGAGGACCTCGCTCATCGCGGGGTCCTCTGGTTTTTGTCACGGCGCGCTCCGGGCGTTGTTTCGGTCGGGTGCTACGCTGACGACGGAGTTTTTCCGCCCGGCGGCCGGCGCTGGACGGTTTCACCTCGGCGTGCGATACCGCCCCACCAACTTACCGACGGGGTCATGATGTTCGGTCGCTCTGCACTGTTCGCGTTCACGGTGGTGATGTTCCTCGGCTGCGCGTCGAAGGACGACACCAAGTCGGTCGCCGGCGCCGCCGACACCGGCGTGGCAGAGGACACCGCGCCGGTCGAGGACACCGCGCCGTGGCTCACCTACCCCGAGGGGCCCTACGGCCTCGAGAAGGGCATGGTCTTCCCGAACGCGAGCTTCAAGGGCTACCTCGGCGGCATCGACGCCAAGGGCCGCGGCGAGTGGTCGGACATCAAGATGATCGACTACTACGACCCGACGGGTGAGCGCGGGATCTTCGCGCTCCTCGTGGTCGTCTCCGCCGAGTGGTGCCCGCCGTGCCGCGAAGAAGCGAAGGACCTCCCGCGCTTCTTCACGAGCCTCTACCAGCCGCGCGGCGCCCGCTTCCTCACCACGATGATCCAGGACTCCAAGCGCAACCCGGCCGACCAGCCGACGGTCGATCGCTGGACCAACCAGTATCAAATCAACTTCGACATCGTCGCCGACCCGGACGAGCAGACGATCCCCGCGGGCTCGGGCATTCCGCGCAACTACATCATCAACCCGCGCGACATGAAGATCTACCGCGTCAACGAGGGCGTGAACCCCGACGCGTCGATCGTCCCCGGCCTCAACCCGCTGCTCGACTTCAACATGGCGCCGAAGGTCACCACCACGACCGACGCGGCCACGGGCGGCTGAGCCCGTCCCACACGTTCGCCTGACACCCGCCCGCGGGAACGCCTACCCCACACGCGCTCTGCTATAGAGCCACCCCCATGGGCATTCGAACCCTGATCGGGACCACGGTCGGCCGCGGCTCGATCGCGAACTTTGCGCGTCGCTACGACGTGCTCGAGGTCGACCTGCTCGACCGCGAGCCCACGCCGCGCGACGCGACGCTCCGCAAGTGGCGCAAGGACGCCGGGCCGACGCTGCAGATCTCGATCGTCGCGCCCAAGGCGCTCGCGCTGGTCCGCCCGACGCCCGCGCTCGACGAAGCGCTCGCGCGCTACCTCGACGCGCAGCGGCTGCTCCAAGCGCGATTCATGCTGATCCAGACGCCGAGCGACGTCACGCCGGGAGAGCTGCAGCGCGAGCGCCTGCACAAGGTGGTCGACCGCCTGCGCGAGGGGCTCGGCGAGGCGCGGGATCTGGTGCGCATCGCGTGGGAGCCGCGTGGGGTCTGGGAGCCGGACACCGCCGCGTCGTTCGCGCTGAAGCTCGGCGTCGACCTCGCGTTCGACCCGCTCGGCGATCCGCGCGAGCCGTTCTTCCATCCGGTGCTCCGCTACTGGCGCCTCGGCACCGTCGGCGGGCGCACCGAGTTCCCCCCCGCGCGCCTGCGGTACCTCGCCGAGGTGATCGCGGCCGAGAGCAAGAGCGAGGAAGAGGGCGAGCGCGTCGTCATCTTCACCACGCCGCACGCAGCCAAAGAGGCCAAGCGTCTGCAGAGCCTGGCCAAGAGCCTCGAGTCGCGCACGCCCGCCGCGGGCGGCGCGGTGATCCGCCCGCGCGGGTCGTTCGCCCTCCCCGAGGACGAGGACGAGTGATGGCCACGCGCGCGGCCGCAGCCTCCACTCACGCCGTCGCCGCCGAAGCGGCCACCCAGGCGTTCGTCGCCGAGCCGGGCGACACGCCGGCCACCGCGATCGACGCGGTGCTCGCGGGCGTGCTCTCGCTCTGCGCGCGCCACCCCGCGCTCCTTCTCTCCGCGGGCACCATCCTCCTCGGCGGCACCGGCGAGGGCTTGCTC
>JALHOE010000289.1 GCA_022843175.1 Deltaproteobacteria bacterium
TCGGCCTTGAACTCCGCCGTGAACGCGCGTCGCTTCCTTCGTGCCTCTCGCTTCGCCATCGAACACTCCTGGCGCATCTTCGCGCCTGTTGGGGTGTCCACGGAAGCGGGGGAAGATCAACTGGGGACATTTGGTCGTGCGAGGAGCTTCCGTCCGAAGCTCGCTTCCGCTACCCGTGCGACTCGGCCGAGAAGAGTGACTACTTCGAGGGCATGATGAACCCGTGCACCGACGCGTGAGTGGCAGCGCCGACTGCTACAACGCGCACGGCACACTCTGCACTGGCGGCGACGCTGTCCTGCGCTGAGTTGCGTTGCTCGGCCGGGGAACCGGACCGGTTTCGGAGGAACTTAGGGGGGTGTACGCTCCGAAGGACGGGACCGCAGTCACCAAGGAGCACGCGGGCGACGGCGTGGTCGACGTCCTCGGCGGCAAGCTCGCCGACATCTGCGCGGCGTAGGGCTCGAGAGCGCGCCGCCCGCGCTGCGTGCTCCATCCGATCGTGGCCCCGGGGTCCGGGGCAACCCATCGAGCCCCACAGCGTGGCGATCCTGCGGAAGAAGCGCGGTTCACGACGACGCGATGGTACTTTCCCGGTCGATGAGCCGTGTCGGCCCCGTGCTTTGCCTGTTGCTGGCCTTCGGCTGCAAGCGTCCGACGGACTCGCAGCCGAGCGAGAGCAAGTGCGACGGCCCGTGTCTCTCGGACACCGAGTGTGCAGCTCGCCCCGCGTGCTCGTCGGACGGCGCGTGCGCGGCCATCGGCTCGAGCTGCGGCGCCACGAAGGACGAGCACTGCGCCGCAACCGACGGATGCGCGTTGTTCGGGTGGTGCAGCGCGGTCTCTGGACGCTGCAGGGCGAACAAGGACGCGGACTGCGCGAACACGGCGGCCTGCCGGCGCAACGCGCGCTGCACCCCGGCGGGCGGTCTATGCAAGCTCGCGAGCTCGCAGGACTGCAAGAAGGCGGATGGCTGCCGCTACAAGGGTGAGTGCTTGTTCGATGGCACGTTGTGTGTGCCGGGTGGCGAGGGGGACTGCAGTCAGTCGCAACACTGCAAGGAGAACGGTGACTGCTCCTTCACCGTGACGAAGCTCAGTCCCAAGGGGCGCTGTCAGCCGAGCACAGTCGCGCACTGCAGGGAGAGCCGAAACTGCGGGAGCTATGGCGACTGCGCGTTGTCGACGAATCCGGACGGTTCCACGATCTGTGCACCCGGAACCGACGCCGACTGCAGACAAAGCAATGCGTGCAAACAACACAATAAGTGCAGGTTGGATAAGCCAACACTTACGTGCAAGTCGTGAGAAGTCACGTCAGCGCAGGACGCGGCCGTCGGCGTCGAGGCGATACCCGTGCGGGAGGTTCTTGGCGAGCGGCGCGCGCTCCGCCTCCGGCACGATCCAGCCGCGCATCGCGAGGCCCTCGGCGATGCGGTTGCGAGTGCGGACGGCCTCTTCGCGCACCAGCGCGCGCGCCAAGGGGCCGGTGGCCTCGGGGGCGTCCTGTGCGAGGAAGGTGCCGACCGCCTGAAACCGCGTGGGCTCGTCGAAGTCCTCGAGGAAGCGCTCGACGCCGGAGCAAACGCGTGCGTCCTTCACGCGCTCGAGCGCGCCGAGCAGCTGGGCCTTCGGCTCCGGGTTGCGGTGGTACTCCGTGTCCCACTCCGCGAGGAGCTCGATGATTTCGCCGGCCAACTGCTCGTCGTCGAGGATCTCGCGCATGATCCGCAGCGGCCAGGTGACGCTCTCGGCGTTTGAGCAGAAGGCTCGGAGCGAGGGCAGCGCGTCCTCTCCCGCGGCAACGACGCCGTGGAAGGCAATCTCACGCTCGTCTTGATCGGTGATCGACGGCTCGATCGAGAATGTGAACCTCTTGAGGAGCGCCGGGACGGCCACGCCCGAGCGAGTCTTCGCGAGGGCTTCGAGCGCCGCTTGGCGATCGTGAGCCTGCGCCTTCTTCGAGATCCACCGGGCGTGTCGCGCGATGACGTTGCCGCTCGGACGCGGGCGACGCGAGCCTCCGGCCCGGTCCACATTGCTCTTGGTCGTGAAGAAGTTAAACCAGCTCATGTCTCGACTCCGCTGCTCGAAGACGGAAACCCGTTTCGAGCCCACAATTGGATCCATCGTCGCGTGAACGCGATCGCTGCACGAAAGGTCTAGCTGCGATCGCTCTTCGAACCGCGGCGTGCGGTCCGACGCGCGGGGCGCACGCCGAGCCTCGGCAGAAATCGCCGGCACGCGGGCACCCCGGGGAGGCGGCTACGACAGATCGCCCGGTGGTCCGCGAGCGAGGTGCGTGACGACGCGACGGGCAGTCGGCGCCTCGGTCGACGTCGGCGCCCAATCGATCACGCGGGCGAGCGCGGCACCGCCGAGCTCCCAAGACACTCCGGCCGGGAGCAGCGCCGGCGCAACGCCGTCTACGTCCGACGCGGCCCACGCGGCGTCGCTCGCTCGCTCGAGCTCGCGGATCGTGCCGGCGGCGCGCCATTCGGCCGAGGAAGCCGCGATCGCCGCGGTCGCGCTCGCCGCTACGACCCTCGACGCGATGCGCGCCTCGGCCGTGACGCCGAGCGACAGCACCGCGACCGCGATCGCCAGCACACGGAGAGCCGCCGTGCAGCGCGCAAGGCCGGCGACGTGGCTTCTGTGGGGCGACGCGAACACGACGACTACGGATGGGTAAGGCGCCGATCCGGTTTGCGCAAGCTAGCTGTAACTCGACGTTCGACCTCGGCGGTGGACTTCAACCCCGTTCAAGCCGGCGTCGCTGGGCTTCATCGACGGGGGCGTTCACCCGCGATCACGCGTCAGCGCAAACCCTCGTGCGCTCGAGCTTCGCGCGACAGCGAGCGAACAACCCGCCGAAGAAGTGCGGGAACTTCCCGCTCTGACCTCTACTCGTCGTCCTTCTTCTTCTTCTTCTTGTCGCCGTCGTCGTCCGACTTCTTTTTGTCGTCGTCGTCGGCCTTCTTCTTGTCCTTGTCGCCGTCCTTCTTGGGACAGGTGTCGCTGTCGTCACACTTGCGGAACGCCTTGAAGTCGGCCGCGGCCATCGCGCACTTCGCAATGCACTTGTAGCGCTCCGGATCCTTCTCCTTCTCTTCGCCGGCCTCCTTGACGCACTTGTCGAGCATCTTGGACTTCTTCTCGTCATTGAGCTTGTCGCCGGCTTCTTTCGCCGCGATCTCCATGACGTGATTGCAGATCTTCTCGGGGCTCGGCGTACAACCGAGCGCACCAACCAACATCGCCAAACCGATTACCAGCTTCGTCGTCATGGGTTCTCCCGACCGGGTGTGGAGCGCCGAGCCTACCATCAGCGCGAAGGCTGCAACGCGGGGATGGGACGGGGGGGGGAGAAGGCGTACCGATCGACTGTGCCATGAGGAGCCCCTCTTCTTGTTCGGGCACGCGGCCCGTCGCGCCCGCGGCCGCCGCCAGCGCCTCTCGCGCGGCGAGCTCTCCCGGCGCGAGCCGGATCAACAGCTCACGCGCCTCCAGGTCTGGTGTGGGCGACGTCGTTGGCGCGAACGCGTACTCGACGACCTCGTCGTCCTTCGTCGCGCAGAGCAGCACGCCGATAGATGGCCGCACAGGGGGCTTCTTCACGTCGCGGTCGAGCGCCTCGGCGTAGAACGAACGGTCATCGCGGCGCTCCGCCGACGCTCGCGCGAGCGCACGTGAAACGCGCACGCGCGACTAACCCGCGTCGGCCGCGCAGGTCGGCACCGGGTAGCGCTGCGACGTTCCCGTCGCCGGGTCGACGACCACCACGTCGCCGAGTTGCGCTCCCGTCAGCACCGCGACGACGCGTCCGTGCGACTCGACGATCGCCGGCTGGAAGTACTCTTGCTGCGGTTGCAGCTCGACGACGATCGGCGACTCGTGCGTCGATACGCCCTCGATGATGAGCTTGGTTCCGTCGTTCGCGAGGAACGCCCAGGTCTCGCCCGAGAGGTGCAGGTGCGGCGACTGCCGCATGTAGCGGCTCGACGCGTCCCGCGGCGAGCAATCGATGCGCGCGTCCGGAACCCCGCCGCCGTACGCGATGAATTCCGGCGATCGTGGATTGTGAAATCCGAGCGCGTAGAATGCGCTGCCGAAGAAGCAGGCATGCGGGCTCGACCTGAAGCGGCGTACGAATTTGGTCGTCTTCACGTCGTAGACGATCGCGTCTTCGCCAAAGACGACCGCGAGGAGCCTGCCGTCACGATTGAGCTCGGCGGGCGTGCCCGGATCCCACGACTTCGCGCGCGGGGCGCGCGCGCCGGCGACAGGGATCGGCTTGGTCGGCGCGCCGGGAAGGGTGACCTCGACGCCGTCGGTGACGACACGGACAAACCCACTCCTACACGGCGCAGCGCTCGGGGGCTCCTGCACGACGACGTTGTCGACGACACGCCGGCGCCTCGTCGCGACGTCGAACGCCGAGCACCGCCCCGCGATACAAACGTGAACGTCGCCGCCGACGGCCACGGTCACGCCGAGCCAGGCTGACTTCTTCCGCGCCGCCGCGTCGACACACTCCACGGGCGCGCGCGCGTCGAGCTCTTTGGCCGACACCGTCGTCGCGCTCGGCACGGGTTCTCGCCTGCATGCAGAAAGGAGCATCGAGGCGAGCAAGAGGGATCGACGCATGGTCCTCCGAGCTGACCACGAATGGGACCAGTGAGGCTGACGCGGCTTGGCGACAATCGATGATGCGCGCGTCGGGGAGTAGGAAGTCCAAGGGTCCGCGCGGGATTCCAGTCGGCGAGTTGACGTAGGATCCCCTCGCCGATCTTGGCGAGGTCGTCGATCTTGCCGTTGCAGTCGTGGTCGACGCCGTCGCACACCTCGGTCGCGCCCGGGTGCGATTCCTTCTTGGCGTCGTCGCTGCCGGTCTCGGCGATCTCGCCGGTCACGGACGCCTCGCTCGTCACGTCGTCGTCGGCGCCCTGTCCCAACCCATGCCGAGCAGTGCCGCGAGCGTCAGCGAGCGGGTGTTCACGCCTCGCGGTCTAGGGCTCGATCGCCGGCTCGTCGATCGAGGCCCGGGGGTTCTGTGCGCAGGCCTGTTGTGCGAGCGCAGCCGCGCGGGCGCGATCACCGAGCGCCGCGTACACTCTGGCGCCCGTCCACGACAGGCTCGCCGAGGCGAGGGGGCTCGCGAGCGCGACGTCGATCGCGGCCCGTGCGCCCGCGAGGTCGCCGATCACGAGGCGCGCCTCGGCGAGCTGGGCGTGGGCGACGCCGTTGGGCCTGAGCTTCACGTTGGCCTCGCGCATCGCGAGCGCCCGCGCCGGATCGTTGCCGGAGGCGAGGAAGAACTCCGACCCATGGCCGTACGCGGCCTCGGGAAACCTCCGGGCGTAGTCCTCGAAGCCGGCGCGCGCGCGGGCGAGCATCGGCTCCGGATCGCGACCGAGCGCGCGATAGAGATCGGAGAGCGCGGCGGCGAGCTCGGGATCCCTCGACCGCGCCACCACGTCCTCGTAGAGCGGGAGCGCCTCCTCGTTCCTGCCCTGGAGGACGAGGATCTCGGCGAGGTGCTCCCGGGCCGTGATCCAGCCCGGCAGCCGCCGGAGCGCTTCGCGATAGAAGAGCGAAGCCTCGTCGAGGCGTCCGAGCTCGAACGCGTGGAAGCCGCGCTGGAAGTTGAGGAACGCGACCGGAACGGGGCTGGTGTCGTCGATGAGGTCCTCCGCCTCGGCGTAGAGGCGGTCGGCGGCCGCCTGATCTCCGAGGTCGTGCTGCAGCCGCGCGCGACGGAGCACGGTCATCATCGTTCGGCGCGGCGGGTTGTTGATCTTGGCGATCGCCACGTCGTAGCGCCCCTCGTTCCAATCGAGCTCCTGCTCGATCGAGACGAGCGCGCTCTCGGGGGCGCCGAGCGCGCGGGCCCGCTCGAGATCGGCGCGCGCGACCGGGAAGCGGTGGAGGGACTGGTTAAGGGACGCGCGCTCGATCAGCGCGGAGGCGTCGCCGTCGCCGAGGAGCGCGATGCCGCGCTGGATCTCGTCGAGGTCGCCGAAGAGCTTTCCGCGCGCGCCGAGCAGCGAGGCCAGCATTGTCCGCTTGGTCTGCGAGGTCGGATCGTCGAGGTGCGCCCGTTCGGCCGCGGAGATCTGCCCCGCGAGGCCGGCGAGGAAGTCGGCCGGGTTGGTGGTGACCACGTCGGCCCTCGGCGGGCGTTGGACGATCGCGGTGGAGGCGGCGCCGCACGTGAGCGGCGCCGCGCCCCTGTCGGTCGGCGCTTCGGAACGATCACATCCGGTCGCGAGGAGCGCGACCAACAGGGGCCATCGCTTCATGGTCAGTTGGGGGCGGCGAGGTAGGGGAACGTGGCGGTAGCCGGCTTGGTGGCCGCGTCGACGTTGTCCTTCACCGGCGCTGTGAGCGCGGTGACGGTCGCCGTGAGGGTCGTGTCGATGACGTCGTCGTTGAGCGTGCGTCCGCCGCAGGTGGTGTTGGCAGTCGGGCGCAGGCCGAGCACGAAGAGCTCGACGTCGAGGTAGCTGCCCTTGTCGGGGCACGCCTTGCCGGTGTCCACCACGAGGAAGTCGGACAGCAGCGGATCGCGCAGCGGGTGGGTGCCGCCGGTGAGCGTCCAGTCGTCCTTGCCGTCGAGCTTGTCGATGAAGATCAGGCTGTCGTTGAAGGACTTGGTGAACGTCGTGGGGAACGGCGCGGTGTACGTCGCCGTCTTGTTGTACTGGTCCTTGAGGTCTGCGCCGACGAGCGCGGTGTTGATCGCCGGGCGGCCCATGCGATCGATCTGGCCGGTGGGGGGCGGGGTCGGGGTGTCGCCGCCGCCGTCGGTCATCATCGTGCCGGTGTCGGTGGTCATCATGCCGGTGTCGGTGGTCATGCCGGTGTCGGCGGCGACGCCGGTGTCGGTGTCGGTGGCGGGCGGCGCCTCGTCGTCGCTGCAGCCGGCGAGCATGAGCGCGGCCGTGATGGCAGTAATGGCAGTGATGCGCATGTTCAGCTCCCCGTCCGCATGGTTTCGGCGGCGACCGTGAGGATTGGCGCGGCCTTTCCGAAGGCCTTCATCGTGTTCACCTCGACGACGATCGAGAGCACGTTCGCCTTGTTGAAGAAGTTCTTGCCCGGCATGGTGAACGCGGGTGCTTTGTCGGCGACCGTCTTCTTGAACGCGTCGAGGTCGAAGAAGAACGGATCGGAGCGGAGCCCCGCGAAGACCCGGATGTCGTCGGTGGCGGCGCCGGTGGTCATGCCGACGTCGACGGTCTTGGTCAGGCCGCCCGGCGCGGCGCAGGTGACCTTCGTCGCGGCGGCGTCCGCGGTGCACTTGATGTCGAGCGCGGTCGCGCCGAGCGTGACCGGCGAGGTGCCGGTGATCTCGCGGATCCGGAAGGTGTACTCGACCTTGTCCGAGAACTTCGCGGCCGAGGTGGCGAGCGGAAAGACGTTCATCACGACCACCAGGTGTCCCGGCGTCTCGGGGCTGGTGAACGCGTAGACGTCGGTGATGTCCGCCGCCGGATCCTTCGTCGCCCCGGGGCCGTCCAGGTGGTCGGCGGCGCGTCCGTCACGCTGCGCGACGGCGACCACGGCGAGCGGCGCGAGCGCGAGCGCCATAAGCCATTTGCGATTCATGCTTGGGTACCTCCTCGGCAAGACGAGTCCCTGCAGCGTGTGCGGTGTGCACGCGCTGCGGTGGACCCTCCCCGATGTGTTGCCTACTCATACGCCGCGAATCCCGATTCGGATCGCACGAAAGTGGCTTTTTTTTCGAGCGAAACCACGGGCCGCGCCCGACGTACCGTCACCCCCGAATGGGCGCGCGCGTCAGCGAGCGCCTGAACCCGGCCGGGGACCTGACCGGCATTTTTCAAACTCCCCCCGACAAGTACGCGTTCGACTTCCTCACGGTGCTTCGAGTTTGTCTTCGGTTGCGCGTCACGGTGCGGCGCGGTGAAGACGCCGGGCGCCGGAGGCATCGCGGGCGTTGTCGGGGGCTTGGCGTCGCGGGCTTGATAGGGGGCGACGCTGGCGAGGGTGCGTGCACCGCGCGAGACGCACGCTGCGCGCTCTCGGTCTCGTTGGGACGCGGGACGATGTGACGCCGCCACTTCGAACTGGGTGCGACGACCCGGTGATAACGCAGAGAGGGGTGGCGTGGCGGCGGGATGAGCGAGGCGATGCGTGCGAGGAGTTCGACGGACTGGGGGGTCAGTGGGTCGCGTTCCGGCGCGTCTGCTTGATGCGATAGGCGACTCGACCCTCTGAGAGCAGCGACAGGCGCTCGAGCGCGAATCTCGCCCGTGACGCCGGCCGCCCTGATCGCCGAGAGCGGGAGCTGCTCCCAGGCTATGTTCCCCCCGTGAGGTCCCCCGCGTTCGCTCTCATCCTCACGACGACGGCGCTCGCCCTCGCCGAGGAGAAGCCCACCGCGCGCGTCTCGTGGGTCCGTCTCCCCGGCGCCGAGTCCTGCGTCGACGACGCGTCGCTCCGCAAGAGCGTCACCGCGCGCCTCGGCCGCGACCCCTTCGTCGCCGCGCCCACCCTCGCGGTCGAGGGGACCATCGCGCGCGAGCCCAAGCGATGGATAGCAAAGCTATGGATCCGCGACGCCGACGGCAAGTCGCTCGGCGAGCGGGAGCTCACGAGCGAGGCCGACACCTGCGCGTCGCTCGGCGAGGCGGTGTCCCTCGCGCTGGCGCTGGCGATCGATCCCGACGCGGCCGCGAGTCCGAGTCCGAGCCCGAGTCCGAGCCCGAGCCCGAGTCCGAGCCCGACACCGACGCCGAAGCCGAAGCCGAAGCCGAAGCCGACGCCGACCCCGACGCCAACCCCGACCCCGCCCCCCCCAACCTCACTCGCCGCCGTAATGGTGCGCGCCGTCCTCTCGACGAGCCTCCTCCCGAAGCCCGCGCCCGGCGTCGCCCTCTCGTTCGATCCCGCCTTCTCCCACCGCTTCCGCGCCGTCTTCGGGGCGATGTACCTCCCGCCGCAGCGGACCGCCGATGGCGTCGCCGGGATCTCGCTCACCACGCTGCACTCGGGCACGTGTGGAGGGACCACCGGGACGCTGACGGTCGGGGTCGACCTGTGCGTGGCCCTGCACGCGGGCGCGACCCACGCGGCGGTGCACCGGCTCGAGCCCGATCGGCCGGGCGATCGGCTGTGGCTCGGCGCGGCCTTCGGGCTGCGCTTTCGCGTGCGCCTCGCCGAGGCCCTCATCCTCGACGCCTCGGTCGACGGCATGGTCCCGCTCACCCGACATCGGTTCCGCGTCACGCCGGCCGCCGACGACCAGGAAATGTTCGCCCAAACCTTCGGTTTGCTCGCCGGGGTCGGCCTCGGGTGGAATCTGTTCTGAGCCGTGAAGGAGCCGGGGGGCACCGAGCATAGAGGGGGGGTGGAGGCCGCCATCCCGGTTGCGCCGTCGAGCGCCGCGCTCGACGTCACGGCGATCCACGCGGCGCACGCGGACTTCGTGTGGTCGGCGCTCCAGCGCTTCGGCGTGCGCGACCGAGACCTCGAGGACGCATTGCAGGAGGTGTTCGTGGTCGTGCACCGCCGCCTCGACAGCTACGACGGGACCTCGAAGGTCACCACGTGGCTGTACGGCATCGCGATGCGCGTCGCCGCGGCCTTCCGCCGGCGCGCGCACGTGCGGCGCGAGCACCCGACCGACGACGTGCCCGAGCAGGACGACGACGCGCTCTCGCCCGAGGAGCTCGCCGCGCGGCAGCAAGCGCGCGCGACGCTGGAGACGATCCTCGACGGGATGGACCTCGATCGACGCGCGGTGTTCGTGATGTTCGAGGTCGAGGAGCTGTCGTGCGAGGAGATCGCCGGCATCGTCGGGGTGCCGGTCGGCACCGTGTATTCGCGCCTGCACAAGGCGCGCAAAGAGCTCGAGGTGGGCATTGCACGCCTTCGAGCGAAGGGAGACCTGTCATGACCGAGCCCGTGCGCCTCGTCGCGCTCGGAGCCGCCGCCCCCGC
>JALHOE010000290.1 GCA_022843175.1 Deltaproteobacteria bacterium
GTCCCGAAGCCGACTGCAGCCGCGCCCGCGTCGCCGCCTCCCCCGCCGGCGGCCGAGGACGCGCCGAAGGAGAAGTCGAAGGTCCTCATCGCCAACGGTCAGGCCAAGCTCGGCGAGTACGCCGGCCCCGCCAAGGGCACCGGCGCGCCGCCACCCAAGGCGCCCGAGGTGAAGATCTCGATCCGCACCGACTTCGCGCCGACGTCATTCTGGCTGCCCGAGAAGATCCTCGACGCGCCGAGCGGCAAGGAGCCCGCGACCACCCAGCTGTCCACCAAGCTCCCCGACACCATCGGCACCCATCGCGTCACGGTGGTCGCGACCGACGATCGCGGCGCGGTCGGGATCGGCAAGGCGACGATCAAGGTCGACCAGGACGTCTCGGTGCGCAGCGATCTGCCCGCGACCCTGTCGCAGGGCGACGAGACCGAGGTCTCCGTCGCGGTCCGCAACACGCGCAAGGACGCCGTGCAGGGCACCGTCACCCTCACCAGCGCGGGCATCGCCGTGATCGGCGCGACCTCGCAGACGCTCACGATCCCCGCGGCGAGCGCCGCCGCGGTGAAGTTCCGCGTGCGCGCCGACGCAGCCGGGTCGGTGCCGTTCAGCGTCGCGTTCGTCGAGACGCCCGGCGCGTCGAAGGTGCTCCGCAACGACACCGAGAACCGCGTGCTGTGGGTCTCCCCGCGCGGGGTGCCGCTCGAGAGCTCGGTCAAGGCGACGCTCGGCGGCGGCAAGGCGGTCAGCTTCGAGCTCGAGCGCGGCGCCGACGACACCCACGTCGAGGCCGATCTCTCGATCGCCTTCCCGAGCGCGGTCCCGCTCGTCGAGGGGCTCGAGGAGCTCGCCAACGACGAGGCGTACTACGGCGTCGACCCCGACGCGTCGCGCCTGCTCGCGACGATCGCGCTCGAGGGCTACCTGCTCCGCACCAAGGCGCCCGCGGCGACCGTCGCGCGCGTGCACGAGAAGCTGCAGCTCGCGACCACCTCGCTCCTGCTCGATCAGCAGCCCGACGGCGGGTGGGGTTGGCGCTGGGACACCTGGGCCGCGACGCAGGGGCTCGGCTCCGGCAGCTCCGCGTACGTCACCACGCACGCGCTGCACTCGCTCGCGAAGCTCCGCGACACCAACATCCCGGTCCCCGACGCCGCGATCGCGACCGGGCGGAGCTACCTCCTCAAGTCGCTCGATCAGGACGACGAGGTCGACGTCTCGAACGTGGCGTTCTGGGAGGGCGACGGCCCGTCGAAGAAGCGCGCCGCGACGATGGCCGCGTTCCAGGCGATCGCCGCGAGCGAGAAGGGTCAGCCGGTGTGGGGCACCGACAAGGCCAAGGTCGAGCGGCTCGCGAGCAAGGCGCGCGCGATCGTGAAGGGCGGGGCCGGCTCCGAGGATCCGCTCACTCTCTCCTCCGCGGTGATGGGCCTCTGGCTCCACGCGCGCGCGACCAACGCCATGCCCGCGGCGAAGGACGACGTCGAGCAGGGCATCAAGGCGCTGCTCGGCAGCTATCGCGGCGGGTACTGGGAGCCGTCGTGGTTCCACGCGTGGGGTGGCCGCATCGAGGCCACGCGCGGCGTGATCGAGCTCCTCACCACGGTCACGCCCGGACAGTTCGAGCCCGAGCTGCACGACGCGGTCGGGTACATCCTCGCCACGAGGCCGTCGTGGGGCGCGTGGCACAACGCGTGGGGCACGGCGGCGGCGATCGAGGCGCTCACCTTCCTCGATCCGACGCCCCCGGAGAAGGCCGACGCCTCGGTCGCCGTGAGCGTCGACGGCAAGCTCGTGCGCACGCTGAAGATCGATCCCGACGATCCGTTCATCAGCGCCGCATCGCTCCGGGCGATCGACCTCTCGGCGTTCCTCACGGTCGGCAAGCACGAGGTGCGCATCGCGTACGACGGCAACCTCAGCGCGCCGGCGTCGATCACCCTCAAGCGGTGGAACAAGAACGCACGGGTCGAGGGCCTCGGGCTCAAGATCGAGCGCGCGTTGACCGCCGCGGCGGTGACCGCCGGCGGCACCACCACCAGCACCATCAAGGTCACGAGCACCGTCGCGCGGGCGGAGCTGACCATGACGATCCCGCTCGCGGCCGGCATCAGCGCCGATCGCGTCGCGCTCGAGGCGCTCGTTCGCGACGGCACGATCGCCGCGTTCCACGAGGGCACCTCGCTCGCGCTCTCGCTGCGCAACCTCCCCGCGGGGAGCAAGGACATCCGGGTGCCTCTGGTGGCCGCACGACGCGGCACCTTCGCGCTCGGCCCGATCCGCGCCTTCGTGCCGCGGTCGGCGGCCGAGGCGAGCAGCGGTGAGGCGATTGTCTCCGTGAAGTGACCGTGGTTGCTTTGCGCTCGTGATTCGTCGCGCCCTGCTCGGCGCGCTGCTGCTGCTCCCCTCCGCCGCGCGCGCCGACGACCGCAAGCCGCTCGCGATCGCCGCGTCGGTCGTGCCCGGCGCGGTGGTGCACGGGGCGGGGCATTTCGTGGCCGGTCAGCCCGCGATCGGTCGCCGCCTCCTTTTCGTCGAGGGCGTCGGGCTCGGGATGGCGGTCTCGTCGCTCGCCGTCATCGCCGCCACCGGCGCGTCGCGACGCACCGTCGCGCCGCTGGCGATGATGACCGTGACCGGCGTGGGTCTGTTCGCGCTGTCGGCGCTCGCCGACATCTACGGAGTCGTCGCGCCACCGGGCGGCTTCGGCGCACCGCTCCGCGCCCTGCCGTGGATCGAGACCAGCGCGGGCGTGCGCGGTGTCCACGATCCGCAGTTCCGGTACGGCGCCGTCGTCGACCAGGCGATCGACGTCCGCGCATCGCGCATGCGAGTGCGGCTCGAGGCGATGCAAGCGCCCGGAGGCGCGTTCTTCCGCAACGCAGCGCTCGTCTCGGGCAGGCTCATCGCCACCCCCGACCACAGCTTCGTCGACCTCGAGGCGGGACTCTCGGAGCGCGCGTATCGCCGCGACGGCTTCCACGTCACGACCGCCGAGCTGCGCCTCGCGAGCCGCCTGAACCTCGAGCACTTCGCGGCGACGATGCGCGGCTCGTTCGTCGAGTTGCTCCTCGGCGCGGCGATCGCCAGCTACCGCTACGCAGCGGGCGGCGTCACCGCCGACGATTTGCTGCTCGCGCGCGTCGGCTACGGCGTCTACCTCGGCGCGGCGAGCGAGGTCTCGCTGTATTACGACCACCGCCGCGACACGATCGCCGGCGGCGGACTGCTCAGCGGCATCGGCGCGGGGTACGTCGGCTACTTCGGCCTCGACGCGCGGTGGTTTCTCGACCCGCGTTGGGGCGTCGCGTTCGACGCACGCATCGGCGGCGCGTACATCGCGGGCGCGTCGTTGATCTTCCGGCAGGGCGCCCGCTGAGCGCCCTGCCCGAACGGCGACTCAGTGAATGGACGGCGCCGAGATCCGGCCGCCGGGCCCGCCGTTGTGGCTGGTCCGCGCGCGCTCCTCGGCCTGCTTGAGCGACGGGTCGTCGACGTCGATCGCCTTCGCCTTCTTCAAGGCGTCGTCGGGCGAGGTCTGCTGCGCGAACTCGTCGTAGCCCGCTTGATACTGCTTGGTGCCCTCGTAGCTCCCCTCGCCGCTCTTGCCGCTCTTGCTCACGGCCACGGATGGGTCGGGGTTGTGCGGGACGTTCTTCTCGTATTCCGTCTGCGGGCGCGGGGGCGCCTCCATCGGCGGGGTGTTGGGGTTCGGATGCGAGACGCGCTGCGGCTCCGGGGTCGGCTTCTTGGGATCGTTCATCGATGACACCTCCGAGGACGGAACACTGCGCGGGGTGTGCCAGCGTTGGGTGCGCACGCTCGTCAGTAGACGACGCGAAGGGCGAGCGCGGCGCTCCGCACCGTCTCGTCGGCGGCGGGCGTGACGACGCGGTCGGGCGAGCGACCGACCAGCGCGCTGCCCCAGTTGATCTCGCCCGCCACAAACAGCGCACGGTAGAGCCCGAGCTCGGCGCCGAGCCCGAGAAAACCGTAGGGAACCGAGCGGGTCTCGACCTGGAGCGGATCGACGTCGCGCCGGGGGAGGATGTGCTGGAACGCGGTGAACGTCCCGCCGCCAGCGATCGCGTACAGCCCGAGGCCGCGCGCCTCGCCACCGACGCGCATCGCGAGCAGCGTCCCCGGGAGCACGCCCGAAACGATGTCGACCGGCACCCCGGCGCCGACGATGTGCGCCGCCGAGCCGCTGCGCCGGACCTGGAGGTCGCGGAACAAGCGGAAGGGCCGCTCCTCGCCCGGACCGCGCGGCAGCAGCTCGCGCTTGTCGACGTTGCGCGGCTCGTTGACCGCGACCGGTACGCCGGGGCGATCGACCGTCACGAGCCGTCGCTCGAGCCCTTGGAGCGCCTCGTCGACGAAGGACGCGCGCGCGGGCGTCGCGACGACGAGCGCCGCGAGTCCCGCGAGCACGCTCGCCCTCACTGCCAACCCGAAAGCGAGGGCCGAAGACCGCCGTGCGCCTCGACGCGGCGATCGTCGCAGCAGACCATGTTGTCGGTGACGGCCGGCGGCGGCGCGATCGCCGGATGCACGGAGGCCTCGAGCAAGCGGCGGGCGCCGAGCACCTGGTTGACCTCGACGCCGACCAGCAGCGCGATGCACAGCAAGTAGAGCGCGATGAGCGTGACGCCAATCACCGCGAGCGCGCCCTGGTAGGCGCCGCCATCACCCGCGCGACGCACGTAGAGTCCATACGCGAGGCCGAGCGTCGCCTGGAGGACCACCGCGACGATCGCGCCCGGCCACCGCGGCATCCGCCTTCGGGCGCGTGTCGGGAGGCCGATCGTGTACAGGCCTGCCACCAACGCGACCGCGAGCGCCGCCGAGAGCGCGGCGCGGACCGCGCCCGGGGGCAGCGGCATCCGCCGATCGGCGAAGCGCTGCATCCAGTCCACACCGATCGAGAGGAACGCGATGATCGCGACGCCGAGCGAGATCGCGATGCAGGCGGCGATCGCGAGCAGCCGCTTCTTCCACCACGGGCGCGCAATCGCCTCGGTCTCGAGCTCGAGCCCGTCGAACACCGCGTGTATGCCGCTCGATGCAAGCCAAACGAAGGTGAGCGCGGCAGCGGGCGCGACGGCCCCCTCGTTCCACGCGGAGACCTTGGCGAGCTCACCGGTGAGCAGCTCACGGACGGCGGGCGGGACGGTTTGGAGGAGCCCGCTCACCGCGGCGGTGTCGCGCACTGCGAACCGCGCGACGACCAGCCCGGCCACCGCCGCGAGCGGCAAGAGCGAGAGGAACAACCAGAAGGCCATCTCGGCGGCGATCCCGATCGTCCGGGATCGACCGAGGTTGACGAAGACGATCTTCATCCAGTGGAGCGCGCGACGCGGCATGGCGTCGAAGCGCTGCACTGGCTGTGCCGGTGGCTCGACTACTCCGCTTCGCCGCCGGTCTGCCCACCGAGCAGGCTGCCGGTGAAGTTACCGAGCTGTCCCTTTACGTAATCACGCGCGACGGTGCGCGCGGCGAGCGCACCGAGGCCGAAGAGCAGCCGCGGGGTGAGCCCGCCACCGAGGATGAAGCCGACGCCGACCGCGATGCCGATCGCCGCCCGAGGGTTCTCGCGGGCGAACTCTTCGACCGTCCCGCGGGCCTCGCGGAGGCTCGTCACCGCCTTCTCCTGCATTTCGCCGAGATCGTTGCTCATCGCTTCGCCCTGCATCTCGAGTACCTCCGTTGGGTCATTGAAACGCGACAGAACCCGAGTGGGCTCGCAACGCGCGTACCAGGATGGATGCCGCTCGCCCGTGCACGTGCTGCTCGATCGCGAGGACGCGAGCGGTGGCATCCGTCCTGCTATTGCGTGCACACGTGAACGACGACGACGGCGCCAATTCGTCCCTTCGGTCGTCGCTCGGGGGTAGTCGACTCTCGTCGCTGCCGCCGACGACACCCGTGGAGGGCGTCGGACGGATCACCCTCATCGTCGTCGCCTGCGCGCTCGTGCTCGCAGCCACGTTCGCGATTCGCTCGCTGATCGCGCCGCTCCTGCTCGGCGCGTGCGTCGCCGCGATCGTGAGACCGTGGATGGTGCGGCTGCGCATGCTCGGCGGCCCCCGTCGCGCGGCCGCTGCGGCGACGGCGTGCGTGGTGCTCCTCATCGCGCTGCCGCTCGTCGCCCTGACCGTACCGGTGGTCTCCGAGCTGCGCTCGGTGGTCTCGCTGGTGCGGAGCGGCAAGCTCGGAGGGCTGCAGCCCTCGTTCGACGCGGCCGCCCCGATCGCCGGCTCGCCCCGCGACATGGTCCATGCGCTCGGACCGCGCGTCGCCGAGGCCCTGCCGGGGCTGCTCGGCACCGCGAGCGAGCTCGCGCTCGGCGTGTTCGTGTTCCTGATGGCGCTCTACTACGTGCTGCTCGACGGCCCGGGCGCGATGTCGTTCGCGCGGCGGATCTCGCCGCTCGCCAGCCAGCACCTCGACGCCCTCGTGCGCGAGTTCGTGGTCGTGGGTCGCGCGGTCATGATCTCGGTCGGCCTGACTGCGCTCGTCGAGGGCGGCGTGGCCGGAGTCGCCTACTTCTCGCTCGGTCTCCCGAGCGCGGCGCTCCTGACCCTCATCACCGCGGTGGCGGCGCTGGTGCCGATCGGGACGATCCTGGTGTGGGGACCGGTCGCGGCGGTGCTGTGGAGTCAGGGCCGCACCTTCGCGGCGCTGGTCATCGTCTTCACCGGTGGGATCGTCATCAGCGGCATCGACCACCTCGCGCGGCCCTACCTGGCTCGGATCGCGCGCACCCGGCTCCACCCACTCCTGGTCTTCGTCGGCATGTTCGGCGGGATGGCCTCGCTCGGCGCCTGGGGGCTGTTCGGAGGTCCCCTGGTGGTCGCGTTGTGCGTCGCCGCGCTCCGCCTCTACGACCGCGAGCAGCGGGCACGGCTCATCGCGACCGGTCTGACGACCGCCCTACCGATCGCCCCGTCGATCATCGAATCGGGAAACGCGCGAAAGGAGCCGGCGGAGCCTCCGCGCGGCGAGCGCGCAGTCGTGGCCGGGGAGTAACGCATGAAGCACGCCGTCGTTGTGGTGTTCGCCCTCCTCGGTCTCACGGCAGCGCTCGCCCCGCGCGAGCTCGTGGCGACCAAGACGGTGGGGCACCAGGCGCGCGTGCACCGTCTGCGGAAGATCGAGGCGCGCCCCGCGCCCGCCGAGTTTCGCGTGTGCGCCGAGGGCGAGATCTCGACCGACCGCGATCCGTGCCTCGGAGCCAACGGCCGGCTCGACTACCAGCCGGGACGCTAGAACGACAAACGGTTTGTCGTTCTAGACCGGAGTGGAATCGGAGAGCGGGGCCGGCGTGCCCTCGACGAACGGGATCCGCACCTCGAAGCGCGTGCCGGCGGGCTCGCGCGGCGCGAGGGCGATCGTGCCGCCGAGGCGGTCGACGAGCTGCTTGGTCACGAAGAGGCCGATGCCGGTGCCGCGCTCTCCGGCGGTGCCACGCGGGCGGAGCTTGGTGAGGTTCGCGAAGACGCGATCGGCTTTGTCGGTCGGGATGCCCACGCCGTCGTCCTCGACCACGAGGGTGACCGCGCCCTCGGCCTTGCCGATGGCGACGTGGACGTGGCCGCCCTTGGGCGTGAATTTGAGCGCGTTGTTCACGACGTTGGAGATCACCTGGCGGATCCACATGAGATCGCCCCGCACCGTGGTCGCGTCGCTGTCGACGTCGAGGCGGAGCTCGAGCCCCTTGTGACGCGCCTGCACCGCCATCAGCTCGATCACCTCGCGCGCGACGGCCGCGACGTCGATGATCGGGGTTTGGATCTGGTCCTCGACATCGTCGTCGCGATCGATGAGCGCGGTCGACATGAGGTTGGCGAGCAGGTGCACCACGGAATCGGCCGCGCGGCGCGCCACGCCGAGCAGGTGCTTCTGGTCGTCGTTGAGGTTCTCGAGGGTTGGTTCGAGGAGCTCGAGCGCGCCCTTGGCGGCCGCGATCGGCGAGCGGATGTCGTGCGACGCGATCGCGAGGATCTCGTCCTTCTTCTTGGACACCTCTTGCAGGTGGAGGGCGTGCGCGGTGGCCTCGTTGGCGCTTCGCCGAGCCTCGTCGAGCGCGCGGACGAGCTCGGCCTCGCGGTCGCGCAGGGTGCCGAGCATTCGGGCCATCTCGAGGTTCTGCTCGCGGAGCATCTCGACGGCGGTCGCGTCGGGCGACTCGGCGACGGCACGTTGCACGTCTTCAGCCCGGACGGCGACGTTGGCGACGAAGCGGTAGCGCGTGCGGTCGCCCTCGCGCAACGCCTCGAACCGGAGCGTGTTGCGCTTGCCCTCGGTGGCGCGGGCCAGCTCCACCTCCACGAGGTCGGCCGGCACGTCGGCGTGGCTCGGCAGCTCGATCAGGCAGAACGAACGCTCCATCTGCGAGTCCCACCCGAACTCGATGTTGCCGTCGCGCGTGTTGACGGCGGCGCGGACGAGCTCGGCTCCGACGGTGATGATCCGCGTGCGCTCGAGGCCGGTGAGCGCGGTGGCCTCGGCCCATGCGCGAAGCCGGCCGCGTGCGAGGAGCACGTCCGCCTCGCGCCGGAGGGGAATGGTCAGCCAACGCATCGGTCAATGGTATCCAACAGCGGCCTCGGCACAGGCGAAAGATGTCGCTCCGGCGGTCCCGTTGTGCAGGACGCGAGGTGGCCCTGAGCATCCGGAACGCAAGGTGCTCTCGCGGGGCGTGGCACGGGTCGTGGAGACCCCTGCAGAGTCCCTGCCGCTGCGAACGGCGGCGACGCCAGTGAAAATCGTCGCTCTCGCCGCTGCGCGGGCGACGGACTCGAAGTCTTCTCATCCAACCGAGGCGCGGCGTCACGGCCGCACCGCCGCGTCGGCCCCGAAGGAGCAGCAGCAATGAACCTCCGTAAGTATTTCTCGAACATGAAGGATTACGACACCAACGACATGCTCTCGCTGATGGGGCTCCAGAAGCGCTCGAGCGGCGACTGGGTGGTCCCGATGCTCACGGGTATCGGCGCCGGCATGGCGATCGGCGCGGGCCTCGCGTTGTTCCTCACGCCCTACAAGGGCGCCGAGGCGCGCGAGAAGTTCAAGAAGGGCGCGATCGACGCGCAGAAGCTCCTCAACGAGCGCGTCGGCCAGCTCAGCGAGAAGGTCACGATGCTCAGCGAGAAGATGGGCATCACGGCGGCCGTCGAGGGGGCCACGAAGCAGATCGGCACATCGCCCGCCAAGGTCTCCGCCCCTTCGACCGGCATCGGCGGCTCGGGCAACGGCAACCGCGCCTACTGATTTCCGAGGTGGCGTGGCGAGGGCCGAACGAGCGATCGTTCGGCCCTCTCTTATTCGTGCGCGACGGGGGTGCCGGCGAGCTCGACCGTCGCCGCGAGCGCGGCGTTGGCGTCCCCCCCGGTGATCGCCACGAGCGCTCGGTCGCCCGCGGCGAGCGGCTCGAGAGAGCGCGCGGGCATGACCAGCAGGGCGAGCATCCCGAGCGCGAACCCGAGCGCACCGAGCACGCCGGCGAGCAGCGCGGCGCCGACGGCCGGACCGGGGAGCCACCCGAACCCGGGCACAAGCGCCTCTGCGCGCAGGCTGAGCGCGCCGATCATCGCGCCGAGCGCGCCGAGCGTGGTCGCGGCAATGGTCGCGCGACGGAGCGCGTGGGCGAGCTCACGCGACAGACCCGCTGGGCCCGGCTGTGCTTCGCGGAGCAGCGTCGCCTCGAAGCCTCGTTCGCGCAGCGCGGTCAGCGCGCTCTGCACGCGGGTGCGCGGAAACGAAGCGACCACCACGCCGCTCCTCGAACCGAAGACCGGGGGACCGACGACCGCGCGCGCGGTCGGCGTGGCAGCGTCGAGCTGC
>JALHOE010000291.1 GCA_022843175.1 Deltaproteobacteria bacterium
GGGACGAACGGTGCGCGCGGCTCGCGCGTCGGCCGGAGCACCGCCTCGCGGGTGGGGCGAAGCTCCTCGGCATCGTTCGGATCTCGTCGGGCGGCGGACACGCCTCCTTCGATGCAGCGGACTGGCCAATCGCGCGGTGCGCACGGCCGGAGTTCAACGCGACAACGCGCGACGACGAACCCTGCGCGATCCTGTGCACTGCTCACGCATCCACTGTGGCGAGCGCGGGGCAAACCGCTGGCACGTCGCTCGCTAACCTCGTCCACGTCACCCGAGCCATTCGGCTCTCAAGGAGTGTTTCCACAATGGCGAACCAGAACGGCAGCACCACCCCGACGGATGGCCCGACGGATGGCCGCGACCTCGCAGCGATGGTCGACGAAGCGCGCTCGCGCGTAGAGGACATCAAGGGCCGCGCGATGGACACGATCGACACCGTCGATCGCCGCCTGTCGACGGCCATGCGCGAGAACCCGATGCTGGTCCTCGGGTGCGCGGTCGGTGTGGGCTACGTGATCGGTCGCGTCTTCTCCAAGCTTCGCTGAGTCCTTCGGTCGGGCGTCGGTGCCCCTCCGCTTAATTCGAACAACCAAAATCCCCTGGCCGCGCCTCCTCTCGTCGCGCGGCTCGCTGGAGGTACTTCAATGCTCTGGGCACTTACCATTCTGCTGCTGTTCCTCTGGGTCCTCGGTGTCGCGACGTCGTCGCAGCTCGGCATGTGGATCCACATCCTGCTCGTCCTCGCGCTGGTCTCCCTGGTGCTCAACCTCGTACGCGGCCGTCGCGTGATCTGATGCGCCGTCGAGAAGGAGAGAAGGACGGCGAGCACACGCCCGAGGAGCGTCCGCCTCCGCCGGCCCCGGCCGACCCCGCGGACAAGGGGTACGGACCGTCGCACGGGTATCCACCCGGCCACGGCGGTCCGACGGGTCCGGGAGACGCACCGGCGAAGCCAGCGTCTCGCTGACCGGGATCCGGTTTCATGGGGCCGCGCCTCCTCGGAGACGCGGCCTCTCTTTTTTTACAGCTTCAACAGCTTCTTCAGCCGCTTGGCGTCCGCGAACATGTCGACGTTCGTGAACACCCACACGCTCGTCTCGTGCTTGGCCGCTTTGACGATCTCGGCGAGCTTCTCGAGGGCCGGATCCTCGTAGCGCGACTTGTGTCCGGCCGGGCCGGGCAAGCGGTAGTAGCCGAACTTCGACTTGTAGGTGCCCGAGGCGAGCGGATCGCGCGAGGCGACAGCGCCGGCCTCGAGCGCGACCTCGAGCGCGTCGTTCGGATCCCAGGTGGGCGGCGCTTCCCAGACCACGCGGTCGAAGCGCTTGCGGACGCTGGTGAGGAAGTCCTTCACGACGCCGCGGTTGGTCTTGCTGGCGGCGAAGTCGGGCGGCGCGAGGAAGACGACGGTGCGGCTGCCGAGCTCCTCCGCGACGTCGCTCAGCATGCCGAGCGAGGTCTCGACGACCTTGCCCTCGCGGAAGCCCTCTTGCCCGACCTCGCGCGGCCCGAGGAGCGCGAACTCGAAGCCCTCGGGGCCCTGGCGCTTCCAGCGACCGAGCGTGCCGCGTCCGGGCGTGGACGTGTTGGTCTCCTGGACCTCCACGAACATGAACTCCTTGACGTAGCGGGTCAGGGGGACGGCGAATCCCGCGCAGCCGACGGTGATCATGCGGCCGGCGAAGGTAGCACGGTCGAGCCCCGGGGGTCAGGCACGCTTTCGCGGCTTTTTCGCGGATTTCTTGGCGGGCTTTTTCGTGGGCTTCGCGCGCAAGGGCTTCTTCGCCCTCGCCGCCGGGCGCTTCGCGGGCTTTGCGGGCTTCCTCGCCTTCGCCGCCGGGCGCTTCGCGGGCTTCTTGGCTTTGGCAGCGGGCTTCTTGGCTTTGGCAGCGGGCTTCTTGGCTTTGGCAGCGGGCTTCTTGGCTTTGGCAGCGGGCTTCTTGGCGCTCGGCTTCTTCGCAGCAGGCTTCTTCGCAGCAGGCTTCTTCGCAGCAGGCTTGGCGCTCGGCGTCTCGGCGCTCGGCGCCGGGCGCGGCTCGGCCTCGGCGTCGTCGTCCTCGGCGTGGTGGCCGCGCAGGAGGTGATAGAGATCGCGCGCGAGCTGCTCGAGCCCGGCGCCGGTGGCCGCGCTGATCAGCCGGATGTTGATGCCGCGCTTCTTGAAGCGCTTCTGCACCTCGACGAAGGCCTCTTGCGTCTCGGGGAGATCGCCCTTCGACATCGCGACGATCTGCGGGCGATTGGCGAGATCGGGCGCGAACTTCGCGAGCTCGGCGTTGAGCAGATCGTAGTCCGCGAGCGGCTCGCGGCCCTCTTCGCGCAGGTCGTCGGTGGGCGGCGCGATCAGGTGCAGGAGCGCACGGCAGCGCTCGACGTGCTTGAGGAACCGCGTGCCGAGGCCGTGGCCCTCGCTCGCTCCGGGGATGAGGCCGGGGATGTCGGCCATGACGAACGTGGCGGAGCTCGAACGCCCGCCGATCTTCACGACGCCGAGGTGCGGGCGGAGCGTGGTGAACGGGTAGTCCGCCACCTTGGGGCGCGCGCGCGACATGGTGGCCACGAGGGTGGACTTGCCGACGTTGGGGAAGCCGAGCAGCCCGACGTCTGCCAGCACCTTCAGCTCGAGCCGGAGGACGAGATCGTCTCCCTCGATGCCCGGCTCGGCGCGGCGGGGCGCGCGGTCGAACGGCGTGGAGAAGTGGATGTTGCCGCGGCCGCCCTTGCCGCCCTTGGCGACGACGGCCTGGCTGCCGTGGTCGGTGAGGTCGGCGAGTCGCTCGCCGGTGGCGTAGTTCCACACGATGGTGCCGACCGGGACCTTGACGATGAGATCGGCGCCGGCCTTGCCGTATTGGTCCTTGCCACGGCCGTGCTCGCCGTTCTTGGCGCGGAGCACCGGCGCGTGGGCGAGGTCGAGCAGCGAGGTGCGACCCTCGTCGCCGACGAAGATCACCGACCCGCCGTCGCCGCCGTCGCCGCCCGCGGGGCCGCCGAAGGGCACGTATTTCTCGCGGCGGAAGGCGATCGAGCCGTTCCCGCCGTCTCCGCCCTTCACGCGGAGGCGCACCTCATCGACGAACTTCATGGCGCGCGCGACTTAGCACGGACTCAACGCGGGAGTACACGCGCGCGCGGCGAGACCTGCAACTCGGGCTCGAGCTCGGCGAAGCTCGTGACGATCGCGTCGGGCAAATCGTTCTCGATCAGCCGGCGGAAGAAGCGTCGCACGTCGGGCGACGCCAGGATCACCGGCGGGTCGGACGGGTGAGCCTCGACCGTCTCGCGCACCGCCTGGATGACCTCACGCGTCGCCGACGGCGACAACGTGAGGAACGCGCCGCCGCTCGTGCGGGTGATCGCGCCGCGGACGACCTCTTCGATCGACGGATCGAGCACGTAGACCTCGAGCACCCGCGACCCGCGCGTGAGCTTGTGGGTGATCGCGCGCCGGAGCGCGACCCGCGCGGCCTCGGCGAGGGTGAGCGGATCCTTGTCGGCGACGGCGATGGGGGCGATCCCCTCGAGGATCGTGCGGAGATCGCGGATGGAGATCTGCTCCTCGAGCAGCCGGCGGAGCACGTCGGCGAGCAGCGTCACGCTCAACGGCTTCGGCACGAGCTGGCGGATGAGCGCCGGGTTGACCTCTTCGAGCGCGTCGAGCAGCAGCTGCGTCTCGCCGATCCCGAGCAGCTCGTGCGCGCGCCGGGTGAGCGCGCGGTGGGTGCGCTCGACGATCGTGGAGGGGTCGTCGGTGAGCTCCACCGGCACCTCGCGAATGGAGATCACCGCCGCGTTGGGCGGGAGCTCCTCGGCCACCGCCACCCTCGGCGACGGCAGCGGGAGGCCGAGCTCGTGGAAGATTCGCTCGCGGAGCCCGACGATCTGGCCGCGCAGCTCGTCGTCGAGCGCGACGCCGGGGCCGACGTCGACCGACCACGGCACGACGATCGGCACGAACGTCGAGGCGCGCTTCGGCGCCGCGGCCGCGCCGGTCTCGTCCCGCCGCTCGCGCGCCTGCTCGCGAACGCGACGCTGCCCGAGGAACACCAGCACCACCGCGATCGCGAAGAACGGCGGCCCCGGCAGCCCGGGCACGATCGCGAGCAGCGCGACGAAGCCCGCGGCCGCGAAGAGCGCCTTGGCGTTGCCGAACAGCTGCGCGCCGACCTCGGCGCCGAGCGGCGTGCCCGGCTCCTCGGAGGCGACCCGGGTGACGAGGAGGCCGGCCGCGGTCGACGTGACGAGCGCGGGGATCTGCGTGACGAGGCCGTCGCCGATGGTGAGCAGTCCGTACTTCTTGAGCGCGTCGCCAGCCGCCATGTCGCGCTGGAGCACGCCGACGGCGAGGCCGCCGAGGATGTTGACCGCGGTGATGATCAGGCCCGCGATGACGTCGCCCTTCACGAACTTCATCGCGCCGTCCATCGCGCCGTAGAACGACGACTCGCGCGACAGGGCGCGGCGGCGCCGGCGCGCCTCGGCGACATCGATCGAGCCCGCGCGCAGCTCGGCGTCGATCGCCATCTGCTTGCCGGGCATCGCGTCGAGCGTGAACCGCGCGGCGACCTCGGCCACGCGCTCGCTGCCCTTGGCGATGACGATGAACTGAATGATGGTGAGGATCGCGAAGACGATCGCGCCGACGAGGTAGTTGCCGCGCACGACGAAGTTGCCGAACGCCTTGATCACCTCGCCCGCGTCGCCGCGGAGCAGGATCATTCGCGACGTCGAGACGTTGAGCGAGAGCCGATAGAGCGTGGTCAGCAGGAGGAGCGTCGGGAACGTGGCGATCGCGAGGGCGTCGCCGACGTAGAGCACGACGAGCAACACCACCACAGCCGTGGCGAGCGACGTCGCGAGCAGCACGTCGAGCACCGGCGGCGGCACCGGCACCACCAGCAGCCCGACGATCGCGACCACGAAGAGCGCGAACGCGAGGTCGGCCCGCGAGCCGGGGATCGCTCGCACCTTGGTCAGCGGCCGCGCCATGCGCGCGCGAGATTACCTCAAGAGCAGGATACCCGCCGCGATTCAGCGGACGGCGGCGCCGCAGGCGAACTGCGCGGTGACCGAGTGGTCGCCGCTCTTCACCTTCTCGCAGGTCGTGCCGTTGAGCGTGACCTCGGTGCCGTCGGCGGAGAGCGTCCAGCCGTTGGGGTCGTTGTACGGGATCTTGGCGCCGTCGACGGTGACGATGCCCTTGGTGGGATCGACGACCTTGGCGTTGAGCTTGAAGGTGCAGGAGCGCACGCCGTAGATGATCGCGTCGAAGGCGGCCTTCATCGAGGCGGCGTCGCTCGCGACGTAGTACTTCGCCTTCTTGCTCCCCGTCGGGTCGAGCCCCTGCCCCGCGTTCGCCATCTGCTGCGCGTGCGACGCGCTCACGTCGGCGCTGACCGCGATGTAGAAGACCGGGATGTTCTTCTTCCACGCGGCGGCGGCGGCGGCGATCGCCTCCTTCTGACCGTTCTGTGGGTTGGGCACCGCGCAGGTGTCGGGCTCGCCGTCGGTCGCGAGCACGATGTACTTGGGGCCGGGGATCGCCGGGTTCTCCAGCTTCCTCACCACCGCGTCGATCGACTCGCCGGTCGGCGTGTCGCCGATCGGCTCCGAGGTCATCAGCTTGTCGCGGATGGCTGCGTAGTTGCTGAGCGCGATGTCGACCTCGGCGAGCATCGGGCAGGCGCCGCCCGCCGAGCCGTCCTTGCTCGTGTACATCGCGAGACCGAAGCGGACCTCCTTCTCGAGGATCTTCACGACGCCGTTGGTCGGGTTCACGAGCGCGTCGCGCGCGACCGTCCACCGCGTGCCGCCGCCGAACTTCTCGGTCATGCTGCCCGACTGGTCGACGAGGAGCGCGACGGTCGGCGTCCGCTTGGTGAACTCCACCGTCACGTTCGGGCAGGTGCCGCCCTCCGCGTTGGGATCGCCGGCGTCGAGCGCGCTCGGATCGTGCACGCACTTGCCGCGCGGCAGCTCGCACATCGAGCCCGACGGACACCCGTGACCGTCGGCGCAGTCCGCGCTGCACTGGCCGCCGAGGTTGCAGTACAGGCCGGTGCCGCACTCGTCGTCGGACGTGCAGGTGCCGCCGCACCCGGTGACGACGGTCTTGCAGGCGGTCCCCGGTCCGAGGAGGCCGTCGGTGCCCGAGCCCGAGGAGCTACACCCGGCCAACGTCACTGCGAGCGCGAGGATGATGGAGCGCATACGAGGGTCTCCTCCCGTGGGGGAATGACTATCCCTTAAGGCACGATCCGTTCCGCCGAGATCCATCACGAGATAGCGGGATTTCCCGACCGTCATCGATCTGGATCGCTCGCCGCGCACCTCAGAACCGTCTCCGCCGCGTGACACGCGGGGAGTCCGCTACCCGCGCGCGCGCGCCGTGGCCGCCAGAGCCATCTCGGTGATCGCGTCGAGGATCTCCGGCGGCAGATCGCGGAGCAGCGGCTCGAGATCGATGGGCGCGTCGAGCGCGGGGCCGACGCGCTGGAACATGTCGCCGAAGAGGTTGTACTTGCGCCCGAGCTCGTTGAGCTTGCGGCGCAGGAGCTCGGCCTCCTCGCCCTTCGCGTCGCCGAGGATGCCGAGCGAGCGCTCGACCAGCGCGCGCTTGTCCGAGACCATGCGGCGGAGGCGCGCGATGTACGCGCCGATCATGACGTCCGGGTACGGGCCGCGGAGCGCGAAGCGGTCGTGACGGGCGCCGGCCGAGCGACGCCGCTCGACGATGCCGGCGGCCTCGAGGGCGCGGAGGTTCGCGAAGATGTTGCTCTTGCTCCGTCCGAGCTCCGCCGACAGCTCGTCCATGGAGCGGCCGCTCTCGCCGGGCACGTCGGCCAGGTAGAGCGCGGCGACGATCTGCCCGCCGAGGCGCGTGATGCCGGGGAACGACGCCGCGACCTCCATGCCGACACCCTCGAGCATCGCTCGGCGGGCGCTCTGCACGGGATCGGAGACCGTTTTGGTGGCGGCGGGTCGAGTCACGTGCAGTCACTCTAGACAGTCGACCGCCGGAAGGCGACAGGCCGGAGTTTCCAACGGTTACTTCTTGGGCGGCGGCGGGGGCGGCGGCGGGTCGAGGTCTTCGAGGAGCGCCTTGGCCCGCGGCTCGTTGGGGTCGAGCGCGAGCGCCTTCTTGAGCGCCGTGCGTGCGTCGTCCTTCTTACCGAGCTGAGCGTAGAGCGCGCCGAGGTTGACCCACCCCGCGACGAGCTTGTCGTTGAGCTTCAGCGCCTCTTTGTAGGCGGCCTCGGCGTCGGCGGTGCGCTTGGCCGTTTGGTACGCGAACCCGAGGATGACGCGGTAGACCGGCTCGGTCGGCGCCTGCTTCACCGCGGCCTCGAGCTCCTTGACCGCGCGCGCGGTGTCGCCGAGTTGGAGGAGCGCGGCGCCGAGATCGCTCCGCGCGCCGGCCGACGACGGATCGAGCTCGAGGGCCTTCTCGTACTGCTTCACCGCCTCGCCGGCCTTGCCCTGGAGGAGCAGCGCGGTCGCGTAGTTGCGGCGACGCGCGGAGGTGTTGGGGTCGAGGTCGACGGCGCGCTTGAGATCTTTGAGGGCGTCGTCGCGCTTACCCATCGCGAGCTTCGCGATGCCGCGCGCGCTGACCGACTCCGCGTCGTCCGGCGCGAGGGTGACGGCGCGATCGAGGTCGGTGAGCGCGAGGTTGCCGTCGCCGATCATGAGGGCGGCGCGGCCCGACTCGAGGAACGCGGGCGCGTGCGCGGCATCGAGCTTCTGCGCCGCGGCGAGGAGCTTGCGCGCCTCGGCCACGCGCTTCTCCCTGGCCGGGCTGCCGCTCGCGGAGCCGAGGTCGAAGGGAATGGCGAGGCTCGAGAGGATGGCGCGCGCGCGCGCGACGAGCGGCGCGGGGTGCTTGGGCGCGAGGGACGCGGCCTTCTCGTATTGCGCCTCGGCCTTGGCCCACTCGTCCTTGGCGACGTGCGCGTCGCCCGCGTCCATCGCCGACTTGGCCGCGGCGGACATCCCCGACTCGGGCGCTTTGGCCGACGGCGCGGGCTTCGGCGCCTGCGCGGGCGACGGCGTGGCCGTGAGACAGGCGACGCTGACGGCAGCGACGGACAGGGCCGGAATGAGCGCGCGCATCCCCAAGAACCCTTGCCCCGGATGCGTCATTCCGCAAGCATGCTCACGATGTCGCCCGCGCGGAGGACTTTTGCGCTGTTCGCGCTCACCGCGGGCTCCACGGTCGCGTTCGCGACGCGCGCGACGGCGTGGGAAGACGAGGACGAGCCCCCGCCGGTGCACGTCACCGCGCCGTCGGTCTCGCCGAGCTCGCTGGCCGGTTTGTTCGGCCTCCCGTCGCTGTCGGCCGCGCTCAAGTCCAACGACGCGAAGGTGCGCGCCGCCGCTGTCGCCCGCGCCGCCGAGGTTGCGCAGGACGATGGCGCCAAGGCCGCGCGCGACGACGCGTGGCGCCTGGTCGAAGCCGCCGCCGCCGACAACGGCGACGACCTCGACGGCGCGCTCTACGTGCGGCTCACCGCTGCGCGCGCGCTCGCGGTCGATCCGCGCAAAGAGGCGCGGCCCGCGCTCGAGGGCCTGCTCAGCTCGCCGGAGCCGATGCGCAAGCCGATCACGCCCGCGTATCCCGCGTGGGGCGGCCCGACGTGGGGCGGTCCGTGGGGCCCGCCGACGCCCGCGCCGCCGCCCGCGAAGATCAAGCCCGCCAACGCCGATCTGGTGCGCTTCGTACGCGAGACCGCGGCGATGGCGCTCGGCGCGCGGGGCGATCACGACCCGCTCCTGATTCGTGCGCGCGCCCGAGACAACGTCGAGGCCTCGCGCGCCGCGTTCGGCGGCCTCGTCGCCTACCCCGCGCCCTCGCTGCAGACACTCATCCCCAAGAACGACGCGACGATCAACCGCGACACGGTCGATCTCCTGGCGCGCCTCAACGACATGCGCACGGCCGACGTGCTCGTACGCATCGCCGACGGAAAGGACGACGTCAGCGCAGCGCTCTCGGTGCTCGCGCTGGCCAAGCTCGGCGACGCGCGGGCGATCCGCGTGGCGCGCGCCGTCACCACCGAGTCGCGCCCCGAGCTCCGCATCGCCGCCGCCGAGGCCCTCGCCGAGCTGCGCGATCCCAACGCCGACGCCGCGATCCAGTCGCTCCTCAACGACGACAAGCTCGCTGGCGAGGCCAAGCGTCTGGCGCTCAAGTATCCGTCGCCGTCGCTCGTCCCCTCGATCGACAAGATGGCCCGCAAGGGCGACGCGATGGCGATCGCCGCGCTCGGGCGCTCCGGCGCGGTGGCGCAGCTCGCCGCGATCGCCGTCGACGACGCGCTGCCCTTCGACGCGGCCGACGCCGCCGCCTACCAGCTCGCGGTCGTCCCCACGAGCGACGCCGAGAAGGCCCTCGGCGCGCTCGACACCTCGACCAAAGCGCGCAAGCGCCGGCTCGTTCGCGCGAGCGCGGTGCGGGTCGCGCGGCTCGGCTCGGCGAGCGGCGCCAAGTCGCACGCCAAGGAGCTCGCCGACTCGAAAGACCCCGCCGACCGGTCCGCCGGCACCTTCTTCCTCGCCGTGAGCTCGCTCGGCAGCGCGAGGGACGCGCTCGAGTCCAACGATCTCGTGCGCCGCCGCGCCGGCGCCGCGGGCCTCGCGGCCCACCCCATCGCCGACGCGGCGTCGGTCGCGCGCGCCCACCTCGACGCCCACGCCTCGACCGAGGCGATCGACGTCGTGCAAGCGCTCGCCGGCATCGCCGCGCGTGCGGTCGACGGCAGCGTCGCGCGCGACGTCTCGCTCTCCACCTCGCAGCTCGCGACGTG
>JALHOE010000292.1 GCA_022843175.1 Deltaproteobacteria bacterium
GGCGTCGCCACGCCGAGCGCCAGCGCCGCGGCCGCCGCGGCGTCGACGGCGTCGCCCCCCGCGCGGAGCACCGCGAGCGCGATGGCAGACGCGTCGCCGTTCTCGGTCGAAACGGCGAACTTCGAGCCGTGGGCCTCGCGGGCGAGGGTGCGCGGAGCCGGCGTGGGCCGCGGCACGTTCGACGCGGTGACGACCGCGCAACTGACGAGCAACGCGGGCAACAGCGCCAAGGACGCTTGGCGAGCCCGCGCGGCGGGCGTAGTCGGGGACATGCGCTTCCTGTTCTTGATGGACCCCATGGAGGGGCTGCTCACGGCGAAGGATACGACGTTCGCGCTGATGCTCGCTGCGGCATCGCGGGGTCACGAGCTGGCGCACGCGCTCCCGCTCGGCATCTTCGCCGATACCCGGCACCGCGAGGGCTCGGCCGAGCTGTTCGTCCGCGCCGCCCGGGTCGACGTCGCGCGCAAGGGCGAGCCGGGCCCCGGCGACAGCTACAAGCTCCACGATCGCCACGTCGAGCTGGTCGCCGACTTCGACGCCGTGTTCATCCGCAACGACCCGCCGTTCGACGCGAACTACGCGTGGATGACGCAGCTCCTCGAGCTGGTGCGCGATCGCACCTTCGTCATGAACGACCCGCGCGGCCTCCGCGACGCCAACGAGAAGCTCTACACCCTGAACTTCTCGCGGTGGATGGCCAAGACCACCGTCACCGCGTCGCCGGCGCACGTCCGCGAGTTCGTCCACGAGGTCGGCGGCGAGGCCGTGATCAAGCCGCTCGACGGCATGGCCGGCTCCGGGGTGTTCCTCCTCCGCACGAGCGACCGCAACTTCAACGCGATCGTCGAGGCGACGATCGGCGAGACCGGCCGGAGGTGGTGCATGGTGCAGGAGTACCTCCCCGCCGCGCGCATCGGCGACAAGCGGATCCTCGTGCTCGACGGCGAGCCGCTCGGCGCGATCCTCCGCGTCCCGCGCGACGACGAGGCGCGCGCCAACATCCACGCCGGCGGCTCGGTCGAGAAGGTGCCCGTCACCGACGAGGAGCGCGCGATGATCCGAGAGCTCGCCCCCCGCCTGAAGCAGGACGGCCTGTATTTCGTGGGTCTCGACGTGATCGGCGGCAAGCTCACCGAGGTCAACGTCACCTCGCCGACCGGCATCCAGCAGATGACCCGCTTCGACGGCGTGGACTACCCGGGCCGCGTCATCGAGTGGGTCGAGCGCCGCGCGTCACGGTGACGACGCGACGCCACCCGGCGTCGTCACCCGGATCGCTCCGCCGTCGGCGCCCGCCGGCACCTTGATCGCGAGGCTCGTGTCGGACCACGCGAGCGTCTCGCTGATCACGCCGCCGTAGGTGACGTTCGAGACGACGCTGCCGCCATCGGCCAACGGCGCGAACGCCTGCGCGATCCCGAAGTCGGTGCCCTCGACGAACACCGTCCCGCCGACGCCGGCGTCCGAGCGGCTGGCGATCGACGGGGCCGCGTTGGTGACCAGCACCGCCGCGACGCCGCTCGTGCGGCGCATCGAGCCGGTGACCGTCGTCGCGTCGCCGGTGGGATCGAGCAGCGCGCCCCACGAGAGCCCGATGCGCGCGAGCATCCCGATCTGCGCAGAGCCCGACGCCTTCCACGGCAGCGTGATCCGCGCGGGGATCGCGAAGGGCACGCCGTCGGGGCCGACGCGAATCAGGGGGGACACGCCGGGGGCACCGTCCGGACCGACGACCGGGCCCGCGTAGTCGAGGGCGAAGAGGATGGTGGTGCCGAGCGCGCCCTTGGGGACGACGAGCCGCACGCTGTCGAGCGCGGTGCCGGCGGCGCCGGCGAGTTCGCCGCCCTCGGGGCCGATCAGCTTCTCGACGTGGGTGCCGGGCGCGGGCACGCCGTAGTCGTCGATCATCGACGTGTCCTCGATCGGCGGCGGCGGGCTCGTCTCTGCGGGAGCGTCGGCGGGCGCGGGCGAGTCGGTGACGGAGGTGTCGTCCTCGGTGCGCGTATCGACGCGGGTATCGGGCCGCGCGCTGTCGACGACCGCCGAGTCGGTCCGCTGCTGGGGCTGGGTGGGCTCCTCGCCCTCGGCCGTGCAAGCACAACTCAACAAGCCCGCGAGCAGGACCGTGGTGAGCCGAGCCATCGGGCGAAGATCAACCACGGTCGCGGCTGCGCCAAAAGCGTCCGGGGCTAGGCTACCCGCCATGCGGAACCGCCGGCGCATCGACGACTCGACCGCGATCATCGACTGGTTCCTCGCCCACGGCATCCTCTGCGGCGCGATCGGCGTGGCGTTGCTCGCCGCGTTCGTGCCGTCGATGCGCGGCGCGCTCAAGGGCTCGGCGCTGGTCGGCGCGCTCTGCGCCGCGCGCCTGCTGTTCCACCCGCTCCGCTTCGCGCGCCTGTCGCGGGTGTGGATCGAGCGCGGGCAGGTGAAGCTCGCGCCGCTCGTCGGAGCGACGCGCGACGTCGAGGTGGTGCGGGTCGAGCACGACGCGCACTCGCCGTGGCCGTGCACGCTCCACCTCGCGGACGGCACCACCGCGCAGTTCGTGGCGCGCCGCGACAGCGGGTTCGGCGCGCTGCTCGATCTCGAGCCGAGCGACCGCGCGCGCTACGAGCGGCCGCGAGACGCGCGCGATTCGCTCACCGATCTCGAGCTGATCGTGCGGCGCTGATCACTTCGCCGGGCCCTGCTCCTTCGGCGGGACGAGGAAGAGCACCTCGCGGCGGTCGAGCTTCACCGCGCCCGGCATGCCGACGACGTCGATGAACGCCTTGAAGAACTGCGGGCGGTCCTTCGCCGGCTCGACGAAGTCGTTCTTCTTGGGGGTGATCTCGAAGCACACCGGCTCGCCGACGGTGACCGCGACGAACGTGTCCTCGTTGCCGTCGGCGTCGGTGTCCTTGACCGCGCGGGCCTTGCAGCCGCTCTTCGCGTCGCCCTCGCCCATCGCGCGGATCTTCAGGATGAACTTGGTCGCGTCGACCGGGTTCATGTTGACGTCCTGGTTCGCCGGGTCGTTGCTCTTGACCGCGGTGACGTCGAACGCGGCGCCGACGCTGATCGCCTGGATCGCGGCGACGATGCCGTCTGCCACGCCCGTGCCGTCGCTCTTCGCGAGGTAGACGACGGGGCACTTGCCGGCGATCGGGTCCTGCGGCGCGCCGCCGTAGCCGGTGCAGCACTTGCCCGGCGCGCAGCCCTTGAAGGCGCTCGGGTCGAGCACGCTGCCGGTGTCCTGCGCGAGCTTGACCGCCTGCTGATAGCCCTTGGCGCTGTCGCACGAGGCGTTGGCGAAGTTGTCGCACGGCGTGTCCATGCCCCCGCCGCTCTTCTCGAGGAGCGAGTGGATGCCCACGAACTTCGCCTTGATCTTGTCGTAGGCGGCGACCACCTCGGCGTGCGAGTGCGGCGAGAGCTTGCCGGTGGTGCCCCCGGAGTACTGCTCCTTGCTGAACCAGCTCGCGTCGGTGATCTGCACGACGACCGGGAGCGAGCCCGCGCGGAAGTCGGCGCCGCCCGAGGTGCCGGGCTTGGGGGAGCGCATCGCGATCGAGCCGGCGACCGGCGCCGTCCACGCGAGACCCTCGCCGGTGAGCAGCTGATACTGCGCCTCGTACTGCGACTCCGGCAGCGCGCCGCCGCGCCACGCCTGCAGCAGGAACACCGCGCTCTGCGCCTTGGCCGGGTCGGTGGAGACGGCCGAGAGCAGCTCGTAGGGGACGTCTGCCTTCTCGGTGGGGCTGCCGGGGAAGCCGTAGGGCGAGACCGGGAAGTCGTCGAAGCGCGCGACCGCCACGCCGACGTTGGGGATCGCCGCCTTGAGCTTGGGGATGAGGCCCGTCGCCGAGGCGAGCGCGTCGCGGAGGTTGTTGATCTCCTGGCCCATGGACGCCGTCGTGTCCATGAGGATCGCGGTGTCGACCTGCTTGATGTTGGTGCCGAACTTGAGGATGTCCTTCGGCGGATCGGGATCCTTGAGGTAGGGGACGGTGAAGAAGAAGTCTTTGTTGTCGCCGCTGACTCGGAGCGCGATCACCGTGACGTTCGCGGCGCCGTTGCCCGGCACGCCGCGCACGACCGTCGACTTGCCGAGCACGCCGGGGGGCAGCGCGGTGGTGCTCGTGAAGACGCTGCCGGCGAACGAGCCGAGCGACGGATCGTCGAGGCTGAACGTCGTGGTCGCCGAGACGTCGACCTCTTTGTCTCCCTGCAGCTCGATGGCTTTGTAGGCCTGCGTGCCCGGCACCGGCATGCCGGTGGTGAGGTCGATCTTCACGACCGCGTTCGGGGGCTGCAGCGTGATCTGCTTGAAGCCGGGGAGATCGCCGTCGCCGCCGCCGAGATCGGGCTCGAAGCCGTCGGACTTGCCGTCGGTGCTGCCGTCGTTACCCCCGAGCGGGTTGTTGCTGTCGGGGTTGGCACCGCCCGACGAGCAGGCGATGAGGAACGAGGCGAGAACACCAAGCGCAAGTGTGCGACGCATGAGGATTCCCTCATTGTCACGGAGGCCAGCCGATGCGCAAGCCGCCCGAGCTACTTAGCGTCGGAGCAGCAGCGGAATCCGATCTGGTAGAACAGAAACTCCGGGCCGTGGACGAGCGTGACGTAGCGGCAGGCGTTCTGGACCGGTCCCCAGTATCCCCCGTTGAGCGAGCCCTCGAGCTCCCGTCCCGGGCGTGACGTCGTCCACTCGTCGACGTTGCCGGCGATGTCGTGGATTCCGTATGGGCTCCAGCACTTGCTGGCCCCGATCGGGAGCGCCTGGTCGAGGCGCTTGGCCTCCTCGACCATCGGGCCGGTGCCCTTGGCCCACTTGTTCCAGTCAACCATCAGATAGGGGCGGTCGATGTTGCACGGGCTCGGGTGGCGCACGTGCCCCCACGCGTAGGGCCAGTGCTCGGGCCCCTCGCAAGCGAGGTAGAACTCGTCCTCCTTGCACATCCGCTTGCCCACGGACTTGCAGGACTTCTCGGCCTCGAAGTAGCTCACGAGCACCCGCGGCTGCGCGCCGGGCGTGCCGGGCCACTCGTAGCGATCCATGCAGAACCGAAGGTGACCCCTCGGCGCGACGCAGACGTCGGCCCCCGGCTTGAACTCGAGGCAGCGACGCGCCGGATCGTCCTTCAGCTGGTTGAGACAGGTGTGCTCGACCTCGGTGCACGACTCGCCGTCGACCAACACCATCCCCGTGGGACAGGAGCCGTGGGTGTCGAGCCCGGGGACCTTGACCACCGACGCCTCCGGGAGGCCCGCGTCGACCGCGGAGTCGAGTGGGAGGTCGATCTCGCCGAGCGCGCCGAAGCCGAGCTGACCGGCGGCCCACTCGGGCTCGCGTCCGGCGAACGCGCTCACGTGCGCGGGCGACGGTGCGAAGGGGCCGGGGTCGATCATGCCGGCCGAGACCATGGGCCGCGCGTCGCAACCCAGCGCCGCGATCGCCCAAAACCCGGTGAACCAAGCCGCCCTACGCACCTTGTCCCACCTGTACATACTCGACTCAATCAGGTCGAGTTTTCGGCCGGCGCCACCTTCTCGGGCTTCTCGGGTGAAGAGAGCACCGCGAGGACGTCCGGGGGGACGCGCTTGGGGACGCGCGTGTGGTCGACGCACGCGAGCGTCGTGTACGCCTCCGCGATGACGGTGTCGCCGCGGAGGATGCGGTAGTCGAAGCGGACCGAGACCCGCGTGGCCTCGCCGACCCAGCACTCGACCTCGAGCCGATCGGGGAAGGCGGCCGCGGTGCGATAGCGAACGCGCGCATCGATCACCGGGAAGTGCACCCCGCGCGCCGCCCAGTCCGCGTAGTTGGCGCCTCGGCGGAGGAGATACTCGACGCGCGCCTCCTCGACATAGATGAGGTAGCTCGCGTGATGGACGATGCCCATCAAGTCGGTCTCGGCGAACCGCACGCGGATGGGGATGCGGCTCGACGTCACGCCGGGCTTCGGGCCCTCGCTGGCCGCGATCGGGGGAACGATCACGCGGCGATGATACTCGGGATCAGGCGGCGACGATCTCGTCGCGACCCTCGCCGTCCTCGCGGATCGGCGCGCCGAGGTCGGCGAGCATGCGGCGGAGCGAGGCGCGCGCGCGATGGAGGCGCGAGCGAACGGCGGACTCGGTGGTCCCGAGGTTGTCCGCCACGCCCTGGAGCGGCTTGCCCTCGATGTAGTGCTCGATCACGACCTCGCGGTAGCCGATCGGCAGCTCGGCGAGCGCGCGCTCGAGCCGCACGTTGAGCTGATACGACTCCATCCGCTTGTCGGCGCGCTCGGCCCATTCGCCGCCCGCGACCGCGAGCGGAGTGCCGTTCTCCTCGGGGTTCGAATCCTCGAGGCTCGTCGAGCGACGCCGGCGCTCGCTGCGCATCTTCATGAGCGCGGCGTTCGCAGTGACGCGATACAGCCAGGTGCTGAACTGAGCATCGCCGCGGAACGTGTGCAGCTTGCGGACGACCTGGAGCATGGCCTCCTGCATCAGATCCTTACGGTCGGCGTCGTCGACCGGGTAGCGCTGGAGATGGCGCATCACCACCGGGCGATAACGTTGCAGCAGAGTCGAGAGAGCATCCTTCTCACCGGACATCGCACGGGTCACCAGCTCGCGATCGGAGAGTGCGGTCGGCGGCTGAAGGGTCGGTTCGTTCGACATCTGCGTCGCGTCCATCGGGGACACTCCTCGCTCGGCGTCGGGAAAGACGCCTGGTCATGCTTCGGCGCGATTCCGAGCTCTTCTTGGAATCCGTGGTCCGGTGGGACGATTTGCACGACTCCTGCCAGGACGAGTGCCCCTTCCGTGCACACATCCGCGCGCTCGGCTTCTGCTCTGCGTACGCGTTGCCGCATGGAGCGATTGGTTGCGGAGCGAGCTGTCCCCTCGAGACACAGCTGGGGCCTTCCGCTCGCGCCGAGTCTTGAGTACCCAGCTGGGGTGACCCATGCAAACGAGTCAAAAGCCCCTTGCACAAGGGAATGCCAGGGCCGAAACTCGACGATCCGCCCGACGGTTTTCTATTCAGTCCTTATGCATCTGCGGGGGCGCAGCGAGATCGGGCGAAGAGGTTCGATGAGTCGACTGTCGATTTCACGCGCCGGGAGCAGCCCGGCGAGGCTTGGTTCTTCGTGTGAGCGCACCCTCTCCGTGGCGGTGCAGCAGTGACCGAGACCAACGAGCTGGAGCGCGCGATTGACCACCTCAAGTCGGGTGGCGTGGTGGCCGTCGCGCACGAGACCTATTTCACGCTCTGCGCGGACGCCCGTCGCGCGAGCGCCATCGACGCGGTGTTCGCGCTCAAGGAACGCGAGGAGCCGCGGGCGTGCGCGGTGCTCCTCCCGTCGCCCGAGTCGTGGTCGTGCTTCGCGCGCGAGGTGCCGCCGGTGGCTCAGCGTTTGGCCACGCAGTTCTGGCCGGGCCCGCTCACCATCGCGCTGCCCGCCTCGGACGACGCGCACGGCGCCCTCAAGTTCCGCGGTCGCATCGCCGTTCGCGTGCCCGGTCCGTCGCCGGCGCTCGAGCTCGCGCGCGCGTTCGGTGGTCCGCTCACCGCGACGAGCGCCAACCCGTCCGGCGCGCCGTCGAGCCGCACCGACGACGACGTGCGCGCCTATTTCACCGGCCGCGGCAGCCTCTTGGTGCTGCGGGGCCAGGCCGATGGCGGCATGCCGAGCACGGTCGTCGAGATCGACGGACCGGCCGTCCGCATCGTCCGCGCGGGCGCCGTGCCCCAGTCGGTCCTCGACGCGGCGATCGACGCCAGCGCCGCAGCCTAAACCCCCTTGCTCGCCCTGAACGGGGACGCAGACTAAGGGCCCAGGAGCACCCTCATCGAACTCTTCGGGAACACCACCGGCCTCTCGCCCTCCGCTACGCGTGTCCTCGAGCGCATCTACCGGCGCCGCGTGCCGATCTCGCAGGTCACCACGCGAGAGCTGGCGCAGGCGCTGTGCGACGCGTCGCGCGAGACGGGCCGGCAGGTCGGCGCCCTCGTCCATCGGAGCGGCGAGGTCGACTACGTCATCGTCGGCGACGCCGGGAAGCTCTTCCTTCCGGACGTCGGGCGTCTGCGCGCCGCGCAGGGGCGGTTCCGCGGTCTACGGCTGATCCACACGCACCTGCGCAACGAGCCGCTCACGCGGGACGACCTCGTCGACCTCGTCCGCCTCCGGCTCGATCTGGTGGCGGCCATCCAGGTCGGGCCCGACGGCGGCCCCGGCGCGGTGAGCTACGCGTACAACGTCCCGCAGCTCGAGAACGACGACCCCTCGTATCGCGAGGTCGGTCCCCTGCGCCTCGAGCGCCTCGACGTCGACTTCGGCGAGCTGGTCGGCAACCTCGAGTCGGAGTTCGCGCGGCTCGCCCGCACGCGGGAGGTCCGCGCCAAGGACGGTCGCGCGATCCTCGTCCACGTCGCCGAGCGCTCGAACCGCGGCAACAAGGGCGACGCCGCGACGAGCGTGCGCGAGCTCGCCGAGCTGGCGCGCACGGCCGGCGTCGAGGTGGTCGACACCGTGATTCAGGCGCGCGACCGCATCGACCCCAAGTTCATCCTCGGCCGCGGCAAGCTCGACGACATCGTCGTGCGCGCGATGCAGCTCGACGCCGAGACGCTGATCTTCGATCGCGAGCTGTCGCCGTCGCAGGCGGCGGCCATCTCGGCCGTCACCGACCTCAAGATCATCGACCGCACCCAGCTCATCCTCGACATCTTCGCGCAGCGCGCCGAGTCGCGGGACGGCAAGCTCCAGGTCGAGCTCGCGCAGCTCAAATACGCGCTCCCTCGCCTCGGCCAGAAAGACGACGCGCTCTCGCGTCTCACCGGCGGCATCGGCGGGCGCGGCCCCGGCGAGACCAAGCTCGAGATCGGCAAGCGACGCGCGCGCGAGCGGGTCCACCACCTCGAGCAGCAAATCAAGACGCTCGCGCGCCAGCGCCAGCAGCGTCGCGCGCGCCGCACCCGCGGCGACGTCCCGGTGGTGGCGATCGTCGGCTACACCAACGCCGGCAAGTCCACGCTGCTCAACACGATGACCGGCCTGTCCGACTCGGAGAAGGTCCTCGCCGAGGACAAGCTCTTCGCCACGCTCGACACGCGCTCGCGGCGGCTGCACCTGCCGACCGACGCCGGCGGCGACGCCGTGCTCGTCGACACGGTCGGGTTCATCCGAGATCTCCCCGAAGACCTGTTCGCGGCGTTCCGCGCCACGTTCGAAGAGGCCGCCGACGCCGATCTGATCCTTCACGTGGTGGATGCGTCCGATCCCGCGCGCGGCGATCACATCGACACCACCGACGCGGTGCTCAAGGAGCTCGGCCTCGACGACCGGCCCCGGCTGCTCGTCTACAACAAGGCCGATCTGCTGCCCGCCGGTCAGGCCGAGCGGCTGGCGGTCGGCAAGCGCGACACGTTCGTGGTCTCGGCGATGGAGAAGGACTCCACCCAACGCCTCGCACGCGCCGTCGGCAACCGCCTCGAGCACGTCAAAGACGACGAGCGTGCGCAGGTCGACGAGTTCGCGATCGACGGCGCCGTCATCGCGCCCCCCCGCTCTTCGCTGCTGTTCTAGAGCACCTGCCTCGTTCGAATGATCGACGCGGGCGCTGCCCTTTCGCCGCCGTCAACCGTCGACCGTGCATAGGCGCGCGCGTCAGCCTGAGTATTGATCTTTACCCAGGTGGTGGCGGCGGACTTTTCGATGCGGCTGCGGCGAGCACTTCCTCGGCGAAGAGGAGCTTCTCCATCCCTCCGTGGATCGTCTGCCAGCCAGG
>JALHOE010000293.1 GCA_022843175.1 Deltaproteobacteria bacterium
GGGCGCAGGCGCAGGCGCGGGCGCGGGCGCGGGCGCGGGCGCGGGCGCGGCTCTCGTTAGAGTCGGCAGCAGCGGAAGCCGACCCAGTCCTGACGGTCGTCGCGTTGGCGGGTGGTGCCCGCTCCGCACGATGCCGTCGAGGCCTTGTCGCGGTAGCTGCCGCCGCGGACGCGGCAGTTGTCGTTCGGGCCGGTCGTGCCCTGGCAGCTGTCCTCCCACTCCGCGACGTTGCCGCTCATGTCGTAGAGCGCGTTGAGCTCGCTCGGGGCGCCGACGCAGGCTGGCAGCGAGCGGACCGCGACGACCGAGTTGGTGCCGCCGTCGGGGGCGCGCTCGACCGTGTTGCACTTGTTCGTGTCGGCGCTCGGTCCGTAGGGCCACGCCGGCGACGCGCCGTACGAGCAGGCGTGGCGCCACTGGCCGACGTTGGGGTCGTCGTACTTGTCGTAGGGCGTCGGGTTCTTGCTCGACCCGGTGCCAATCTGACCGCACAGGCGATTGCCGAGCGAGTCGCAGTAGGCCCACGCGTCGCACCAATCGACGTTGCGCACCGGTGCGTTGGTGCCGCCTCCCGGCTTCGGCGTCGGAGCGAACGAGCCGGTCGACTTCCACTTGCACTGCGTGGGGAACGTGACCGACTTCGGCGACACCTTCGCGACGAACGTGTCGTACTCGCCGATGGTGACCTCGGTCGCGTCGATGCAGTAGGCGAGCGCGCCGACCGGCACGCGGACCATACCCACCGGGCAGGTCGCGCAGCGCCCCGACTCGCAGTTGGTGCTCGCGCAGTCCGAACCCGACTTGCACTTGCGGCCGGCGGTGCACTTGGGGCACGTCGCCCCGCCGCAGTCGATGTCGGTCTCGTCGCCGTCCATCGCCTTGTTGCCGCAGGTTCCGGCGTCGGCGTCGGCGTCTGCGGCTGCGTCGACCACGGCGTCGGTCTCGGTCTCGGGGACCGCGGTGTCGACCGAGATGTCGACGAGGGCGTCGATGACGGCGCTATCGGTGATGACGAGCGGCCCGTCCTTCGACAGATCGTCGAACGGCATCGTGAGGAGACACGCCGAGCAAGCAGCGAAGCTCGCGAGGACGCCGAGGATCAGGCGCGGCACCGCGCTCAGTGTAGCTCAGCGACCTGCACGCGTTAGCCAGTCCCGGATCACGCTGCGCTCGCTCTCTTCCATCGGGGTTCCCTTGGGGGGCATCGTCCGGTCGACGAGCACGCGCTGGTTGATCTTGTCCTTGCGCTGCAGCCAGCCGTCGTAGGTGGAGAGGTCGCTCCCCGCGGTACCGCCGGGCGAGTGACACGACGCGCAGACCTTGGCATACACCGGCTTGATCGTGGCCTCCCAGTCGGCGATCACCTCGGACGGCGCCGACCCGGACACCTTGCGCACGCCGGTGGAGGCGACGATCCACAGGTCGCCTGCGGGCGTGCCGCTCAAGCGCGCGTCGTTCGCCACGTTGGCGCCCGAGCTCTTGGAGAGCGCGTCCCCCGTCGCCACCGCGAGCTCGCTGCCCACGGTCATCCACACGCGCGGCCCGGCGGTGGCGATGGCGCCGAACGTCGCGTCCGCCGTCCAGCGCACCGTGAGCACGCCGTCGCTCTCGATCCACAGCGTGCGTCCGGCGATGACGACCACCCGCCCCGCAGAGTCGATCGCCGCCCCCGTCGCCTCGGCGAGCGGGAAGCTCCGCACCTTGCGATCGACGAGCGTGAACACCTTCACCGCGCCGCCGTCGATCCACGCGAGGCGCCCGCCGCCGCCCGCGAGCAGGCCGCTCTTCGGGCCCTCGTAGCGCGTGACCTTCTCGCCGTCGGCGATCGCGAGGCCGCCCTCGAAGCCGAACGCGACGCTGGTCTTGTCGATGCCGACGATGGTCCGCACCTTGTCGGCGCCGAGGCCGTAGCGCTCGCTGATGTCCTCGAGCACCGACTCGGCGCGCACGCGAAACAGCCGGCCGGTGTCGGCGGCGCCGACGATCCAGTCGCCCACGCCGTCGGCCGCGGGGATCGCCGCCGCCGCCGTCCACGCCGCGGCGCCGGGGATGACGCCGTGCACGGCGCCGCCGGCCATCAGCGTCGCGCCCTTGCTCCCGAAGAGCACGAGCTCCTCGTCGTCCTCGGCGATCGCCGAGACTGCGCCGACGTCCACCTTCGCGGCGTTCCAGTCGATGTTGCGGACGGTGAGCGCCTCGAGCTCCTTGGAGACCGTCTTCTGCGGCGGCGCGGTCGGCCCGCTGATCTCGCCCGACCCGCAGCCGATGAGCAGCGCCGCGATCAACGCGTATTTCATCGGAGCACCTCTTTGATGACCTCTCCGTCGCGCATGTATTTGCGCGGGTCGACGCCGAACGCGCCGACGAACGTCGCCAGGAGATCGGCGGGCGTCGCGGCGCGCTCGCCGTCGTAGAACTTGCCGCTCGCCCTCGGGAGCAGCTGCTCCGGGTCCGACGAGCCGTACGCCATGTTGCTCTTGAACTTCGGCGAGACGACGAGCGCCGAGCCGTTCGGGTAGTGGTCACGGCCCATCGTCTGGTTGATCTGCGGCGTGCGACAGAACTCGCTCACCACCATGATGTGGGTGTGCTCGCCGAGGCGGCGGCCGGTCTTGGTCGGGTGCGGGGTCGCGTCGAGGACCTCGATCAGCCGCGCGATCATGTCGAACAGCTCCTGCTGCTTCTGGCCCTGGTCGACGTACGACGAGTTGTGCGTGTCGAAGCCGCCCGCCGCGAAGGCGACGGAGCGCACAAGGTTGGCCTTCATCGCCTCGACGGCGAACGCGAAGTTCGTCGCCACCGGCCCCATGTACTGCGCGCGGTAGTTGAAGGTCGGCTGCGCCGCCTGGAGCTTGGCCGAGTCGAACAGCGTCTGCACCGGGCCGCCGGTCATCTTGGTGAGCGCCTGCAGCTGCAGCGCGAAGCCCTGCATCGCGCTCGGATCGTTGGAGACCTTCGCCAGGTCCTGCGCCTCCTGCGAGAGCATCGCCGTGACCGCGCTGCGGTCGTCGACGCCGAGGTTCATGTTGGTGCGCGCGAGGGCGCGGCCCATCGAGCCGATCCCGTCGACGAGCAGCGGCATCGCGCGGCGGTCGAGGTGCTGCCCGACGAACGACGAGGGGAAGCGCACCGAGACCGACGGCAGGATCTGCCCGACGCCGAACTCGTTGGCCATGATCGCGTCGATCGAGCTCGCCGGGACGCGGCCGCCTGCGAGGTGACGACCGGTCGCCGCGAACACGGTGCCGTCGCCGTGGCTCACGGTGTTGACCGCGAGCCCGTTGAACACGGTGAGGCGGTCGTACTTGTCGGCGAGGTCGCCGATCGCGGGGCCGAAGACGAGCTTGCTCCCGGCCGGCTGCACCGGCGCGAACGACTGCTCGCCGACCTCGATCGCGCCGCCGTCCTTCCACCGCGTCAACGCGGCGGTGTCGAGGTTCCGGGTCGTGGCCGGATCGATCAGCCCCTTCGCCTCGAAGCGCGGGTCGAGGCCGACGGTGACGTCCCAGCCGCCGGAGGCGTGGATGAAGACGAAGAACTCGCCCTCGCCAGCCGACGGCTCGGCGAGCGCGCGAAGCATGGGGCCGCTCGCGAGCGCGGCTGCACCTGCACCACCGAGACACTTGAGGAAGTTTCTGCGATCCATGGCTTGCCTCAGTAGGTGTGGAACTCGGGATGACGAACGAGGCCGTAGCAAACGGCCGCCCAGCCGGCGTTCGCAGGGGTCAGGCCGCTCGCCGGCGCACCCTTCTCGGTGTGCTTGGCGACGACCGACTTGTAGAGCTCGAAGAAGCGCGCGGTGCGCGGGGTCTCGGCGAGCTTCGCCGGGTATCCGATGAACGTGCGGTGCATGACGTCGAAGCGCTCGGCGAACTCCGCCTCGGTCGGCGCGGCGGCGGTGGGCTCGAACCCGAAGACCGTGCGCGTGGCGAGGGCAGGGCGGGGCGTCGTGTCGAGCTCGCGCTCGGCGGCGCGATCGCAGAGCGCGATGCCCACTCGCTCGAACGTGGCCAGCATCATCGCGTTGGTCTGCGTGACGCGGCTGATGTCCTTCTCGTAGTCGGGCATGCCGAGTGAGGCGAGGTAGTCGCGCCAGGTGTCGAAGAGCGCGGAGCCCTCCTTGCCGCGCGAGGCGAGCTCGGCCGCCAGCGGCGAGAGGCCGCCGAAGATGTCGAGGTACGCCTGGATGTACACCTCTGCGGGGAGGAGGCGCGGCCCCTCCTTGGTGGTGTTGTCCTGCGCGAGCGACCCGTGTCCGGGGAGATCCGACGCGGGCGTCGAGGGGACGCCGTTGTTCTTCGCCTCCTCGGCCGCGTCGCGGTCGGGGTCCTTCGCGCAGGCTGCCAGCATCACCATCGCTGCGAGCGTCAGGCGCTTCATGATCACTTCTCCTCCGCGGCGCGCCAGGCATCCGATTTCAGGTTGTTCGCGGATTTGTATGCGCTCTCGTGGATCAGCACCTTCACGAGCGAGCGCATCTTGAAGCCGCTGTCGACGAACGTCCCCTCGAGCCGCGCGACCATCGCGGCGTCGTCGGCGTTGAGGCCGCGGCCGAGGAACGACGAGGCCATGTTGCTGACCACGCAGCGCGCGAAGTCGGGGGACTCCGCGATCTGCTTGCCGAGACCGGCGGGGCCGGCGTCGGCGTTGGCCGCGCTCGCGTAGGCGCCGCGTAGGTAGGAGTGCGCCGCGCTGGTGAACGCCGGGTCGTAGAAGTTGCGGCACTGGCCGGACATCTTCTTGGGGTCGGCGTTGCGGCACGTCGTGTTGTCCGACGGGAACATCGTCTTCGGGAGGAACGTCCAGTCCGACTCGCTCACGCGCGAGAAGTAGGCGCTCATCGGCTCGAGCGACGCGTGGCAGGTGGCGCAGCCCGCGCGCTTGGTGAGGTCGGGCTCGGTCGACGGCTCGAGCTTCACGTCCTCGGCGATGAACTGCCGGCACTGGAACACGTTGTAGAGGACGTGCGCGCGGCCGCGGCGGGTGCCGTACTTGGTGAGGAACACCGGCATCGTGAGGATGCCCGCGGCGTTCGGTCCGCGATCGGGGACGACCTTCCAGTTGGCGCTGTCGTGCGGGAGCAGCACCGGGAGCTTGCTCGGATCGAAGAGCGACTCCGGCTTGTTGTAGCCGAACTGCCAGCCGTTGCCGCAGCAGGTGGCGGGCGCCTGGTACTTGTAGAACTGCGCGAGCGGCCCGTTCACCACGGTGGACTTGCCGGTCAGCACCTCGCGGAAGTCTCGGTCCTCACGCGCGATGAGCTCGAGGTAGCGGACCGCCTCCTGCGCCCACCACTGCCGGTTCCACGAACCCTGCGTCGTCTTCTCGACGCTGGTCGGGCGGTCGATGCCGAGCATGGTCCCGGCGGGCAGCACGAACGCCACGTTCTCGACGCCGTTGCCCGCGGACGGCATGCACCGCTCGAGGCCCACGCCGCACCCGCACTCGGTGGTGTGGGTGATCGCGGTCGCGTGATCGCAGGCGACGCTCTTACCCTTGTTCGCGTTGGCGTAGGCGTCGTCGAGCGGGAGCGCGGTGAGTCGCTCGTAGGGGAGCGGCGAGCCCGCGGGCAGCGCCTTGCGACCCGTCCAGAACACGGTGCCGCTCTCGGCCGTCGAGGCCTCCTCCTTACAGACGCGGATCTCGTCGGTGTCGGTGACGCCGTCGCCGTCCTTGAGGAGCTCCGGCGCGAGCTGCCACGCGCTGTCGGCCGGCATGAACGTCTTGCCGTAGAGATCCTTCGCCGCGGCGCCGCTCTTGTAGTCCTTGTACAGCCACCACGGCTTGATCGAGACGGTGTTGGCGGCGAGCGCCGCGGCGTCGACGTTCTTCAGGGTGCCGTCGACGGTGCCGTTGGCGAAGAAGGCGACGCCGATCTCCGCGCGCGTGAAGCAGAACGCGCCGTCCGTCGCCTCGCGCGCGCGGCGCTGGCCGTTGCGGTAATAGACGTGGATCTTCTTGCCGGTCGGATCGAGGATCGTCTGACGACGCAGCATCGTCGCGTTGGGCCGGAACGCGAACGTCGCGCCCACGTCGAGCCGCAGCAGATCCATGTACGTGCGGCGGATGCGGTCCGCGTACCCCTTGCTCGTGAGCTGGGTGTCGATCCACTTCTCGAGATCGAAGTCCGGCTTCTCGAACGCGACGAGCTCGGCGCGGGTCGGCAGGCGACCCGCGAGATCGACGGTCAGCGCGCGGAAGTACCGGTACTCGGTGAGCGTTCGCGCCGCGTCCGCCGACGAGGCGGCGAGGGTCACGGCGAGGACGGAGGCGGCAAGGAGGGGCCTTCTCATGACAGGAGTCATTGCGAGCGCGATGCCGCGCGGCCGCGTCCCGCAATCTCCGTGAATTCCCGCACTGTCACGGGCGCGTGAGGGGGGTGGTCGGAACAGTTCGTTCCGGGGGGATGATCGAATCGATCCAGGCCTACATCGTCCTCGGATGCGATCGATCATGCCGGTCGCCGCCCCCGCTTGCGTTCCGGGTTTGGGCAACGTCGGAAAAACTGGAGTACATTGCCCCGATGCGTACCTTCCACTTCCTCACTGTTCTTGCTGTCGTCTCCACTGTTGGTCTCGTTGGCTGCGGCGGCGACGACGAGACGCCGAGCACCACGGCCGACACCGGCACGCCCGCGACCGACACCGGCACGCCCGCGACCGACACCGGCACGCCCGCGACCGACACCGGCACCGCGACCGACACCGGCACGGCGACCGACACCGGCACGCCCCCCGGCGACACCGGCGGCGACACCGCGATGCCCGTCGTGGTCAACGGCTGCGCCGAAGCCGACTACATCGACGCGACCACCGACGCGGCGAAGCGCAAGCTCGATCCGTGGACGACCGCGAGCGGCAAGCAGTGCATCCGCATCAAGAAGGGCCAGTCGTTCACCTGGACGCCGGGCGGCGGCTTCGCCACCCACCCGCTCGCCCCGAAGGACGGCACGATGCCCACCCCGATCACCTCCACCACCAGCGGCACCACCAAGAGCTTCGACTTCCCCAACGAGGGAACGTTCGGGTTCGTGTGCACGGTGCACTCGGTGATGACGGGCGCGATCCGCGTCGTCCCGTGATCGCGTAAGCTCCGCGGATGCGGAGGAAGATTCTCGGGATCGCGGCGTTGTCCGTGGCGTGTGCAGCCCCACGCGCGGACGACGTCGCGACTCAAACAAACGCCATCAGCCAGGGGCCGTGGTCGCTGCTCAGCAACGTCTCGCCGCCCCAGCTCACGGGCCAGAGCGGCACGCTCCTCGGCGACAACAAGCTGCTCGTCATCGGCGGCATCAACGCGATCGACGTCGTCCAGGATCGCGGCTTCGTCTTCATCTTCGATCTCGCCAAGCACACCACGGAGCTCAAGCCCGCGGGCAAGCTCGTCGAGCCGCGGCAGATGCACACCGCGACGCTCCTCGGCAACGGCAAGATCCTCGTCGCCGGCGGCGAGGGGGTCGAGCCCCGAGCCTCGGCGGAGCTCGCCGATCCGGCGTCGTTCTCGTCGGTGTTGACCGGCTCGATGCGCGATCGCCGCAGCAAGCATGGCGCGGCGCTGCTCGCCGACGGCAAGGTGCTCGTCGTGGGCGGGTCGAGCGCCGGTCTGCTCGGGGCGACGGCGAGCTCCGAGATCTACGATCCCGCGAGCGGCACCTGGTCCGACGGGCCGACCATGGCCAACCCGCGCGTGTTCGTCACCGCGACGACGCTCAAGGACGGCAAGGTGTTGATCGTCGGCGGGCCGATCAAGTCGGCCGAGCTGTTCGATCCAACCACCAAGTCGTTCATCCGCGTCGGCAACCTCATCGATCAGCGTGTCGGTCACGTCGCGGCGCTGCTCCCGAGCGGCAAGGTGCTCATCGCGGGCGGCTTCTCCGAGCTCACCGGTCCGTCGAGCGCCGCGGTCACGCCGAGCGCCGAGGTGTTCGACCCCGCGACGAAGGCCTTCACCAAGGTCCCGCCGATGCCCACGCCGCGCGGCAACGCGACGGCCACGGTGCTCAAGAGCGGCGTGGTGATGGTCGCCGGCGGCCGGGTCGAGCTCACCCCGCTCAACTACGTCGACTTCTACGACGAGAAGACGAACACCTGGCAGAGCGGCACGCCGATGGTGCTGCCGCACGCCATGCACACCGCCACCGCGCTCGGCAACGGCGACGTCGTCGTGACCGGCAGCGCGTACGGCGAGATCTGGACGCCGGTCGCCACCGGCAAGACGTGCGCGCTCGCCGCCGACTGCGCGACGGGCTTCTGCGTCGACGGCGTGTGCTGCGCGTCGGCGTGCACCGGCGGATGCGAGCGGTGCGACACGAGCGGCGCGCGCGGCACCTGCACGCCGGTGAGCGGCGCGTTCAACCACTGCGAGCCGGGCAACACCTGCATCCAGAACGCGTGCGTGCCGAGCGCGGGCACCACCTGCACGGCCGACAAGCTCGGCGTCCTCGACAAGGACGGCAAGCAGTCGTCGTGCGCGCCCTACGTCTGCGACAACAGCGTCGGCATGTGCGTCAAGGCGTGCACGACCTCGGTCGAGTGTGCGCCGGGCTCGATCTGCAACACCGCCTCGAAGACCTGCGGCTCCGCGCCGTCCGGCGACGAGGGCGGCGGGTGCTCCGCCGCGCACGCGCGCACCGGCGGCTCGTTCGTGCTGCTCCTCGCGCTGCTCGGGCTCGTCAGAAGGCGGCGGTGACGCCGATCCATCCGGCGCCGAGCTGCACGCTGCTCTTGCGCGCGTGATCGATGAAGAAGTAGGTGGCGAGCCCGGCGCCGACGATGCCGACCGCGAGGCCGACGTCGGCGACGAGCGCGCGGGTGCGGACTCGATCGACGTCCCGCTCCGGGCAGCGTGAGCCGCAGCGCTTCTCGAGGTCGTTGAACTCGGCGCGCGCCGAGAGGCCGAACGCCGCGAACGTGCCGAAGCCGAGGAAGCCGACCCCCGCGGAGACCCAGGCCGCGACCGGCGCGCCGCGCGAATCGGTGACCGGCAGCGGCGCCGGACCGGCTTCGCTCGCGAGCGTCACCCCGATGACGCGGTTGCGCTCGCCCTCGCGCACCACGATCGTCTGGTCGACCGCCACGCGGCCCTTCGCCTCGAAGCGAAACTTGTGCACGCCAGGGTCCATCGGCAGCGCCTTGCCCTCGAGGCGCGCGGTGAGGAGCTCGCCGTCGACGATCACCCGCACGTCGGTGAGGTCGCCCCCGTTGGGCTCGCGCGCCGCGACGACGATGGTCGGCATCGAGCTCTCGAGGTCGACGAGGAACTGCCCGCAGTCCTTGCGAACGAGCGGCGGACACTTGTCCTTCACGCACTCGAGGAACGTCTCGCGCGCCTCGCGGAGCTTGCCCTTGATCTTGAGGAGCTGCCCCTTCTCGGACAGGTCGGCGCAGACGTCGGCGTCCTTCTCGGCGGCGTGCGTGTGCCCGGCGAGGAGCAACACGACCGCGAACGTGGCGAGACGCACGCCGGCATCGTATCGCGTTTATTGCGGCGCCAGGTGCAGGCAGTGACGTTTGTAGATGCGTCGCCCGAGCGCGTCCCAGGTGTAGGGCGGCGTGCAGTCGGTGTTGGACGTAGCAGACGCGGTGGCCGACGGCGCGGGCTTCGCGCTCGGCGCCGGTTTGGGCTTCGGCGCGGTCTTCGATTTGTGGTGCGGCTTCGGCGTGAGATCCTCGACGACCTCCGCGGCGACGGCCGACGGCTGCGGTGCGGGCGGCGCCGAGTCGCTCGCGGACGGCGCGGCGCTCGGAGCCGCGAGC
>JALHOE010000294.1 GCA_022843175.1 Deltaproteobacteria bacterium
CCGGGGGGCCGGGGGGGGGGGGGGGGGGGGCAGAGGGATGCTGCCGGTCGCCTCGTCGTCGGGCGCGCGCGTCTTCGCGGTGGGGACGGCGTCGTCGTAGCTGTAGCGCCCATCGGCGACGGTCGGCGCCGACTCGTCGAACGCCACCGGCGGCGCGCGACCGGCGGCGGGCCGCGCGACGGGCGGCGTCGCGGACGACGCGGCGCTCGCCTGCGACGCGGGGCAATACACGAGGCGTGCATCACCGACCGCGAGCGTGCAGGGCGGCGCGACTGCCGTCCAATCGGGGCCGATCGGCTTGCCGTTGACGCGGATCTGGTGGTGGCCGTCGGTGCTCTGCACGAAGAGGCTCGTGCCGTCGAAGTAGAGGTAGCCGTGGACGTCGAGCACGCCGTCGGCCTCGAGGCGGAAGTCACCGAGCATGCCGATGCTCATCGGGTTGACCGTGGCCCCGGGCGAGAGCGGGAGGAACTTCGGCGAGCCGTTGCCGCGCCGGATCTCCACGACGAAGCCGTTGCGATCGAGCGTCATGGACCCACGGCTTGCGCGGCCGCGTACACGGCCGGCGGCAGGTCGACCCCGTGCTCGTGCAGCTGCTCGATGCAGTGGGGGATCGCGCCGGTGGGCGGGAAGTCGCTGAGCACCTCGCCGTTCGGTCCCTGGCCGTGCACGCGACGGAGAAAGATGTCCCGCGTGCGGTACTCGCCGCGCTCGGCATCGAACCCGAGGACCTCGGTGATGTGCGAGATCTTTCGCGAGCCGTCCTGGTAGCGGGAGACCTGCACGATGAGGTTGACCGCGGAGCCGAGCTGAATGCGCAACGCCACGAGCGGCATCTGCAGATCGCTCATCATCGCCATCGTCTCCAGACGCGAGAGCGTATCGCGCGGGTAGGTGGCGTGCAGCGTGCTGAGGCAGCCGCCGTGACCGCTGGTCATCGCTTGGATGAGGTCGAGCGCCTCGCCGCCGCGGATCTCGCCGACGACGATCCGGTCGGGCCGCATGCGGAGCGTCGCGCGGAAGAGGTCGCGCACGGTGACCTGACCGCGGCCCTTCGGGTCCGGCGGTCGCGCCTCGAGCTGGACCACGTGCTCGCGCTGCAGCTGGAGCTCGCGCGAGTCCTCGATCACCACGACGCGCTCGCCGTCGGGCACGTAGGACGAGAGCGCGTTGAGCATCGAGGTCTTGCCGCTGCCGGTGCCGCCCGCGACGAGGATGTTGAGCTTGGCCGCGACGAACGCGTGGAGCGCCGTCGCCGCGTCGGGCGTGAGCGCGCCGAAGCCGATGAGACGCTCGACCGTCAGCGTCTCCTGGAAGAACCGGCGGATCGCGACGTGGGGACCGTCCGGCGCGGCCGGCGGGAGCACGGCCTCGATGCGCGAGCCGTCGGGCAGGCGGCCCTCGAGGATCGGGCGCTGCTCGTCGAGGCTCTTGCCGACGAACTGCGCCGCGTTGCGGAGCGCGGCCATGAGCGCTTCACGGCTCGGGAACTTCACGTCGGTGAGCTCGAGCTTGCCCTTTCGCTCGACGAAGATCTGGTTGGGCCCGTTGATCATCACCTCGCTGACCGACGGATCCTCGAGGTACTTGCGGACGGGCCCGAAGAACTGGAGCAGGGTTTCGGCGAAGACTTCGCGGGGGATCACGGGATCTTCTTGGGCGGCTCGGGCTTGGGGATGAGCGGGGTCGGGCCGGTCGAGCTCGTGCTCGGTGCGGGGGCGGAGGGTGTTGTGACCTCCTTGAGCAACGAACCCTTGGCCTCCTCAACATGCGGGCCCGCTGGGTCGAGCCGCAAGTATTCGCGGAAGTGCTTGTCCGCCGTGACCCGGTCGTTGAACTCGTCGCGGAGGAGGCAGGCGAGGGCGAAGTGTCCGGTCGCGTCCTCGGGGGCGTCGGTCACCGCCAGCTCGTAGTGCTTGCGGGCGTTCTCCGGCTGTCCGATCGCGGTGTAGAGCGACGCGAGCACCAGCCGGAGCCGGTGATCGCGCGGGTGCTTCTTGAGGACCGGCTCGGCGTAGTCGATCGCGACCCGGTAGCGGTTCGCCTCGATGCACACCCGCAGGAGCAGCGGCAGGACCTGCCCCTCGGGGTATCCCTGCTGCATCGCCGCCGCGTAGTACTGCTCGGCCCGCGTGAGATCGCCGATCGCGTGGAACTCCTTGCCGCGGGTGAACAGCCGGTCGGGCTGGTTCTCCTCGCGGATAACGCGCACGTCGTGGGCGACGCGGGTCTCCTTCGGCTTGCTCGCGCAGGCAGACGTCCCGAGGGCGAGCGCGACCGCGGCGACCACGAGCCGTCGACCACCGCTCACGACTTCTTCTCACCCAGCTTCAGCTGCAGTTGCCGATCGATCGACGAGAGCCACTCGACGTAGGGGCCCGATTGCCCCTCGGTAAAGGCGATGAGGATCTTCACCTCGCGGTGCGCCATCGTGAGGTCCTGCACGGAGAGCGCGTGCTCGAGCCGCACCTGATGCGCCCGGTAGTCCTCGGCGACCTTCCCGCGGAGGTTCGTCGCGGCCTCGTTGGCGGCGCGGAATCGCTCGTCGTCGCCCGCGGTCTTGAAGCACACCGCCGCGGTCTCGTAGAGCGGCACCGCCTGCACGCCGTCCTGCACCCGGAAGGGCCTGCGCTCCGCCTTGCCCTCGGCGATCACCCACTTCTCGGAGCCGAGCGCCGCCGCCTGATCGGGCGACTGCACCGGGCACGCCTTCACCGGCGCGGCCCACAGCTCGGGCTTCTCCTTCGGCATCTCGGCGGTCTGCGCGCCGCCCTCGTCCATGAAGATGACGTAGAGGGCGAGGGGGACCGCGACGATCGCGAGGACGTACGTCATCGGCGAGGTCTTCTCGGTCTTCTTCTTGATGACGTTCGGGTTGTCCTCGATCTGGACCACCGCGATCTGAATCTGAACGGCGCCGATGCCGAGGACCGCGCTGTCGAGCACTGGCGTCTGCATGAACTCGACGCCGTTGATGGTCGGCAGGCGATCGAGCGCGCGCGCTTGCGCATACGCGCCGCCCGGCGTCATCGTGATCTCGACATGCTCGACCGCCGCGTGCTCGCCCGGGAGGCGGATCTCGCAGTGTGCACCGCTTCCGATCAGCACTCGATCGCTGTCGACCGTCAGGACCTCTGCGCGCCCGTCGGGCAGACGCAGATGGAACCGCAGCCCCTGGACGTTGGTCGCCATCGAAACGACCTGCAGCATACCGTGGGGCGCGAGAATTCGCGGATTAGGCTCGAGCGCGTTAACTAGTAAACTGTAAATGGTGACCACAGCAATGCGGATTCTTCGATGTAAATGGCGTTTTTCGCGCACTGCGTCGAATGCGACTTGCATCTTATGCCGCGCTGCGTAGAGATAGGCGGAGTAAAGATGTCAATCGGCGTGACCCTCAATGGCGCGATGCATGATCGGTTCGAGAGCATCCTCTCGGAGGATGCCCTCCGCTTCGTCGCGGAGCTTCACCGGGCCTTCGCCCCGAGGATCGAGCAGCTGCTCATCGCCCGGCGCGATCGGCAGGCCAAGCTCGACACCGGGGCCGATCGGTTCGACTTCCTCGCGAGCACCCGCGAGGTGCGGGAGGGCACCTGGAAGGTCGCCCCGCTCCCCGAGGACATCCTCGACCGCCGCGTCGAGATCACCGGCCCGGTCGACCGCAAGATGATCATCAACGCGCTCAACTCGGGCGCGAACGTGTTCATGGCCGACTTCGAGGACGCCAACTCCCCGACCTGGGAGAACAACGTCAACGGCCAGGTCAACCTGTTCGACGCGGTGCGCCGCACGATCACGTTCGACGGCGGCGCGAAGAAGTACGCGCTCAACGACAAGCCGGCGGTCCTCTTCGTCCGCCCGCGCGGGCTCCACCTGATCGAGCGCCACGTCACGATCGACGGCAAGCCGGCGCGCGGTCCGTTGTTCGACTTCGGTCTGTTCTTCTTCCACAACGCGAAGGAGCAGCTCGCGCGCGGCACCGGCCCGTACTTCTACCTGCCCAAGCTCGAGAGCCACCTCGAGGCGCGTCTGTGGAACGACGTGTTCGTCGCCGCCGAGAGCGCGCTCGGGATCCCGAAGGGCTCGATCAAGGCCACCGTCCTCATCGAGACGCTGCCGGCCGCGTTCGAGATGAACGAGATCCTGTGGGAGCTGCGCGAACACTCCGCCGGCCTCAACTGCGGCCGCTGGGACTACATCTTCTCGTTCATCAAGAAGCGCCGCGCCGACGCGTCTGCGCTCCTCCCCGATCGCTCGCTGGTCTCGATGGACAAGGCGTTCCTCGACGCCTACTCGAAGCTCGTCATCCAGACCTGCCACAAGCGCGGCGTGCACGCGATGGGCGGGATGGCGGCGCAAATTCCGATCAAGAACGACCCGGCGGCCAACGACGCGGCGCTCGCCAAGGTCCGCGCCGACAAGCTCCGCGAGGTCCAGAACGGCCACGACGGCACCTGGGTCGCGCACCCCGGCTTGGTCCCGATCGCGCGCGAGATCTTCGACGCGCACATGAAGGGGCCGAACCAGCTCGAGCGGCTGCGCGACGACCTCACCATCACGCGCGAGGATCTGCTCGCGGTCCCCACCGGCGACCGCACCGAGAACGGCCTGCGCCACAACGTGCGCGTGGGCATCCAGTACCTCGAGGCGTGGCTCCGCGGCGAGGGCTGCGTCCCCCTCTACAACCTCATGGAAGACGCTGCGACCGCGGAGATCTCGCGCGCGCAGGTCTGGCAGTGGCTCAAGTTCGCGGCCCCCATCCAGTGGGCCGACGGCAGGAACGAGCCGCTCAGCCGCGATCGTCTGAAGACGATCGTCGAAGAAGAGATGAACGCGCTCGGTGAGCGCACTGCGGGCGGTCGCTTCGGCGAGGCGCGCGCGATCTTCGAACAGCTCGCGGGGGCGGAGCAGTTCGAGGAGTTCCTGACACTCCCTGCGTACGACCGACTCCTCGATACATAGGCCCGTTTCTACATCGCCAACTCGACTCGGCCCTGTCGCCTGCGACGGAAGGGCGCGGGAAAGGACTTGCCTCATGAGCGCCAACGGACACACCCACGGTCACGCCAACGGCAACGGCAACGGTCACGCGAACGGCAACGGCAAGATCACCGCGAGTGATCTCCACGGTCAGCGCTTCGCGGGCATCAAGCGCCCGTACTCGCAGGCCGACGTCGAGCGTCTCCGCGGCTCGATCAAGATCGAGCACACGCTCGCGACCCGTGGCGCGAAGAAGCTCTGGGAGCTCCTCCACAACGAGGCCTACGTCAACTCGCTCGGCGCGATCTCCGGCGGTCAGGCGGTGCAGATGGTGCGCGCCGGCCTCAAGGCGATCTACGTGTCGGGTTGGCAGGTCGCGGCCGACGCGAACACCGCCGGGCAGATGTACCCCGACCAGTCGCTCTACCCGGCCGACTCGGTGCCGAACCACGTTCGTCGGATCAACCAGGCGCTGATGCGCGCCGACCAGATCGACCACAGCGAGGGCAAGCACGAGCGCGACTGGTTCGTGCCGCTCGTCGCCGACGCCGAGGCCGGCTTCGGCGGCCCGCTCAACGCCTACGAGCTGATGAAGGGGATGATCCAGGCCGGCGCCGCCGCGGTTCACTTCGAGGACCAGCTCGCGAGCGAGAAGAAGTGCGGCCACATGGGCGGCAAGGTGCTCGTTCCCACGCAGCAGTTCATCCGCACGCTCGTCGCCGCGCGCCTCGCAGCCGACGTGATGGACGTGCCCTCGCTCGTCGTCGCCCGCACCGACGCCGACAGCGCGAAGCTGATCACCAGCGACAGCGATGAGCGCGATCTGCCCTTCATCGTGAAGGGCGAGCGCACGCCGGAGGGCTTCTACAAGATGAAGGCCGGCATCGAGACCGCGATCGCGCGCGGTCTCTCCTACGCGCCCTACGCCGACCTCGTGTGGTGCGAGACCTCGACGCCGGACCTCAAGGAGGCCAAGCAGTTCGCCGAGGCGATCCGCAAGGAGTTCCCCAACAAGCTCCTCGCGTACAACTGCTCGCCGTCGTTCAACTGGAAGAAGAACCTCGACGACGCGACCATCGCCAAGTTCCAGCGCGAGATCGGCGCGATGGGTTACAAGTTCCAGTTCGTCACCCTCGCGGGCTTCCACTCGCTCAACTTCGGCATGTTCGAGCTCGCCCGGAAGTACAAGGACGGGGGCATGGCCGCCTACAGCGAGCTCCAGCAGGCCGAGTTCGCCGCCGAGAAGGACGGCTACACCGCCACGCGCCATCAGCGCGAGGTGGGCACCGGCTACTTCGACGCGATCTCCGAGGTCATCAGTGGCGGAAAGGCCTCGACGCTGGCGCTCGTCGACTCTACGGAACAAGCACAATTCTGATCCGAGCGTCGACCGTCGACCGTCGACCGTCGACCGTGCGCCTTGCGCGGCTCTTCCGGCGTCTCTAAGCCCGGGGGGCCGCGCGAGCTTTTGTGAGAGAGCTCACCGGTCGACGGCGAGCGAAGCGAGTGGAGCAAATGGGCAGTCATCCCTGGCACGACATCGAAATCAACGAGCCGATCGAAGAGGGCTTCTACGCCGTCGTCGAGATCCCCAAGGGCTCGAAGAACAAATACGAGCTCGACAAGAAGACCGGGCTGCTCAAGCTCGATCGCGTCCTCTTCTCGGCGGTCCACTATCCCGCCAACTACGGCTTCATCCCGCGGACCTTCTGCGACGACGGCGACGCGCTCGACGTGCTCGTGCTCGGGCAGGAGCCGGTCTACCCGCTGACCATCGTCCGCTCGCGCGCGATCGGCATGATGAGCATGCGCGACGAGAAGGGGCTCGACGACAAGATCATCGCGATCAGCCTCGATGATCCGGCCTACGCGCACTACACGCACATCCGCGAGCTCCCGCAGCACGGCCTGCACGAGCTGCGGCGGTTCTTCGAGGACTACAAACGCCTCGAGAACAAGAGCGTGGTGGTCGAGGACTTCAGCGGTCCGTTCGAGGCGGTGCGGGCGATCCGCGAGAGCCTGAAGATGTACGAGACCGGGGTGACCCGGTAGGCGTGCACCCCCGCCGCGGCCGCGGCATCTTCTCGCCATGACCGAAGCCGCACGCCCGCTCCTCGACCGCGCCTCACCCGCCGCGCTCGCGCGCATCCAGGCCTTCCACCCCGAAATCCTGGCGGAGGTGAAGCGTGCAATCGCCGCGCACCGCGTGGTCGTGGTCGGCATGGCGCAGAACCCGCACGTGCGAAACGTGCGGCGCGCGCTCAAGGAGGCGGGCGTCGAGTTCGAGTACCTCGAATACGGCAGCTACTTCTCCAAGTGGAAGGAGCGCCTCGCGATCAAGCTGTGGAGCGGCTTCCCCACGTTCCCGCAAGTGTTCGTCGACGGCGAGCTGATCGGCGGCGAGGACCTCACCAGGGCCGCCCTCGCCGAGGGTCGCATCGCGCCGAGCGGCCGCGCCGTCGCGGCGGCCGAGTAGCTCACGGCTCGCGGTAGCTCGCGTCGCCGAGGAGCGCGCGCGAGAAGAGATCGGGGACGGCGTACCGCTCCTCGCACAGCTCGATCGGATAGTGCACGGCGCCGACCCGGCACGTCGCGACCGCGCGGGCATCGCCGCGGGCATCGAAGTAGCCGTCGCCGGTGAACACCCACGCGTCGGCGCTGCGGCGGAGCGCACGGAGCCCGACCACGAACCCGGAGCTGCGGTGGAGTACGCGCACCGAGCCGTCCTCGCCGCCCGTCACCACCCGGTCGCGGTCGAGGACCGCGAGCGCGAGCACGGCATCCTCGTGCGCCGGGATCGCTCGGCCGGCCCAGCGGACGGTGGCGTCGGCCGACGAGGAGACGATCGAGTCCCCGATCGCGGCCACGCCGGTGACGCCGTCGCCGTGGCCGTCGTCGAGCGTGAACCTCGTGCCGTCGAGGACCGAGAACGTCCCCACCGAGCCGTCGAGCGAGCCGCTCGCGAGCGTGAGGCCGTCGACGAACGCCAGCGCGAGGATCGGCTCGCTGAAGTGGCGGATCACGAGCGAGGGCGCGCCGAGCGGCGGACCGACGTCGATCGTGCCGTCGACCCCGCCCGTCGCGAGCAGCTGACCGTCGAGCGAGAACGCGACGCTCTCGATCGCGGGCCGGTGGCGTCGCTTGAAGCGCAGCGCGCCGGTCCTCGGATCGACGACGCGGAGCGTGCCGTCCCGCGCGCCGCTCGCGAGCATCGTGCCGTCGGGGCTGATGGCGACGCTCGACACCGCTGCCTTGTGGCCGCGCAGCACGTCGCGGGGCGCGCCGGCAGCGACGTCCCACGTGCGCACCGTGTTGTCGTCGGCGCCGGAGGCGAGCAGCGCGGAGTCGGGGGTGAACGCGAGCCCGCCGACGGCCGCCACGTGACCCGCGAGCGCCGTGACGCGGAACGGCCCCGCGCGCACGAGACGGACCGTGGCGTCGCGCGCGCCGGTCGCGATCGTTTTGTCGGGCGCGACCGCGATCGCGGTCACCGGATCGGCGTGCGCGCCGATCATGCCGACGTGCGCGCCGCTGTGGCTGTCCCAGAGGAGCAGGAGGCGATCCTCCGACGCCGTCGCGATGCGCGTGGTCTTCGGATCGAACGCCACCGCGGTCACCCGTCCGACGTGACCCTCGAGCGTCTTGCGGCAGGCGTAGCCGACGCCCGGCTCCCAGACGCGCGCGGTTGCGTCGGCCGAGGCGCTCGCGAGCGCGGTCCCGTCCGGCGCGAAGGCGACGTCGGTGATGTGTTCGGAGTGACCGACCAGCGTCGCGACCAGCCAGCCGGTCTTCTCGTCGATGACGAACACGCGCGCGTCCGTCGTGCCCACAGCGAGGTGCGAGCCCTTGGGGGGGAAGGCGAGGGCGGTGATGCCCGCGAGCGTCGGGATCGTCCGGAGGAGGTCGCCGGTCTCCGGGTCGACGATGCGCACGCGGCGATCGAGCCCCCCGATCGCGAGCCTGCCGTCCGGCGAGAACGCGACCGCGGTGAGCGCCGACACGCTCTTGATCCGGACGAGCTCCTCGCCGTCGCTCGCGCGGAACACCCGCGCGGTTCGGTCGTACGACGCGGTGGCGATGCCCTTCGCGCCCCACGCGACCGCGGCGATCGGGCCCTCGTGCGCGGCGATCGTCCGCAGCGCGCGCCCGCTCTCGAGGTCCCAGATCCTCAGCGTCTTGTCGCGGCTCGCGGTCGCCAGCTGCTTGCCGTCCGGGGAGAAGGCGAGGGCTCCCACCAGATCGGTGTGTCCGCGCAGCGTGCGTGCGAGCTTCAGCCCTGCGTATACCGAGACGACCGTGCCGTGCGCCGTCGCGAGCGCATCGCCCGAGGGAGAGAAGCGCGCGACGCGCAGCGCACCGGTGGGGCCGTTGGTGAGGTCGACGACCCGCGGCGCGCCGGCGGCCGCCTCGAGCGCGTGCGCGGCTCGGTCGAGCGCGCGAAGCCCCGCGGCGCGATCGCCCGCGCGAAGCCGCTCGAGCCCGAGCTCGACGAGCTTCGGTGCCTCGCTCGGCGTGGCCGCTAGCGCGCGCTCCACGCGCT
>JALHOE010000295.1 GCA_022843175.1 Deltaproteobacteria bacterium
ACTCGGAGCGTCCTCGACGAGGATGTCCTCGAGCCCCTTGTTCGCCTTGAGCGCCGCGTCGGTGAGCGCGAGCGCGGCCGCGCTGTCTCCGTTGACGCGCGCGAGGAGGAACGCGGTCGCGTACTTCGCGTACAGCGATTGGCGCGCCTTGTCCGCGCCGCCGCCGCAGAACGTCGCGCAGGCGAAGCCGCGGTCCGCGTTCTCGCCGTCGCAGTGGGTCGAGCCGACGACGCGAAACGAGATCACCGGGCCGACCGTGTCCGCGCGGAACGCGCGCCAGCCCGCCATGTTGTTGCAGCTGCTCCCGTTGGCGAAGATGGAGAGCACCGGCGAGCACACGCTCGGATACGCCTTCTTCGCGAGGTCGTCGCGATCGACCGGATCGAAGAGCACCGTCGCCAGGGGCTTGAGGCCGGCGGCAGCGAGCGTCGTCGCGAGGCCGCCTGCGCTGTGGCCCTCGAGGGCGAAGCGCGACGCGTCGACGCGACCCTTGGCCGCGGTCTCGGCGGTGCCGATCGTCTTCACGATGGTCGTGATGATGTCGCGGTTCTTCGCGGGATCGGGCGAGAGCGGGCTCGGGAAGTCGGGCGCGACGACCACGAAGCCGTAGCTCGCAAAATGCTCGGCCCACCCCACCTGGTTGGCCGACGACGCCGACCACCCGTGACTCGCGACCACCAGCGGAAACACGCCCGCTCCGGTCGGCACGACGAGCTTGCCGCCGGTCGCGCCGGCGAACCCTGCCGGCAGCGAGGTTGTGCTCGTCGTCAGCGCTCCCTTCGCGTCGTAATCGGCGCGCGCCGGGAGCGACGACAAGGAGACGCTGCCAACGATCGACACTGCGAGGAGCGCGCGATGCATGGGCGCCACCCTGCACCGCGCGCCGGTTCCGCGCAAACTACTTCCCAAGAACCGCTAACTCACGCCGCGGAGCTCTCGGCGCGCGCCGGATCGAACAGCGGCAGCAGGCGCTTGCGGAGCTCGGTGCGCGCGCGGTGGAGCCGCGAACGAACGGCGCTCTCCGAGGTCGCGTGGGTCTGCGCCATCGCCTCGAGCGGCTGTCCGTCGACGTAGTGCTCCTGAACCAGCACGCGATAGTGCTCGGGCAATGCCGCGACTGCGCGCTCGACGTGCTTGCTCACCTCGAGGCGATGCATGCGCGTATCGGCGCGGTCGCACCACTCCGGCGTGATGGTGGCCTCGGCGGCCTCGGCGTCGAGCGCGTCGTCGTCGAGGGAGCGGGCGCGGCGACGGCGCTCCGAGCGCATGCGCATCAGGACCGCGTTGGCGGTCACGCGATAGAGCCACGTGCTGAACTGCGCGTCGCCACGGAAGCTCTCGAGCTTGCGCACGACCTGGAGCATCGCGTCCTGCAGCGCGTCCTGACGCTCGGCGGCGTCGAGCGGATAGCGCTGGAGGTGGCGCATCACAATCGGACGATGGCGCGACAGCAGGGTCGCCAGAGCATCGCGATTGCCTTCGCGAGCAAGGGTGACCAGCTCGCCGTCGCTCTTGTTCTTCAGATTGCTCGTAGGGCTCGCGTCGTCCACGTTTGGCCTCCTCCGCTGGTTCGCGGTCGGGGGGGCCGATTGCACGAGCCTTGCCAGCCTCTTCTGTACACAACGAGCGCTGGGCGAGCAGTCCAACTAGCGCGGAGCAACCGCAGCGAGCACCACCGTGATGTTGTCGGGTCCACCCGCGGCGTTTGCGGCCTCGATCAGGTGTGCGCACGCGAGCGCGACGTCCCGAGCCGCCGCTCCGCGGAGGATCGCGCCCTCGTCGAGCGCGTTCGACAAACCGTCGGAGCAGAGCAGCAGCCGGTCACCCGCGCGCAGCACAATGCGGCCGAGATCCGCGCGAACCTCTTCGTCCTGGCCCATCACCTGGGTGACGATGTTCCGCAGCGGCGAGCGCTCGGCGTCCGCCGGGGTGATGGCCCCCTCGTCGAGCAGCGTCTGCACATAGCTCTGGTCATGTGTGATCTGGCGGAGCTCGCCGTCCCGGAGCAGGTAGCCGCGGGAGTCGCCCACTTGGACGACGTGCGCGGTGTTGCCCTCGATGAGGGCCGCCGTCAGCGTCGCCCCCATCCCCTCGCGCTCGCGGGTGCGGCTGGCGTCGCGAACGCGGCGACTCGCGCGGGCGACGGCTCGCTGCAACAGCGCGTCGAGATCGTGCGCGCGGCGTTCGCGGCGGAGCTCGTCGAACATGGCCTCGACCGACAGCTCGCTCGCGACCTCCCCCGCCCTCGCGCCGCCGAGACCGTCGGAGACCGCGAGGAGCACGCCGCGCTCGCCGACATGCCATTCGGCGACATCGTCGCAGCGCTCCCGGGCGTCGAGGTTGACGATGAGGAGCGCATCCTCGTTGTGCGAGCGCCGTTGGCCACGGTGAGTACGCGCGGCGATCGTCAGGCGAAGCTCCATCGCGGAGTAGGATGACAGTGCCCCGCGGTTCGCTCGACACAGAAACGAAGAGGCGCACGTTCCCGAGCATTCCGGGCTCCCCCGAGTTAGTCTCACGAAGTCCCGGATGGTTCGGTCTTCAGCCCCCCCCGTGCGCTCGGATCGCGGGCAATCCCGCGTCGAGGGGCCGGTAAAGCTCGGCCGCTACGACGTCATCCGGCGGCTCGGCGCCGGTGGCATGGCCGAGGTCTACCTCGCCCGTTCTCGCGGCGCGGAGGGCGTGCAGAAGCTCGTCGTCGTCAAGCGAATCCTCCCGGCGCACAACCAGTCGTCGCGCATGCGGCAGATGTTCATCGACGAGGCGCGCCTCTCGATGCGCCTCAACCACCCGAACATCGTGCAGGTCTTCGACTTCCAGGAGACCGAGGGCGGCTTCCTCCTCTGCATGGAGTTCGTCGAGGGCCTCGACCTCGGACGTCTGATGAGCGCGGCCAAGCAGCGCGGGCAGCGCCTGCCGCCGTGGGTCGGGGCCTACATCGTCATGGAGGCCGCGCGCGGGCTGCACTGCGCGCACGAGCGCAAGGGCGAGGACGGCACGCCCCTCGAGATCGTCCACCGCGACGTGTCGCCGCAGAACGTGCTGCTCTCCTACGACGGCGGCGTGAAGGTGGCGGACTTCGGCATCGCCTCGGCGAAGATCCTCACCGAGGAGTCGGGCGTCATCAAGGGCAAGTTCGCGTACATGTCGCCCGAGCAGGCGCGCGGCGAGCAGGTCGATCGCCGCACCGACATCTACGCGCTCGGCATCTGCCTCCACGAGATCCTCACCGGTCGCGCGCTCTACGCCGGCCTCCACGGCGAGGAGCTCCTCGACGTCGTGCGCAAGGGAGAGCTCGAGGCGCCGAGCATGTGGGCGAGCGAGGTGCCGCCGGAGCTCGACGCCATCTGCATCAAGGCCCTCTCGCGCGATCGCACCGCGCGCTTCGCCACGGCGCGCGACATGGCGGGCGCGATCGCCCGCGCGCTCCAGAAGCAAGAAGACCTCGTCGACGCCGCGGCCGTCGAGGCGACGATCTCGCAGTTCTCGGCCCGCGAAATCACCTCGCCCGGCGGCGAGGGCGACAGCGCGCCGCCGCCGCCGCCCTCGGTGGGAATGGTGTCCGCGCTCGGCGCCATGCCCGAGCCGGCGCCGCACACCTCGGACACGGTCGACCCGGCGGCGGTCCTGCCCGCGATGCTCGACGGAGGTGGCGAGGGCGTCTCGCTCACCGCGGTGGCCGTGCCCTCGGGCGGCGCACGCAGGGAGCGACGCACGCTCCCGCCCGAGCCGAAGCCCGTCGGCAAGGTGCAGAAGGAGCTGCGCCACGTCGCGCTGGTGCACCTCTGCATGCAGGGCTTCGACGAGCTCGCGATGGACCTCGGAGCGGGCGCGCTCGCCAACGCCCGCGAGTCGGCGCGCAAGGTGCTCGACGGCATCGCGTTCAAGCGCGGCGCCCGTTGGACTTGGGACGAGGACGAGCGCGTCGCGCGCGCCGTCGTCGGCCTGACCGCCAACCCCTCGGGCGCGCCGTTCGAGGCCGCGGCGCTCGCGCTCGACGCGCACGACGCGCTCGCCGACCTCTCGACCGACCTCCCAGTGGTGCTCGCCGGCGCGATCGGCATCGTGCGCGCGGTGGCCGCGGGCGATCGCGACGAGCAGGGCCACCTCCTCCATCACGCCATCCAGGGCAACGGCGGCCAGCTCGCCGACTACCTCGCGACCGAGGCGCCGCCGGGACGCACCTGGGTCGCGGGCGGTCTCTATCGCCTGATCCGCCGCGATTTCCAGTGGGGCGACGCGCCCACGCTCGAGCTCGAGGGCGACAGGGGCCCCGGCGAGGAGCCGCTCCCGAAGAACATCCGCGCGTACTCGCTCGTGCGTGCGCTCACCCGCGAGGAGCGCCACGCCGAGCTCGCCATCGCCGCCGGTGAGCTCGTGGGTCGCGACGTCGAGCGCGCCGACCTCCAGGCCGCCTACCACCGCGCCGTCGCCGGGCCCGAGGTCGTCTCGCGCCTGATCGTCGGCGAGATGGGCATCGGCAAGACCGCGCTCGTCGCGTCGTTCCTCCGCGATCTGCCGCCCGACGCGCGCGCGCTCCGGCTCGAGTGTCCGCCCTCGCACGCCGAGGTCCCCTACGCGGCGATCGGCGAGCTCGTGCGCGACGCGTGCGCGCTCGACGGCTCCGAGACGCTGCAGCAGGCCGTACAGGGCATCGGCGGCGTCCTCGGCAACCTCTCCGAGGGACCGGCGGCGCAGGGCGCGATCGAGCGCTTGGCAGAGGTCGCCACCGGGCGACAGGCCGAGGGCGGCGGCGAGGAGGACGCGAGCTTCCGCAAGAAGATGCTCGTCTCCGGCGTGCGTCGCCTCCTCGCAGCGAGCGCGGTGCGCGGGCCGCTCGTCATCGTCGTCGAGGGCGTGCAGTGGGCCGATCGCCAGAGCCTCGAGCTGATGAGCGATCTGCTCCGCGGCTCGTACCCGATCCCCGCGCTCGTCATCCTCGTCGCCCGCACCGACGAACGCTTCGCCCCGATCCTCTCCGGCATCGTCCGCGTCGAGCTGCAGGGCCTGTCGCCCGACGAGCAACTGCGGCTCCTCGAGACCCGCCTCTCCGCGCGCGGCGACGCGGTGGCCTCGGTGTGCAGCGAGCTCTCCGCGCGCGTGGGCGGCAACCCGTTCTTCCTCCTCGAGATCGTCGACGCGCTCATCGAGCGCGGAGCGATCGAGGTGCGCGAGAACGAAGCGGGGGTCTCCGAGCTCGTGCGCACCGAGAAGGCCGGCGAGATGCCGCTGCCCTCGACGCTCGAGCAGCTCCTCGCCGAGCGCCTCCACGAGCTCCCGAGCGACGAGAAGGAGGTCGCGCAGTGGATCGCCGTCATGGGCGGGCCGATCGAGGCGGGCGTGCTCCGCGACGTCGCCGCCGCGCAGGGGCAGTCCGGCCAGGAGGCCATCGAAGAGGCGGTCGGCCGGCTCTGCGCGCGCGGCATCTGCGATCGCAAGGGCGAGGCGATCGACCTTCGTCACCCGGTCGCACGGGACGTCGCGTACATGACGATCGACGGCCCCGCCAAGGGCCGCATGCACCGCATGCTCGGCGAGCGGCTGCGCACCACCGGCCTCGCGCGCGGGCTGTCGGCCGCGATCGTCGCGCGGCACCTCGCCCGCGGCGAGAGCTACGCCGCCGCCGGCGAGATGTACGTCGAGGCCGCGCACGCCGCGCGCGCGCAGTACCAGACCCAGCTCGCCACCCGCTATTACCACCGCGCGCTGTCGCTCTTCCCCAACGGCGACGCGCGGCGCTTCGTACCGCACGAGGCGCTCGAGTCGATCTACCGAATGATTGGTCGCCGCCGCGAGCGCAAGCGCCAGCTCGAGGAGATGCGCGCGCTCGCCAAGACGGTCAAGACGCCCAAGGCCATCACCATCGCCCTCCTCCGCACGGCGCGGGTCGATCTCGACGAGGCTCACCTCGCCCGCGGGCTGCCCGTGGCCCAGAAGGCGATCGCGATGGCCGAAGCGTGCAAGAACGCCAACCTCGTGGTCGAGGCGCACGCGCTGGTCATCGACTTCCTCCGTGAGCTCGGCGACGTCGAGGGCGCGCTGCGGGCCGCGAACGAGGCGCTGCGCATCTCGCAACAGCCCGGCGTGTCGCTCCGGCTGCGAGCCGACGTGCTCCGCGCCAAGGGCATCCTGCTCCGCCGGCTCGGCCGCACCCACGAGGCGGTCGGCGTCTACGCGGACTCGATCGCCCTGCTCCGCGCTTCGGGCGCCAAGCGCAGCGAGGCGCGCACCAAGAATGCGCTCGCCTACGCGATGTTCGTCCTCGCGCGCTACGAGGACGCGATCGCGCTCGCGATGTCGTCGGTCGCGCTCGACCTCTCGATCGGCGGCCGCTTTCAAATCGCCAAGACGCTCACCAACATCGGTCAGTGCTACGCGCGCCTCGGCGATCTGCCGCGCGCCCTCGCCTATCTCAAGCGCGCGCGCGACGCGCACGAGCGCTACGGCGACCAGGACGGGCGCACCGACACCTTGCTCGTCTCGTCCGAGATCCTCACCTGGTCGGGCGATCTCGACGGCGCAGCCACCTTCCTCGGCGACGCGCGCGCGCTCAACGCGGTGACCGGCAACGCCTACGACGGCACCCACGAGCTCGTCTCTCGCGCGATGTGGCTCCGCGCTCGGGGTGACGCCCGTGCCGCCGCCGAGCTCACCGCGCAGGCGCGCCCCCTGGCGCAGGCGCGCGGCCTCCACAGCTTCCACCTCTTCGCCACGGCCATCGAGGCCGAGGCGCGCGCCGAGCTCGGCGAGCACGGACAGGCCGCGCTCCTCGCCCAGACGGCGATCGGCCTGGTCGAGGCGACCGAGGGCTCGGAGTTCGCCCTCGAGGTCCGCACGCTCTGCGCGCGCGCGCTCGAGCGCTCGAGCGATCTGCTCGCGCCCGAGGCCTACGCGCGCGCCAAGGCCTACGCGCGACGCATCCTCCAGAACATCCGCGACCCGCGACTGCGTCAGCTCTTCCTGCGTCGGCCCGAGGTCTCGGGCTTGCTCGGCGCCGAGGAAGACGCCTCGCAGGGGGTCGCTTCGTGAGCGATCGCGACGAGGACGACCGCTACACCCGGGGCGCCATCCCCCCCTCCGCGCCGCCCCAGGAGCACTCGCTCTCGATCGAGAGCGCCCGCCCGCGCGGCCCACGGCGCACTGCCTTCGTGCTCTCGGGCGGCGGCGCGCGCGGCGCCTACGAGGTCGGCGTCCTCTCCTACCTCTTCGAGCGCCTGCCCAAGCTGCGCGGCGGCCGGGTCCCGCGGATCGATATTTTGTGCGGCACCAGCGTCGGCGCGATCAACGCGTGCTACCTCGCCGCGCACGCGTCCGATCCGAGCCACGGGATCGGCCGCCTCGTCCAGCTGTGGGAAGACCTCGAGGTCGCGCGGGTGCTCGGCTTCGGCATGCGCCAGGCGATCGGCCTGCCCCGCCTCGTGCTCGGCGGCGGCGGCGACGCCGCGGGGCTCTTCGACGTCCGCCCGATGAGCGATCTCATCGAGAAGGAGGTCGGCTGGCGCGGGGTCACCCGCCAGATCCGCCGCGGCTACCTGCGCGCCCTCTCGATCTCCACGACCGAGGTCTCGACCGGGCGCACCGTCATCTGGATGCAGACGGCGCCGAACGTCTCGCTGCCCACGACCGCACCGCCGCGCACCCTGATCCGCGCCGATCACATCACCTCGCGGCACGCCCTCGCCTCGGCGGCGATCCCCCTGCTCTTCCCGCCGGTGCGCATCGGCAATGAGTTCTATTGCGACGGCGGCCTCCGCCTCAACACGCCGATCGCCCCGGCGCTCCGGCTCGGCGCCACCCACGTCTTCGCGGTCGCGCTCTCCAAGGAGGTCCGCGGCGTGGTGTCGCCCGAGACCGCAGGTGATCCTCGCGCGCTCGGCGCCTCGGCGCTCCTCGGCAAGGTCCTCAACGCCTTCCTCCTCGATCACGTCGTCAACGACCTCGACGTGCTCGCCCGGATCAACGCGATGATCGACGACGGCACCCGGGCCTTCGGCGACACCTTCCTCGACAAGATCTCCGAGCACGCGCGGGCGCGGGGCGGCGAGGTCTATCGTCCGGTCAACTGTCTCGCCATCAAGCCCACCGAGGACATCGGACGGATCGCCTCCGAGCACGTCGCGCGCGGCAAATTTCGCGGCAGCGCGATCATCGCGCGCCAGCTGTTCAAGCTGCTCTACCTCGGCGGTGACGTCGAGGCAGACCTCGCGAGCTACGTCATGTTCGACGGCGGCTTCGCCAAGAAGCTCATCGACCTCGGCCGCGCCGACGCCGAGGCGCGCCGCCACGAGCTGCTCGCGTTCTTCGACGACGACGAGGGGATCGAGCCGGGGCGCACCACGATCGCGGGCGGCTCGCCGAGCCTGTCTCCGGGCGGGAAGATCGTCGGCTGACTCAGGCCGCGTCGACGTAGCGGCGGAGCGCGATCAGCGCGCGGGCGGCGTGGAAGAACTGCTTGCGTCCGTCCTCGGACGAGAGGTTGCGCGCGGAGCGGTCGAGGATGCGCAGCAGGTATCGCGGCCAGGGGCCGTGGACCTCGATGCGACCGAGCAGCGTGAGGAGGTGCTCCACCTGGACACGATCTCCCCTTGCGACAAGACGCGCGTGCGCTTCGAGCAGGTTGAGATCGTCGAGCATGGACGACCCCTTAGCGAGGGCTGTGCCGTACGCGAATCACCGCCGAAACCGCCCGCCGGGGACGGCAAGCCGTGCACGTGGCGCAAGGCGTTCGCCAACTCCACATGCTAGGCTCGAACGCGGGAGGCACTCGGATGCAGGTGGTTCGCCGGGCCCGTCGCGGGATCACGCTCGTGGAGCTCATGATCGTTGTCGCGATCATCGGCGTGCTCGCGGTGCTCGCCACCGTTGGCTACGGCAAGTGGGTGTCCTCGTCGAAGATGGCCGAGGCCACCAACATGGTCGCCGCCATCCGCAACGGCCAGGAGAACTACTTCAGCCAGGCCGGCAAGTACCTCGACGTCTCGAAGACGCTCGGCACCGGCGACCTCTTCCCCGCCAAGACCCCGACCGACGCCAAGGTCCCGTGGGTCGGCGACTGCTCCTGGTGCAGCACCGTCGGCGGCTTCCAGAAGCTCGGGGTGAAATCCGACAAGCCGGTGTACTTCGGGTACGCGACGGTCGCCGGGGACGAGACCAAGGATCCCGACGCGAGGGGCGCGGTCTTCAACGAGAAGGGCAGCCCCGTGAAGTGGGCGAACGAGGCCGCTGGCGTCCCGTTCACCAAGCCGTGGTTCATCGTCGCAGCGCTGGCCGACACCAACGGAAACGGCAAGTATGCGGGGGTATGCGCCACGTCCTTCGGCACCCGGATGATCGTCGACAACGAGGGCGAGTGAAGCGACCGCTCGCGCTCCTGGCGTTGTTCGCGGGCGGGTGCGTGGCCGACGCGGGGCGCGAAGAGGAGCTCGCCACGACGAGCGCCGCGCTGACCGTCGACCAGGAGATCGCGAAGGCCACCTGCGACACGTCCAGCTCGGTGGTGCTCGG
>JALHOE010000296.1 GCA_022843175.1 Deltaproteobacteria bacterium
TCACCTTCTCCGACGGGCGCGATCTACGTCGTCACCGACTCGGGCGTCGACGACGAACTTGGACGATCACACCAAGCTGAGTTCGTCAGCTTTCCGCGCTCCACTGCGATCGGTGACAGGGCGGCTCGCGCGTGATCGTTGAACGTGCGGCGGAGTCCACCCGGCGTGATGTTCTTCCCGAGTTCGGCTCCTCGGCGACGTCGGCGAGCCGCGGCGGGCCGGCAACGCCCAGTCTTGCGCCGGTTCTTGATCCGCGTCATCGACGGGTGACGTCCGTGCGACGGGGCTTGTCGCTCCCGGGAGGATTTTTCCATGCGCTCCGTTGCGAAAGCCGGGGGGATTGTGACAGCGTCGCTTTTCCACGCAACCGGGGGGTGCGCGCGGTCGATAAGGATTCGTTATGCGTGCCCTCGCCCTACCGGTGGACCAGTTCCCCGAGCCGAACGAACGAGTGCTGCATCACGGCTTCGCTCTCGTTCTCAAGGCCATCGTCCTCGCGTCCGTTGGTTGTGGTGCTCGGTCGGAGTTGCAGCTCGTCGACCTCGCCGGAGGGGGAGAGGTCGCGGCGATCACGGACAGCACCGGCGACGAAGTCGCGGACGCGGCGACGGTTCCGCCCGACGCGGGTTCCGACTCCCTCATCGAATCCGGACCGGAGGCCGGCGTGGTCGGCCGATGTCTCGCTGCGTCCGGCAACCTCCTCGTTGTCGATGGCGAAGAGCCCGATCCGATCGTTCACGGCGTCTTGACGTCAGGTGGCGACCTTCCCCTCGCGATCGCGGAGGGTGAATGGAGCGCACCGCTCCGGAACGAAACTGCGCGGGTCGAAATCACGGTCAGCGGAGTGCCGACAGGGCCCTGGAATCTCTTCTTCTCTGATCTCACTGACCTGACGTCGCGGTTCTATAGCAAGGCAGGCCGGTATGGGTCGGCGATGCTCGCTGGACCGGGATTGCAGATCGCTGGCGGCTCGACCGCTTGTGTGCGGCTCAGCGGGGAGTTCACTATCCATCGCATCGCGTGGAGCGGCGGAAAGCTTCGCGAGTTCGTCGTCGGCTTCAAGCAAACGTGTGACGGGCGCGGCGGCGAGCTCCACGGCTGCGTGCACTATCGGACCGAGTGAGAGAGACCAGCCATGCAAGTACTGAACGTCGTCCCGCGCAGTCCCCGGCGTACTCGCGCCGCGTTCTCGGTGTTGGTGGTTTTCATCACCGCGTTTCTGTGGTCATGCGGTGGTGGACCTCCTCCCACCGGCTTCGAGGCTTGCGCCGTCGATGGTGACTACGGGTCGGTGACGGCGACCGTCGAGTGCGTGATTGGCACGGGCACGGCCGCGATCGCGGTGTTCCGTACGAACAACGCTGCGCCGGCCGGCGTGAGTATTCCACTCGGACCTTCGAACTCGTTCGAGCCCACGCCATCGGGACGCGGCCAGCCGACCAGCTTCGCGGCTGCGGGCTCGGGATACTTCGCGACTCCCCTTGGTGGAGCGTCGTTGACGTGGCGTCTCGGTCCGTCCACGGCGATCGCATCGAGCACGTCCCTTGCGTGCAAGAAGGTCGTCAACGAGGGAAATGGCGTTGCGGTCATCCTGCTCAACGACACAAAGGTCGTGCTCCGCGAGGACACGAGCGGTGTGCTCGAGGGAGCCGTCGTGCCCGTCCCTCGGCAACCGAACTCGCCGAACCAGGACAACATCACAAGCGGCAATGTCCCTGGGGCGTTCCGACTCGGTGCTGACGGAAGCGCGTCCTACAGCGTCGCGATCAAGGCGCCTCCAGGGCGCGCCGGCCTCGAGCCGGCGCTCTCGCTTTCCTACAACAGCAATGCCGGGAACGGTCCGCTCGGCGTGGGTTGGTCTCTCGGAGGTCTCTCCGAGATTCGTCGTTGCAACAAGACGGTCGCCAGCGATGGACAAGCGGTTGCAGTTCGCTACGACGACACCGACCGGTTCTGCCTGAACGGCGATTACCTCATCGCGCGCCCTCGGGATCCAAACGCAGGTGGCGTCGCATCGTTTCAGCCGGAGCACGATCGCAACACGCTGGTCACGCTCGACGCCACCGATGGCAGTGGACCCGTCACGTTCCACGTGTTTCGACCGAACGGCCGCATCGAGGTGTACGGAACGAACGACGGCCGCCTGGAAGGACCGCGTGGTGGGTGGACAGCGAATCCGATGGACGGCAGCTCGCCGCCGTCCGCGATGCCCGCCGCGACGGTGCGCCTCGCTTGGTTCGTATCGGAGGTCGAGGACCGGTCTGGGAATGGCTACTACGTGCTCTACGAGGATCCTGATCCGGAGTGTCGGGCAAGCGGCTGCCCAGCCTTCGATCGCAAGCCCAGCGAGATCCGGTACACGTATCGCGCTTCCGATGCACCCGGCCCCGACGGCCGCCGACCGACCACACGTCGCGTGCACTTCACGTGGGATCCCGCCACGCGGCCTGATCCGATCGAGCAGTGGGTCAGTGGACTGCCGCTCCGCGACTACAACCTGCTGCGTGCCGTCGAGTTCTTCGCGCCTTACCCCAACACCGAAGGGCTGGCGCGCAAATACGAGTTTGCGTACGCGCAGGACAGCTCGCCTTCCCCGACGGGGCGCGCGCTCCTCTCAGCGCTGCGCGAGTGCGATCGTTCGCACACCTGCACGCCGTGGACAAGCTTCGAGTACTCCGGCGGCTCAACGACATTCAAGCACGAGGAGACGGTTCTCCCGGTCGAGGTACCTGCGGAGCAACATCGCTACCTGCTCGCCGACATCAACGGTGATGGCTTCGACGACATCTTGTTCCGCAAGACGTTCTCCACGGTCAAGCGTGACGGCGCGTGCCTGAAGCGCACCTACGCGTGGTGGATAGCGTTTGGAAACGGCGCGGGCTTCGAGAAGGCGAAGGACACCGGGCTTCCCCTGCAGATCAGCTACTGCGTCGATCCTTCCCCGGACGCCGCGCCGCTGCCGATGCCGCACGCGATCGATCTCAATGGCGACGGCAAGATGGAGCTTGCGATGCCGGTGATCTCGCTCCTCGACGATCCCCTGCAGCCGCAGTTCTGGAAGTTTTTCACGTACGTGGCAGGTGGCTTCTCGGAGTGGGAGTCGGACGACACCCCGGAAAAGCAGGGCTGCTGGCTGAATTTCTGTACGTGGCCAGGCAGTGCGGGGATGTACCTCGGCGATCTCGACGGAGACGGTCTGCCGGAAGCGTTTCACCGATTCGCCGACAAGAATAGCTGCGAGATCCGGTGGGCGGTGCGACGCAACAACGGCGGCACGCTTTCTCCCTCGTATCAAATCCTCGCTGACGCGACCGGGTCCTTCGGCTTCCTCCGAGACTCCGCCAGTGTGATCGGCGACGTCGATGGGAGTGGTCATCAAGCGCTGCTCCTCTGGCCGTACACGGGGCCGGTCGAGTCGACCGGCACGGGCGGGTGCAAGCTGACCGCGCCCGTCCCCCAGCGACTTGCCGCTCTGACGCTTTCGAAAGGCGATCCCTCCGCGCACGCCGCCAGCACCACCTTACTCGTGAAGGATTCTGGTGGTGCCAACGCCTTGATCGACTTCAACGGCGATGGCGCCGGAGATGCGTTGACGCTTCCCGAGTCACGCGGATGGCCGAAGATCGCGATGAACTCGGGTCAGGGATTTCCTCCCTCCGTCGAGGGCGTAGAGGCCACTTCGTTCAAGATCCCAGCGTTCAGCATGCGGCGTAGCGACGTGCGCCTCCTTGACCTGAACGGCGATGCCCATCCCGACATCCTCGTCGCCGAAGCCGATGTCGGCTTGCGAAAGAAGGACGGACTGACGACCTCGATGGTGGCGTACCACTACCGACCTGGGCGGAAGAAGAAGCATTCGTTCGAATTCACCCCCGCCGCGGTGCTCGTTCGAGACGCGGCCGGAATCCACGCTCTCACGGTCGACGAGCGCGGTCCGAAGCAGACCGAAATCGGCGACATCAACGGCGACGGTCAAGCGGACATCGTCGAGCTCCAGTACGGCGGCGGGAAGAGCGTTGTTCACGTCTACCGACGCGAGGGCAGCAAGCCGGAGCTGCTCACCAAGGTGGCCGACGGCATCGGCGCCATCACCAGCGTCGGCTACGAGTCGAAGCCGCTCAGCGACGAGACGGGAATCTGCAAGTACCCCGCGAGCTGCAAGCTGCGCGGCCAGTGGGTTGTGAAGGAGTACTCGGAGGACCGCGGCAGCTTGGGTGGCGGTGGCCACAAGTTCTACAAGGTCGAATACGAGGGGCCGCGGCTGGATTTGACCGGGCGTGGATGGCTCGGCTTCGAGCGGCGCACCGTGACCGATCTTCAGTTCGGTGCTCGGTGGGTCACCGAATACGACAACAGCTTCACGCTGGGGACCGCGTACCCGAAAGCGCGCTACCCGTCCTCGGAGAGGCTTGTCGTCCCGCTGGGCCGCGGCAAGACGTACAGCCGGCTCGTTACGACCCAGTACGACGTGCTCGGCGCGGGCGCCGGCCAACCATTCTCGGTGGTTCCGGCGGTCATCACCGTCGTCGAGAAGGATGGAGCAGCGACCGTCCGACAGGGCAGCGTCTCGTACATCTACGATGCGCATGACAACGTCACGCACTGGGAGGAAGTGACGAACGGCGGCTCGACGGTGAACACGCATGACGCGACGTTCACGAATCGGGAGAACGTTTGGCTCCTCGGGCTGCCCGATACGACGACGACGACGAGTTCGGAAAAGATCGGCGGTTCGTTCGTGAGCGAGACCCACAGGGCTCGGTTCTTCCCGAACCCGACGACGGGGCTCTTGGATCGGAAGTTCGAAGGCGAGGTTCTAGAGGGGACGACCGCGCTCGCAACAGGTTACCTGCGCGATGGCGACGGACAGGTCATCGCGGTCACGCAGACCTCGGTGACGGGTGCGACGCGCGAAGTGTCGCTCGGCTACACGCCGGATGGTTTCTACGTCTCGCGGTTCACCGACGCGCTCGGCCACACGACGACGTACGACTACCACCCCGCGCTCGGAGTGGTCGTTCGCTCCCGGCGCCCCGACTCGACCGTCTGGTCTGCCAGCTACGACGAGTTCGCGCGCGTGGTCGAGGAACGCGATCCTTCGCTCGGGGTGGCGACCTTCAGCTACGAGCTCGGGCTCTTTGGTCCGCGCGTCTCCGCGCGCAACGCTGCGACAGGCGTATCTGCGGTCGCGGACTTCGATCAGCTCGGACGCCTTCGACACAAGAAGATCACCCAGCCTGACGGGACGTTCGCGCATGTGTCGATCGATTTCGACAACTATCACCTCGACAAGCTCGCGTTTGTGTCACAGCCGTGGGTCGAGGGAGACGGGTTCGTTGTGGGGACCTCGTTCCGATACGACAACGTCGGGAGGGTCGAGCAGCAGATCGATCCGGGCGATGCCCGCACCAGGTTCTTCTACGACGGCCTGAAGCGACGCTCCGTCGATCCCGACGGCAACCAGCACATCGAGACCTACGACACACGCGGCCGCACGACGTGGACCACCGACCCCCTCGGGCTCGGTAAGGGCGGCAAGACGAAGGATGTCACCACCGCGTACTCCTACGGTCCGTTCGATCGAGTGCGGCAGATGACAGATGCGCTCGGCGCTCTCACCAGCTTCGCGTTCGACGTGCGCGGGCGGCGCACCAGCATCACGGATCCGAACACCGGAACGACCACGTATGTCTACAACGCGTTCGATGACTTGATTCGATACACCGATGCGAACGGGACGACGACCACAGTCCTACGCGATGTCGGCGGGCGTCGCGCGGGAGTGCGCGCAGTCGATGCGAAGGGTGGCGTCGATCTCTCCTGCTTCCGCTACGACGAAGGAGCGACCGGAGTGGGTCGCCTCACTTCGACGACGAGCGCTGATGGCATCAAGCGGCGGTTCGGCTTCGACTCCGCCGGTCGCCCCAATCGCTGGGAGTGGGACGTGTCGGGGACGGCGCTGGCGATCGACGCGACCTACGACTCGGCGGGGCAGGTCACGGAGTTGCGGTATCCCAAGTCCAGCGGCGCGCCGGAGATCGTCGCCACGTACAAGTATCTCGGCGGTCGCATGCACGAGATCTACCTCGGCGCTGATCGCATTTGGCGCGCGGAGCGGTGGGATGGGCAGGGCGCTGTCGCGGAAGCCACTCTCGGCAACGGTCTCATTTCCCGATTCACCTTCGATCCAACGACTCGATTCCTCACGCGCATTGAGGCTCTCGACGGCAGTGCGCACGCAACCGATCTGACGTACGAGTACTTCAAGTCCGGCAGAATCAAGTCGCGGACCGATGCGACGGCGCCTGCAGATGCCCTACGGGGTCGCTACGAAGAGTTCAGGTACGACTCGCTTGGGCGTCTTGCTGACTGGTCCAAACCGGGGCAGTGGAGCATCGACTACGACTACGACGCGATCGGCAGCCTCGTCGGTCGACACGAGACGATAGGCTCCAAGTCCTCCTCGCTCACGTTTGGAGTTGGCGAGGGTGGTGCGGGACCGCAGCATCTCACGTCGTCGAGCGCGGGCGCGAAGTACAGCTACGACTCCGTTGGCAACCAGCTGACCGCACCCGGACGAACGGTCGATTACGTGCGTGGCGGGCGCTTGCCGCGGAGGGTGACGCGCGCCTCCGAGGTCACCCGCTTCGGGTATGACGCCCAGGGGCTCCGCGCCAGTAAGAGCGGTGGCGGCAGCGTCTCGCTATACGCCGGGGAGCTCTACGAGCGACGAACCGATTCGCTCGGAGCGGTGACCCACGTCTTCACGATCAAGGGAGAAGACGGCCCCCTGGTTCAGGTTGTCGCCTCAGCTTCCGGGACGAAGCGACAGTACCTACACCTTGGGCGATACGGGAGCGTCGAGGCGGTGACCGACGACACGTGGTCGTCAACGAAGAGCGTTCTCGAGCGTCTGCACTACGACCCGTTCGGTCGCCGTGTTGATCCGCGCGATCCCACGTCTCCGCTCACGCCCGTCCTCGCAAGCTCGAGCAGTGGGTTCGAGAACTTCGAACACGACGATGACCTCACGCTCGTCAACATGCGCGGCCGGCTCTACGACCCGTTGACGGCCCGATACTTAGCGCCCGATCCGAACATCTCGTATCCGAAGCAGTCGCAGGCGCTCAACCGCTATAGCTACGCATACAACAGCCCCGGCAACTTCACCGACCCAAGCGGCCTCGCGCCGACCGGCGGTGGCGGACCTGATCCTGGTGGGCCAGGTGGGCACGGTAAATTCGTCGACTGCATCTCGGCCGCGGAGTGCGCACGGCTCGGAGGCACGCCGTTCGCGCCTTTGCCCATGCCTCGCCCTGCGTCGGATGATCTCGGCTTCGGCAAAATGGGCGGAACTCCGACGCTCCCACCGTCCGCCCCAGCACAGATCCAGCCTGCGCTGGAGGCCGCGAAGATCATGGCAGCCGAGGCGCCGGTCATCGCGGAAGAGATCGAAGTCATGGCGCCGCGGATCGGCAACGCGATCATCGACGCCGTCAGATCGAAGCCCGAACTACTCGAGGAGGTCGTCGTCGTTCCGGTTCGCGTGTCGTCGACCGCGAACAGCCTCATCGACGCTTGCGTCCAACGTGCTCCAACCCTCTGGCAGACGTGGGGTTCGACGTTCAAAGACTGGTACTCGCGCGGACGCGCCTTCCACGAGGCGTTCTACTACGTGATGGATGCCGTCGAGAACCAAAGCCAGAAGCTGCGGGTCGTCGGTCTCAAGGGTGGTGCGATTCCCGACATCCTCCAGCGGAGCTACAACGAGATCTACGAGCTCAAGGACGTTGGTTATCTCGTGATGACCAATCAGCTCCGGATCCTCTCGCAGTGGGCGCTGCAGAACGGATTCAGGTTGAACTTGGTCATCAGCCCGAACACCCTACGGGTGTCGCAGCCAGTAGTGGATGCAGTCCGCGCGACAGGCGGTAACGTGTATCGGTTTTACCCCATCGCACTCAAGTTCACGGTCGAGTTCTGAAGTATGAAGCATGCCGGAACCACGCTCGTCCTCTTCGGGGAGGAAGACTTACTGCAGCCAGCCGCGGGTGGATCGCTCATGGAGCCTCTCCTAAGCACCCCGCTACGGCCGCAGCGGGTCGGTCGGTTCGAGCCGTTGCGCGATCGGATCCCAGAGGACGTCGATGCCGGAGGCGTCGGAGCGAGCTGGCCCTTCTTGTGGAAGGCAGCGCACGGCACCGGGTCGTACACGATCAAGCCCCTCGGCGGTCTCGCGCGCGTGTGCGTGCGCGCCGACGCGTCCGTCGCGCCGGCGTTGATGCGGGATGTCGCCGTGCGGTGGGCTGCCGCGGTGCGTCCTGCGTACGCTGCGGTAACGGTGCTCACCGCAGGCGAGGTGGAGAGCGCCCACCGAAATCGCTTGGTCTACCTGCATGGTGCCAAGAAGCAGCCCGTCTTCGACATGAACTGGGTGATGCATCTGTCGCGCGGCATCCCCGACATCTATTGGATCAACGTGTTTGGTCCAAGGTACGTCTCGCTCATCGGACGCGATCGACTCAGGGCCGCGCCGGCACACTCGGTCGAGGAGGTCGCTGAAGACGTCTTCGTCGTCGGCCTCTGCGACATCGAGCGGATCGACTCCGAAGATTCGCGTCTTCGCCGCGAAGCGCTGAAGGATTATCTGGGGCGCCATCTGTTTCTGTGAGGGCCGAGCGTACGCCGCTGGCGAACGGCGAACGAGAACGGTGGAGCGAGAACGTTGGGGGTTGCTCGATCCAGGAGTGTGACGCGCCGCGTGGTGGTGCTCCACTCGTGGGAGCATTTCGCGCGCTCTCCAAGCGGCCCGCGCGGGCACTGCACGCGGTCTTCCGCTACAGGTCACCGACCTCCGATCGGACGAGCCGAAGGAGTCGGTGCTGGCCAAGATTGGGGACGAAGTGAGGGACACGATGATCACGACGGCAGATAGACTGCGAGCGGAAGGGCGCGCCGAGGGGCTTCTTCTGCGCCTGCTGACTGCGCGGTTCGGGGGGCTTTCCTCATCGGTGGTCGAGCGCGTCGAGCGCGCGGCGGTCGTGGACATCGAGTCCTGGGGCGAGCGCATCCTCACGGCTGCGACACTCGCCGAGGTCTGACGACGTGGGCGCGTGCGCGGACCTGGCTCGAGGACGCGCGCTCTACGCGATGGTGCGCGACGGGATCGATGTCGGGACGGTGGCAGCCCTGTATCCCTTCGCATCCCCGGGAGCAGATCGCCGAAGCGATCGATCTCGAGACGCAGCTCGCCGACAACCTGGCGATTCGCGTCGCTGCGTGATGCTGAGGTTCGCGCTCGACCACAACCTCACGGCGCCCCTCCTCGCCCACCTGTTACCTGTCACCGATCGCTTGAGAGCGCGGGAGCCTGACGAGGTCGTCGGCTTCTGATCGAATCGCATTCGTCGTCGCCATCGCGCGCGCCGACGGTGTAGATCGCACGGGCTGGAGAAGGTGA
>JALHOE010000297.1 GCA_022843175.1 Deltaproteobacteria bacterium
CATGCGCCGCGAGCTCACGCGCGAGGCGGAGGAACGCCGGCGCCGACGCGTGCTCACGACGCGCCGCCGTGAGCCAGGCACGAGCCAGCGCGTCGCGAAGCTCTTCCGGCAGCGTCGCGACGCACCGATCGAGCGACCGGCGTCGGCCCCGCGCGACCGGCGGCAGCGCGTCGTCGAGCGGGCGGCCGTGGCCGAAGCCGATGCTCCGCTTGGCGCCGGGCGTGAGGATGTCGAGCTCGCCGTACGCGAGGAATGGGAACGGCTTGATGGCGATGGTGGGCGCGATCTCGAAGCCGTGACCCTCCGGGCTGAAGGCTGGGATCGTCACCCGCAACGCGAACGACACGACCCCGATGGTGAAGAACGGCGCGAGATGGAGCCCGTGCGTCGTCGCGCGGTTCTCGTGGGCGGTGCGGAGCGAGTAGCCGAGCTCCAACCCGGTGATGCGCAGGTAGGTGAGCTGCCCCCCGAGCGCGTAGCGCGCGTGCCCGCCATAGGAGAACCCCTGCAGGAACCCACCGTACGCCCAGTCGTCGCTGTAGCCGGGGTAGTGGAGGAACGTCAGCTCGCCGCCGTGGCCCATCGCCGGCGAGGGCCCCCGCGCGAACGTCAGCGCGTAGCCGGGCGCGAAGATGCCCGTGGCGTCGCTCTTGGCGCCCACGGGCGCAGCGAGGAGGAGGGTGGCGACGGCGAAGGGCGTACGCATCGGCTAGTCGACGTCGCTCGCGTCCGCGCTGTCGCCGGGCGAGTCCACCACCGCGTCGGCGTCGACTCCGACGTCCCTGAAGCACGTGGCCTGGTCGACCTCCCCCGGTCCGCACCGCGCTGTGCACCCGCTCTTGGTGATCGGTCCGCTGCAGCTCTCCTTGCGGCACGTCGTCGCGGCGAAGCACTCCTCGGGCTGGGGCGGCGGGGCGGTGGACGGCGACGACTCGCTGCAGCCGACGACGAGGAGGAGGAGAGCGAGTGCGCGCATCGAGAGAGTCCTCCGCATCTCGCTACTTGGTGGACACGTACGCGATCTCGTTCTGGTAGAGCTCCTGCATGTCCATCCGGCCGTCGCTGTCGAGGTCGTTGGTGCGGATGTTGTAGGGCGCGAACCCGTTGATCACGATCTTCCCGCCGTTGGTGACGGCGATCGCGCCGGTGCCGGTGGCCGAGTCGTGGCGCGCGGCGAGGAAGCCGCCGGCGGCGACGGTGAGCGAGTCGCCGTTGTCGACGAGCTCGGAGGTGCCGGTCTTGGTCTGCGGCGAGGGCACCGTCTGCTTGAACGTGAAGAGGTTCACGCTGCTCGTGGGGTCGTTGTAGATCGGCTTGAACGACGAGTACGAGCCGACGGCCGAGAGCTTGAGCGCCGTGCGCAGCCCCGGCTCGAAGTTGAGATCCCAGTAGGCGAACACCAGCCGGCCGGTGGCGGCCCACGTGGTGACGCGCGTGATCACGCCGGCCGGCAGGGTGTCGAGCGCGCAGTCGATCACCACGACGTTGACCCCGCCGGCGTCGAACGCGCTGTTGAAGGCGGGCCCCGTCGACACGACCGTGGGGGTGCCGCCGAGCGCGGTGACCGCGGCCGAGGCGAGCGAGCCGGCGCCGTCGTCGTAGATGAGCACCTTGCCCGGCGACGTGCCGGCATCGCCGGTGTCCGGCACGCCCGTGTCCGCGACGGCGGTGTCGGGCATCGCGGTGTCGGGCGTCGCGGTATCGGGCATCGCGGTGTCGGGGATCGCCGTATCGATGGGCGCCCCGGTATCGGGCGCCGCGCTGTCCGGGGGCGACCGCGTGTCGTCGGGCGCGCCGCTGTCGGGGAGCGTGGTGTCCGCCGGCTCACCGTCCTCGCTCGGCTCGGCCGAGTCCGCGCGGGTCGTCCCCCCATCGAAGGTGAAGCCCGCGTCCTCGGCGGTCGCGCAGCCGACCGAGGAGATCGCCGCGACCACGAGCAGCTTGCACAGGTCCCCTCGCGCCATGCCGGCGATCACACCAGCATCCGCCGCGGGTCGCAACGGCTCGCTACTCCGGGTTAACCACCACGCCGCCGATCACGGCCCCGCTCCACTTCGCGCGCATCGCCTCGAGCACGCTGGCGAGCGCGAACCGATGCGACACGTGCGGCCGGATCTTGCCCGCGGAGGCCCACTCCAGGATCTGCTTCAGCCGCGGCGGGCGCAGCGACGGATCCTGCACCGTCGAGATCACCGTCGGGCAGCCGAGCACGTCGAGGCCCTTCATCATGATCAGGTTCGTGGGCAGCACGTTGGCGTTCGGCGCGCCGCGGCCGCCCTTGCCCTTGGCGACAAACGGCGTCGCCGCCCAGCCGACGATGAGGAAGCGCGCGCCGAACGCAACGCAGCGCAGGCTCTCGAGCGAGATGTCGCCGCCGACGCCGTCGTACACCACGTCGACGCCGCGGCCGTTGGTCAGCGCGCGCACCTCGTCCTTGAACGGCCCCGCGATCACGTGGTCGGCGCCCTCGCTCTTCACGACCGCGAGCTTCTCGGGCGAGCGTCCGGTGGCGATGACCCGCGCGCCGAGGAGCTTGGCGAGGTGCACGGCGGCGAGGCCGGTGGCGCCCGACGCGCCGTGGATCAACACCGTCTCGCCCGCGCGCACGCGGCCGCGGGTGACGAGGCAGTGATACGCGGTCTCGTAGTTGCCGAGCAGGTTGCACGCCTCGTCGAACGACAGCTCGCCGGGGATCTTCAGCACCGCTTCGGCGGGCGCGACCGCGTGGCTCGCCCAGCCGCCCCACCGCTGGTACGCGCCGAGCGAGCGCGGGCCGCTGAGGAAGCCGTCGTTCATGACGCGATCGCCGACCTCGACGTTGGTGACCTCGGGGCCCTTCCACGCGACGACGCCGGCGTACTCCAGGCCCGGCGTGTACGGCGGCTGCGGCAGGTGCTGGTACTGGCCGCTGGTCATCAACAGATCGACCCAGCCGACCGAGGCGCTCTTGACCGCGATCAGGACGTCGCGCGGCGACAGCGCCTCGGGCGCGGGCACCTCCATCGTCTCCACACCGATGTGCTTCTCCATCGCCTCTTCCGGCGTCTCCCCGAGCTCTCTCACGACCACGCGCTGGTTCATGGGCGGCGAGGATATAGTGTCCTCGACATGCGTGAGCGAATTGGTCTCGTCGAAGCCTTCGGCCTCCGCCCGTTCGGCAAAGCCGCGCGCGAGGTCCTCCTGTCGCTCCGCGGCGACGAGACCACCCCGAAGACGCGCTTCGACCTCACCTCGCTGAAGCAGCTGCGCCCCCGCTACTCCCTGCCGCTGTGGCTCGGCCGGAAGCCGTGCGGGCGGCGCGTTCCCATTACCAATCTATACAATTACCGCCAGCCGCCGCCCGAGCTCGGGTGGTCGGTGCGCGTGACCGACGTGCAGGACTTCCTCGACGGCTTCAACACCTACGACAGCCACAACGGCACAGACCTCGCGGTGCCCCCGGGTACCGTCGTCGTCGCCGCGGCGCCCGGGCGCGTGCTCCGGGTGTCGAGCGAGTTTCATCGCGGCGGTCGCAAGGTGTTCGTCGAGCATGGGCGCGGCCTCGTTACGACGTACAACCACCTGAGCCGCCCCCTCGTCGCGCCGGGCCAGCGGGTGCGGCGCGGAGAGCCGATCGCCCTCTCGGGCTACAGCGGGATCGACGCGCTGTTCGCCTTCCCGTGGACGCCGCCCCACGTGCACTTCAACGTCTGGCTCAACGGCGCCTACGTCGATCCGTTCACGCCCGGCGCCGAGCCCTCGCTCTGGCGCAGGCGCAACGATCCGACACCGGCCCGCGGGGACGAGCCCGACGACTACGAAGAGACCGAGTGGAACGAGGCCGTGGTCGACGCCGCGATCGCTGCGTGCCGGCACGAGGGCGCGCGCGAGGAGATCCGGACCGCGCCCACGCTCCTCGAGCGCATCGGGGCCGCGATGATGCAGGTCAATTACTTCCCCACGCGCTTCCCCGGCTTCCGCGAGCCGTTCTACCGCGCGCGCTTCGAGCGCGAGCCGCGCCTCGATCTCCCGTTCTCGCGCGACGACTACGACGGCGTGTGCTTCGCGACGTGAACGCCGCTCCATAGGTATTCCGTCGGTGTGCTGCCGCCGCCACACCCGCGCGCGCGGATCTGCAGCGTTCTTCGGGTCCGCACGCTCGGCCCGAAACCTGCTGAGTGCTCGAGCATGCTTCGACACTTACTCCTCTCCATCACCATCCTCTCCACGGCGTGCGTCACCTCCGTCGACGACGCACAGCCGCTCCCCACCACGAGCCATCGCCCGCTCGCGCGCCCGTCCTCCGTCGTCCCCGGCGAGCGGCGCTGGTTCGTCCTCCGCTCGGTCGACCTCGGGTTCAAGGACCCGCAGGCATGGAAACGGACCGGCTTCGATCTCGACCGACGTACGACCACCGCCGAGCAGTCGCAGTCGTCCGCGAACAGCTGCAAGCGCGCACCCGACTCGTTCCGCGGCGCGCTCACCGACGGCGCCGACGGCATCGACAACGCCTTCGGCGCCCACGTGCTCTCGATCATCAAGTCGGTCAAGTCCGACGCGCAGGACGTCGCGAACGCGGAGATCACGAGCGGCGGATACACGCTGCTCCTCCGGATCGACGGCGCGGTCGACGGCGACAACGCGAGCGCACCCGGCGCGCTCTACGCCGCCGGCAAGCACGAGGGCAAGCCCACGTTCGCCGCCAACGATCGGTGGCCGGTCTGGTCGTCGACGCTGTCGGACGGCGTCGACCTCGAGAAGCCCCTGCGCAAGTTCCCTCTCGGCTACGTGCGCAACGGCACCTGGGTGAGCGGCGAGATCGGCGAGGGACCGGAGCCGATCTGGTTCCCGCTGTTCGGGCCGATCGCGGTGAACGCGAGCGCGCTCCTCAGCGTCGACCTCGCCACGGGCCAGGGCGTGATGGCCGGCGCGCTGCCGGTGTCCGAGCTGCTCGACATGAGCTCACGCTGGGCGCAGAGGCTCGGCGCCTGCCCCGGCGACGACACGCACAAGGTCATCGACTCGATCATGGCCAGCACCGCCGACCTCGTGCTCGGCGGCAAGGACCTGCAGGATCCGTCGCGCCAGTGCGACGCGGTCTCGTTCGGCATCGGCTTCGAGGTCACCAAGGTGGCCGCCCCCACGGCGGTCGTCCCGCCGCCGCCGCCCGAGCCGTCGAAGTGCCCTGATACGCTGTAGGCCGCGTGTACCGAGATCGCGCGCCGGTAGCGGCCCCTCCCCCTCCCCCGATCGCGAAGGCGCGCATGTTTCCGCTCGCCCTCGCGGTCGACGGGGTCAACGTGATCGCGACGAAGTCGCGTCGCGTCTACACGATTCGGGGGCTCCTCGGCATCGTCGCGCTGCCGCCGCTGTTCGCGCTGCTCGTCGCGCTGGTCTCGCTCGGCATCTTCGAGCACGACTTCCGCGACGACGAGGTGCTGATCACGGTGTGGGCGGTGCTCGCCGGCGCGTCGGTGCTGTGGGGGCTCGCGCTGATCGTGTTCGGCGGCCCGCTCTCGCGGCGGGGCGCCGTCACGTTCGACCGCGCGCGCGGCGTCGCGATCGCCTCGGGCGTCGAGCACTCGCTCGCCGGCGTGACGGTGCGGGTGCGCAAGCTCGAGGGACTCTCCGGCTGGAACACCATCGAGCTCTGGCGCGGCGAGGCGCGGATCGCCACCGTGCACGACCGCCTCCAACCGATGCACGCGAGCGACGTCACCGCGCACGCCGAGTACCTCTCGCAGCTTCTCGGCGACGCGCCGGTCGTCGCCGCGCCCGACGCGGCGTTCGGCCCCACGCCGCACCGGCTGATCAACGACAACACCGCCGCGATGCTCTGTTACCTGCCGGTGCAGGGCGTCCACCTCATCGCGTCCCTCTACTACGTCTTCGCCGCGCACGACCGGCCCTTCGTCCGGTTCGCCGCCAAGCAGAGCCTCGTGCAGCTCGGCGTCACGTTCGCCGCGCTGATCGTGTTCGGCTGCGCGTTCGGGATCCCGCTCGCGCTCGTGGGCGAGGGCTCGCTGCAGGTCGTCCTCATCGTGCTGCTCGCCACGTCGCTCGGCGTGATCGGCATCGGCAACCTCGTCGCGCATGTCGTGGCGTGCGTCCGCGCGCAGTCCGGGCGGGCGTGGGTGATGCCGTGGCTCCGCCCGCTCGTGACGAAGTGGCTGCCGCGCTGACGTCTGCCCGATTAGGGTGACACGCGCGCGAGGTACACGTCACCCGCGCCCGCGAGCGACTTGAGCGTGAGCTCCGACGACGTGCCCTTCGCGATCGTCATCTCGCCCTTCATGTTGCCGAGCACCAACACATCGCCGCCGGGCAAGCGCTTCACGGCCGCGGGATTGCCATCGGCGGTGCCGACGATCGAGTGCACCCACGACAACGGGCCCGCGGCGCTCGGCGCGAAGGGCGAGGAGGCGCACGCGTAATAGCCGTCGTAGTCGCCGATCCCGGCGGTGAGCTTCGTCTCTGGGCCCGCGCCGATCGCGAAGTGTCCCTGGTAGTAATACCTCCCGACGATCAGCGCGCCCCCGCGCTCGGTGAGCGTGAACGCCGACGGCTGGTGGTTGCCCTGTCGCACCACGTTGGTCAGCGCGCCGACTGCGGAGTAGTTCGCGAGGAACGCGCCGCCGTCGGGGAGCGAACCGCCACCGCCGAAGGTCGCTCCGGGGTTTGCGGCGCCGAGGACGAGGAGCCCGCCGGTCGGTGTGACGGTCAGCGCGCTCGGCCTCGTCGCGTTGCCCGCGGTCCCCGTCGCCCACTTCACCGTGCCGGACGTGTCGTAGGCGACGACGAACATGCCGATGACGCCGGCGCCCGCGGTCACTGTCTTCGCCGGCGCGGTGCCGCCAGTGAACGTGGCGCTGTCCTCGAACTGTCCCGTCATGACGACGTCGCCGCTGCCGGTGATCGCGACCGCCGCGGGCAGATCGCTGTTGAACGGCCCGCCGCCCGTGCGTGCCCAGAGGAGCTTCCCCGTCGCCGAATAGCGGGCGACGAAGTCGCGGTCGCCCATTCCGGTCGACGTCAGCGTCGTCTCTTCGGGCTCGCTCGCCGCAAAGGTGATCGAGCCCATGCCGGTGCTCGCCGATGCGTTGGTGCGTCCGACGAACGCGAACGAGCCGTCGGACGCGACATCGAGACCCGTCACGTCGTCGTCGGAGGGACCGCCAACGCGCTTCGCCCAGGTCACGCGCCCGGTGGAGGTGAGGCGCGCGACGAACACGTCGCGGTCGGTGCTGCCGGAGGTGGTGAGCACGACCTTCGATGGGAGACCGTCGTCGAGCGTGAGCGTGCCGGTGAAATCGCCGACCACCAACATGCCACCATCGGCGAGCGCCGCGACCCGTAGCGCGCGGGCCCTGCTCGGCCACGCAGTGCCCCAGCGGAAGTCGCCGTCGGCGGAGAAGTGACCGACGAACGCCCACCCGGTGGTCTGCGCGATGAACTTCGTCTCGTACGGCGTCCCGCCCGCGAAAGTTACGACCTCCGTGAGGACGCCGGCGACCGACGAGCTCCCGTCTGCGTGGATGGTCACGTCGTAGCCGCGGAAGGATCCGGAGCTGCTGAACGTCGTTCCCTGACGCTTGGCCCACACGATCTTCTGGGCGCCGCACGGGTCGGTGGTCGTCGCATCGCCGGCCGTGTCGGCGGGCGTCGAATCGATCGGCGTCGTATCGGGGACGCTCGTGTCGATCACGTCGGCAACCGCGGTGTCGATCGAGGTATCGGGGGTGGTGTCCGCGGTGTCGACCACGGCATCGCTGTCGAGGATCGCTTCGGCGATCGAGCTATCGACCGAGCCCGAGTCCGTGATCGTCGTGTCCTCAACCACTGTCGTGTCGACCGCACCGAGCGTGTCCTCGACCGCCAACGTGTCGTCGTCCGCGATCGCAGTGTCCGCTTCTGCGGCGTCGACGCCCTGTTCTCCTGCGCATCCAAGGACGGCAGCGCAGAGCACGATCGACACGAACCCGAGGGAGCGGCGCAACGCGCACAGCATAGGGGAAGCGACTCGGTGGCGCACCGGCCGGCGAGCGCGTCACCGGCGCGTTGCGATCTTCGCGGGCGGGGGTTTGACGGTCGAGATTCCCCCCTCGATGTCGTGGGGGTGCGGCGCGATGAACGGCGACGCCGAGGCCGAGGGCGATGGGGCCGGCGGGGGTGGCTTCGGGGTCGTGATCGGATCCGGTCCGACCGTGTCGAGCGCCGCCGTCGAGCACCCGACGCCCGCGAGCGCCAGCGCCAGCGCTGCCGTCGTCGGAAGGAACGACATGCCCTTCACCGGGCGGAGCTCCCGCGGCGGTCCGACGCGCGGTGTCAGCGGCGAGGGCGACGTTTTGCGGCGCATAGGGCTTGGACGGGCGAACCCTCGAATCGATCTTTTTCTGCACGCGGCCGGGGGAGCCTGTGTCTACCGAGTGGCGACGACGAATTGCGCGTCGCCATGGAGGCATACGGTCATGCGCGTTACGTCGATCTTCTTCGCTTCGTTGATCTCGCTCCTCACCGCCTGCGGCTCGGCCGACGATCCGGCGCCGCCCACCACGACCGGTGGCGGCGGGGGCGGCGGTGGGGGTGGCGGCGGCGGGTCGTCCTCGTCGTTCTCCTGCTGCATCAACGATCAGAGCTTCACCTGCCCGAGCGACTCGGCGGCCCGCAAGTGCGCGGGCATCGAGACCGGCGAGCCCGATCCCTCGTCGTGCACCAAGTCGACCGCGAGCTGCGGCGGCGGTGGCGGTGGCGGCGGTGGCGGTGGTGGCGGCGGCGGTGGAACCGATGCCGGCGGGGGCGGAGGAGGAGGCGGGGGCGGCAGCGGCGGCGCGGTCGGCGCCGAGTGCAAGGTCGACGGCGACTGCTCGTCGAAGATCTGCCTCTTCAAGAGCGGCGCCACGTTCGGCTACTGCAGCAGGGTCTGCGAGAGCTTCGCCGACTGCCCGTCGTTCTGGGAATGCAGCGCCGTCAGCGGCGGCTCGAGCAAGTACTGCGTGCAGCGCTAACCGCCGGACGACGAGCCGAGCGCCCGATGCAGACTGATCTCGAGGTCGTCCGCCGCGAGGCGGAGCACGCTCTCCACCTCGCTCGCGCTCGCGCGAAGCTGCTCGCGCACCCGCCGTCGCGTCTCCTTCAGCACCGCCTCGCGCGTCTTGCTCAGCCAACGCGAGGCGGTCGAGCGGTGCACCGCGAGCACGCGGCCGATCTGCTCGATCTCGAGCCCGTCGAGGTAGTGGAGGCGGAGCAACGTGCGCTCGTCCGGCGGCAGCGCGCGGACGCTCTCGCGAAACGCCTCGGCGAGCGCGCGGCCGTGGCGCGCGCGGATCATCGCCGCCTCGGGGCCGTCGCTCGGATCGACGTTGTCGAGCCCGAGCTCGTCCTGCTCCTTCTCGCCGCGGCGCAGGTTGAGCGCCTCGCGCACCGCGGCGACGCGCAGCCAGCCCGCGAGCGGCCCGCGGCCCGAGTAGTCGGCGATG
>JALHOE010000298.1 GCA_022843175.1 Deltaproteobacteria bacterium
CCGCCCCCGCCGGTGACCGCGAAGCCGCCGCCCCCGCCGGTGACCGCGAAGCCGCCGCCCCCGCCGGTGACCGCGAAGCCGCCGCCCCCGCCGAAGCCGCCGTCCGACGACAACCCGTATCAGTGACTCAGTGACTCGGCGCGCTCGCCGACGTGCGCGCTCGTGAGAACTCCTCGAGCAGCGCGTCGGTGCATGCGCGGTCGTCGTCGCGCGCCACGAGCGCGGCCGGCAGCAGGCGCGCGCCCGCCCGAACCAGCGCCACACGCAGGATTGAAAAATCGACGCGTGACATACGCGTCTCGCGGACGAGCGCGACCTTCGCGAGCGCGTAGCGCAGCACGATCTCGTCGCCCTCGTTCCTCGTTTCAACCTGGCGAGCAGGACCGAACGCTCCCGTGATCTGACGAACGACGCCGCGCACCCGCGCGGCTCGACGGCGCGCCGTGGCTCCGTCCCGCGTCGCGTGGAGCGCGAAGTTTCGGTTCCGCGAGGACTCGGTGCGACGTAGCACGAGGGCTGCCGTCAGCGCGTCCGCGGGCGCGGTGGGTGAGGGGGTCATGGGCGGCGCGGAACATAGCGCCGGAGCGCAAATGGGGGGCGTCCGTCCAGCTTGCAGTGACGCCCCGGTCCAGGTACCAATGGGCCCTCACATGCGTCGCGCCGGCCCTCTCTTCGCGATCACTTCCACACTCCTCGTTGTTGGCATCAGCACGCTCGCCGCAGGATGTGGCGAGAAGCTGAAGTACAAACCCGAGCCCGCGTACTCGGGACCGAAGGCGAACCTGCCCAAGGTTCCGCAGGTCCCCACCCCCGCGAGCTTCAAGGTTGGAAGCAACTGGACGATCTACGGGCTGCAGCACCAGCTCAACAACCCGCGCCACAAAGCCGAGGTCGACGGCAAAGCGGCCTCGGTCGAGGGCTACGTCGTGTCGGTGTACCGACCGAAGGAGCCGGCCGGCAAAGAGGGCTGCATCTACCCGCAGAAGAAGAAGCCGCCGACGGCCAAGGAGCCCACGCCCAAGGGCGTCGACTGCGCGCCGCTCTTCCAGGGCCCCAACAAGATCGAGCCGCCCCACTTCTTCATCGCCGACAGCAAGGACGAGAAGAACCCGGCCAAGATGGTCAAGGTGATGGGCTACGCGTCGTCGCACATCCAGCAGTTCCTCGCCCGCGATCACTACAAGGGCAAGGACGCCGCGAAGATCGCGGCCATGAAGGACGACGACAAGTACCTCGACAACAACTACTCCGCGCAGATCACCATCCTCGGCGAGCCGAAGATCGGCTCGAAGGTGATCGTGAACGGCCAGTTCGGCTCTCACTACGAAGAGGGCCAGGGCGGTCGCGCCACTTCCCCCTACGGCATCATCGACGTCACGTCGCACAAGAAGGGGAAGATTGACTACAAAGAGGGCGCGGAGGAGATCCCCGAGTTCAAGTGATCGTCGACCGTCGACCGTCGACCGTCGACAGTCCCGACTCGTGACGCTGAGAGGCGGCTCCCCCGGAGTCCGCCTCTCTCGCTTTTCGGGCGCGCAATGGAGCCGCGAGCGTGAGCGAGCGGGCTGTCGACAACCCGCTCCCTGACGGTCACGGCTCCGGGCGCGGACGGCAACGCGCTCTCAGCCGAACAGATCCTTCAACTTCTCCATGAACGTGCGCCGCTGCGGCATCACGTCCTCGCCGAGCTCGCGGGCGAGCTCCTCGAGCAGCTCCTTCTGCCGGTCGGTGAGCCGCTCGGGCACCTCGAGGGTGACCTCGACGCGTTGATCGCCGCGGCCGCCGGTGCGCTTGGGGATGCCCTTGCCCTTGAGGCGCAGCACGGCGCCCGGCTGCGTGCCCTGCGGCACGCGGACCTTGGCCTTGCCCTCGAGCGTGGGCACCTCGACCTCGCCGCCGAGCGCAGCGATGGGGAACGAGATCGGCACCGCGCACACGACGTCGTCGCGCACGCGCTTGAAGAAGGGGTGCTCCTCGACGCGGAACACGAGCTCGAGATCGCCCGCCGCCTTGCCGGCGCGGGTGACGTTGCCGGCGCCGTTGACCAGCGTGGTGGCGCCGTCCTCGATGCCCGGGGGCACGCTGACCTCGAGCGTGTTCTCGGCGGCGACGATGCCGACGCCCCGGCACGTGTCGCACGGATCGCTCACCACGTGCCCGCGGCCGTTGCAGTTGGCGCACGGGCGCTCGGCGACGAACCCGAGGAGCCCCTGGGTGAAGCGCACGCGCCCACGGCCACCGCACGCGCTGCAGGTCTCGGGGCGCGTGCCCGCGCGGGCGCCGGAGCCGTGACAGGTGTTGCACGAGATCGCGCGGTCGTAGGTGATCTTCCGCGAGCAGCCGAACGCCGCCTCGTGGAACGTGAGCGTCATGTCCTTGCGGAGATCGCCGCGCTGGCCCTTCTGGAAGCCGAACGCGCCGAACAGCGTGCCGAGCAGGTCTTCGATGCTCGACACGTCGACCGAGCCGCCGAACCCCATGCCGCCGCCGGGGAAGCCACCCGCCGCGGCCTCGGCGCCGAAGCGGTCGTAGGTGGCGCGCTTCTGTGGGTCGCTGAGGATTTGGTAGGCCGCGTTGATCTTCTTGAAGCGGTCGTGCGCGCCGTTGTCGCCGGGGTTGCGGTCCGGGTGGTGCTGCGCGGCGAGCTTGCGGAACGCAGCCTTGATCTCCTCGGGCGAGGCGTCGCGGCGGACGCCGAGAACTTCGTACGGGTCGGGGAGCTGACTCATAGGAGATCCACGTGGATCATGGGCGGGGAGGATAAGGCCCGATCCGCACGTCCGCTACCCACGGTGCGACCTTCGGGTACGACCACGACAGACCGGGCGCGCCGAACGCGGCGAGCCCGAGCACCGTCCAGGCGGGCTGCCAGCCGTCCGCGGCGAAGCGGCTGGCGAACGCCTCGCGCACCAACATCTCGGACAGCTTCCCGCGAAAGGGGAAGCCCCACGCCGCTTCTTGCGACACGTCATCGGGATCGGCGAATTGTCGCCACACGAAGAACCCGGCGAACGACGGCTCGCCGAGCACGCCGGCGAGGATCGCGCGGTAGGCCTCGGCTTGCGCCTCCTCGTCGACCTTCACGCCCTTCATCGTGTCGGGCCACTCCCACGGACGCACCGCGGGATCGGGTCGCGTGGTGTAGCCGACCTCGGTGAACATCACTGGCTTGTTCCACGCGCGGGCGAGCGCGCCGATGCGCGCTCCGACCTTCGCGCCGCCCTCGAGCAGCTCCTCGCGGCTCGCGCCCGCTTTGTCGGCGAGCGGATAGAACGCGTTGATGCCGATGACGTCGATCTCGCGGAGCACGACGACCTCGTCGACGTCGTCCCAGTTGGCGCTGTAGGTGAGGATGCCGGGGTAGTGCGCGCGCACCTCCTTGATCAGCGCGCGGGCTTCGTCCGTCGCGCGCGCGCTCGTGAGCCACGAGCGGAGCTCGACGCCGACCGACAGCACCTCGGCGTCGTGCGCCCTCGCCACGTCTGCCCACGCGAGCACGAAGCGGCGGTACGACTGGACGAACGTGCGGAGCGACGCCTCGGTGGCGCGCCCGCGCGACTCGTAGCTGCCGTCGGCCTTCTTCACGTCGGGCGGCGCGTCGGGCTCGAGCTCGCCGCGCCACCCGCCCGTCTCGACCCACAGGTGCGGGACGAGCATGACCTTCAGGCCGCGCGCGTGCGCTTGATCGATCGCGCGCCCCACCGCCTCGACGTTCGAGGCGAACGACGCCTCGAAGGAGAGATCGATCCCGGTGGTGCGGGTGGACCACATCCGCCCGAACGGCGTGATCGCGACCCAGGTGGCGCCGAGGTCGACCGCGGTGTCGAGCGAGCGTCCGCACGCCGGCGTGCCGTACCCGACGCCCGGATGCAACGCGTTCTCGATCGGCCCGATCGTGATCCCGCGGATCGCCGGCAGCCCCGCGTCCTTCCACCCGGTCGCGCGCGGCAACGGCAACGGCAACGCCGACGCCGACGAAGCCAGCAACACCCCCGCCGCCAAGATCGCCCCCAAAACAGGCGAGCGCGTAGCCAGAACAGGCGCGCGCGTCAGCGAGCGCGTAGCCAGAACAGGCGCGCGCGTCAGCGAGCGCGTAGCCAGAACAGGCGCGCGCGTCAGCGAGCGCCTAACCCGCAAGACCCCTCACCGAGTCCAGCCGATCAACCGTCAGCTCCCGAATGTGCCCGACCACGAGATCCGCGTGCGCCAACTGCTCGAGCGGAAACGAGTGCCCGACGCCGACCACTCGACACCCCGCGGCCCGCGCCGCGTGGATCCCGCCGACCGAGTCCTCGATCACCACCGCCTCGCGCGCGCTCACCCCGAGCCGCCGCAGCGCCTCGAGATACCCAGCCGGGTCCGGCTTGCATGCCTCGACGTCCTCGGCGGCGACGATCGTATTCACGCTCACGCCGGCGCGCGCGAGGGCGAAATCGATCTCGACCCGCAGCGCGCCCGACACGATCGCGACCGGCCCGCGCTCGGCGCACGCGCGCAGCAGCTCGAACCCGCCGGGAAACATGACGAGGTCCTTCTCGACCGCGGCCATGTACATGGGCAGCTTCTCGGCGACGCACGCGCTGACCGTCGCGTCGTCGTGCGGGGCGCCGGCGTCGGCGAGCATCTCGCGGAACGCGCGGACGTCGTCGAAGGCGAAGTACTTCGTGACGTAGGCGGCCTCCTCGAGGGTGACCCCGAGCTTGCTGACGACGTCGCGCATGGCGGCGTAGTGCACCCGCTCGTCGTCGACGAGCACGCCGTTGAAGTCGAAGAGGTAGACGCCCAAGGGCTCTCGCGTACGGCGGCACCCGAGCCGGGGCAAGCGTCAATGCAACGTGTGGCGCTTGCCCTCGTGCTCGACCCCCGGAACCCGCTTGCCCTCGACGATGTAGACGACGTGACCGAGCCCGCGGTCGCACACGAGCAACCGCGGCTCCGACTTGTCGCTCTCGGTCGGCGAGGGCTCGGGCAGCATGGGCGTGGCCTCGACCGGCTTCGGTTTCTTCTGCTTCTTTCTTCGTCGCCGCGCGACCCATGTGCCGAGCGCGAGGCCCCATCCCGCGGCGGCGCCGGTGGCGAGCGGGATGGTGACGCAGCGGGTGCCCACGTCCTCGCGCCACGCCTGCTCGAGCCCGCGCAGGTCCTTGCCGTAGGCGATGACGAACGCGCGATCGAGCGAGTCGCCGGTGCGCGCGCGGGCGACCGCGGCGGCGAAGCGCGCGCTGTCGCGCTCGAGGAAGCGGACGAAGTCTGCGCTCTCGGCCCACGCGATCCGCGCCGCGCCCGGGTCGGCCGGGAAGGTGTCGAGCGCGGAGAACGAGAGGAGGCTCCGGCGTACGTGCGCCGTCCACAGGATCTGCGCGCGCGCGAGCGTGGCCTCGCCGCTCGCGCTCGTCGCGAAGCCCTCTTGCAGCCAGCGGGGGAGGGGCCGACCCGCGGCGGCCTCGGCGAGCGCGAGGTGCGCGAGCTGGTGGCGGAAGATTTGCTCGAGCGCGCTCGGCGAGCCCTCGTGGTCGCGCGCAGACATGACGATCAACCCGAGCGACGGATACGCGGCGCCGTTGCCGTGCGCCGTGGGCGGCGCGTCGGCCGGGGCGAGGTTTGCCATCTCCTCGGGCGTGCGGCCGAGCCGGATCTCCACCTGCGGGAGCACGCTCTGTCCGAGGGCGTTGGCGAGCGATGCGCGCGCGGCGTCGGCTTCGGCGGCGATGGTGCGCACCGCCTCGAACGACGACGGGTGGTACACGACGCGGAGGAAGCCGCGCGTCTCCACCAAGAAGTCGCTCGGCGCGGCGGACGACTGGATGGTCCGCGCGGGTAGCGCGGGGAGATCCTTGCCCGGCGATGGCTCGTCGTCGGCGAGCGCGGTGGACGCGACGCACGCGACGGCAACGACGGTCAGAGCGCGGAGAGATCTCATCGGGCGCCCCACTCGATTCGCACCGGGCGGGTGTCTCCATCATTACGCGTCAGCGCCCAAGCGGCGACCCCACCGGCCAGCACCACCCCGATTGCCCCCCAGAACCAGGGGCTCTTGGTGAGCGGAGCGGAGCCGGCGGGCGCCGGGTCGGTGGCCGGTTTGCTGGCCTTCGAGGCGTATTTCCCGTGGAGAACGCCGACCAGCGGCTCCCACCCCGACGCCTCGCGCCGGTGCCTCGTCGCCTCGACGCGGTCCTCGGCGGCGTCCCACACCCGCACCTCGGGGTTCTGGTCGACCCGCGACACGAGCACGATCGCCCGGGCACCCGTGCGTCGAGCGATCTCGACGAGGATCGCCCGCGAAGCGACGTCGTCGCCCTTCACCTGCGCCCGCAGGTCGAACAACTCCTTGTGCTTGTCGCTCGGCTCGCCGGCGAGCGCGCGCGCCTCGGCGTCCGACAGCGCGGGCCGGAGCGCCTCGTCGCCGTAGACCGCCTTGGCGACCGGCCAGGTGGTCTCGGGCGGCGTGTCGCCGAGCGCGATCACCACGACGCCACGGCGCGCGACGGGAGCCTCGGCCCCGAGCGTGGTGGAGACGACGACGGGGCCAGCCGAAGCCGGCCCCGCGGCCAGGAACAGCGCGAGCGCGACGAACCCGGCGACGACCTCAGTCCCCGCGCCGACCCGACGAGAGGATCTGCAGGAGGAAGATGAACATGTTGAGGAAGTCGAGGTAGAGGCTGATTGCGGCATCGATGGGCGTGATCGGCTCGTCGCTGTGGAGCAGACGAGACGTATCGTAGAGCACATACGCGCCGAACAAGAGGACGCCCACGCTGGCGATGGCCAGGTGGAACACCTGCGAGCCCACGAAGATGCCGATCACCGATGCGCCGATCAGCACGAGGAGGCCCATCCAGAGCATTCCGCCGAGGAAGGAGAAGTCCTTCTTGCTCACCATCGCGTAGGTCGTGAGGCCGCCGAAGCCCGCGCCCGCGAGCAGGAACGCGTCGCGCACGGGGTTGGCGCTCAGCGTGCCGCCCATCTTGGCCATCAGCGTGGCGACGAACAGCGCCGGCGCGATGAACAGGCCGGACACGAACGTGAAGCCGAGGAGCGCCGCGACGTTGATGCGGGGCTTGTGTCGGACGGCCGAGAGGCCGAAGAACGCGGCGAAGTAGATGATGATCGCGATGATGCTGTGCTGCATCACGAAGGCGACGAGCGGCGGGACCGCGATGCCCTTGCCGAGCACCACCGGGTTTCCGGCGTAGAGCGCCGTCATGGCGCCGCCGGCCGCGCTGAGCACGCCGGCGAAGAACAGCCCGTAGACCTTGCGGAGGAACGCGATGCGCGTGGCCGCGCTTGCGCGAGCGAGCGGGACGGCGCGGGGGGCGGTGGCGGTCGAGTACATGTTTTCCTGCAAGGTAACCAGCAACTCGACGTCGTGAAGTGTTCCCACTATCTGCAGCCCATGCGTAGACGGAGCGAGGGCGTGCTGGTCGGCGGCGAGGCGACGCCAGGGCCTCTGCCGTATCCGCCGGAAGAGGTCATCGCCGCGCTCGAGCCGCTCGCGACCGAGCAGCGCGTGGCTCGACTCAAGAAGGTCCTCGACGACCGGCTGCAGTCGGTCACCGTGGTGGTCGACTCGCTCCACGATCCGCACAACGGCGCGGCGATCGTGCGCAGCTGCGACGCGTTCGGTCTGCAGTACTTCCATGCGATCGAGCGTCACGAGCCCTTCGCGGCCGCGCGCGCCGTGGCCCGCGGCTCGCAGAAGTGGGTCGACGTTGTCCGGCATCAGGGACCGGCGGCGTGCATCGCGGCGCTGTCGGGTTACACGCTCGTCGCCACGCACCCCGAGGGCGATTTGCTGCCCGAGGACCTCCCGAAGATCCCGCGCGTGGCGCTCGTCCTCGGCAACGAACGCGAGGGCATCGCCCCCGACGTGCGCGCCGCGTGCCCCCACGCGGTGCGCGTGCCGATGGTGGGCTTCGTCGAGTCGCTCAACGTCTCGGTCACCACGGCCATCCTGCTCTACGCGGCGACCCGCGGGCGCGCCGGGGATCTCTCGCCCGAGGCGAAGCTCGCCCTCTACGCGCGGGGCCTCTATCTCACGATCCCGCGCGCCGACGAGCACGTCGAGGCGATGCGACTTCGCAGCCAGCGGTGATAGAGTGAGCGCCCCATGCGCGGCGCTTATTTCCTCCTTCCGCTCGCCCTCCTCGGCTGCTCCTCCAAAGAAGAAACGCCGAGCACCGCCACCGACGCGGCCGACGCGGCCGAGGCCTGCGTCGCGTTCGACGGCGGCCCCAAGACGGAGGTCGCCCCGCCGCCCGACACGCTCGGTGGCGACGAGGACGCGACGGTCGAGGACACCGCGCCGCCCGACGTCGGCCCGATCGTCACGCGCGCCGAGGTCGACGACATCATCAAGCTCTCGTGCGCGTTCTCGAGCTGCCACGGCACGCGCCCCGGCTCCGGCAAGCTGTTCCTCCCGGCGCCCGGCACGGGCAACTGGGTCGTCGAGGTCGTCAACGTCGCCTCGACCGCGCACAAGACCATGAAGCGCGTCGTCCCGGGCGACCCGTCCAACAGCTTCTTCGTCCACAAACTCTCGAACGGCCTGTGCGCGCTCGCCAAGGACTGCACGCTCCCCAACTGCGGTGACCGCATGCCGCAGACATCCGATCCGCTCCCCGCTGACGACTTCAAGAAGATCGTCGAGTGGGTGCGGCAGGGAGCGTCCGAGAAGTGATCGGACGACTCGTCGGTCAAATCGTCGGGCACGGCGACGACGGCACGGTGACGATCGACGTCCGCGGCGTCGGCTACGAGGTCACGGTGCCGCTCGGCGCGCTCGGTCGCGCGATCAAGGACGAGGCGTCCAACACCACGCTGCACATCCACACCGTGGTCCGCGAGGACGCGTTTCAGCTCTACGGCTTCCCGTCGCTCGAGGAGCGCGAGGTGTTCCGCATCCTCATCTCCCTCTCCAACGTCGGCCCCAAGATCGCTACGTCGATCCTCGGCGCGATGCCGCCCGCGGAGCTGCAGTCGGCGATCGCGCGCCGCGAGCTCGGGCGCCTCACCGCGATCAGCGGCGTCGGTCGCAAGACCGCCGAGCGCCTGCTCCTCGAGCTCAAGGACAAGCTCGGGGGGCTCACGCTCGCCGGCGTCCCCCCGCCCGCGCCCCACGAGAAGCTCCCCGCGCCCGTCGCCACCAAGCAGGAGCTCCTGCGGAGCGCCCTCGCCAACATGGGCTTCAAGCCCGTCGAGGTGGACCGCGCGCTCGACGCCGTCCGCGACCGCGTCGCCACGACCGAACTCGCCGAGCTCGTCCGCGAAGCCCTCGGCGCCGCCCGATAGCCGCGCGCCCACCGACCCGCCCTGGAGCCGGCTCAAGCCGCTGCCAGTGGTCTTTGTCGTCGCGCTCTTCGCCGTGGTCTGGTGGCGGCAGCCGCGCCCAGCACCGGCGCCGGACGTGGTGG
>JALHOE010000299.1 GCA_022843175.1 Deltaproteobacteria bacterium
CGCGATCTCGCGCCCGAGGCGGTGGCGCGCGGGCTCGTCGCCGCCAGCGTGAAGGTCTTCGCGCCCGATGCCGCCTCGGCCGACGCGATCGCGGGCGTCGCGGGCGCGCACGCGGAGACGCTCGCCTCGGTGGCCGCACTGCGGGAGCTGGCGTTGGAGCTCCGCGCCCCGATCTCTCGCGAGAGCTACGCGGCCGCGGAGCGCTTCGCAGACCTCGCCGCGACCCTCGACGTTCGACGCCTTCGCGTGGAGATCGCCCTCGACGCGCTCGGCCTCGATCGCATCGGCGCCGCCGTCGACGCGCTCGATCGGCTCGGCGCGCGGTGTCACGCCCTCGGCATCTCGCTCGACGCAACGCCCCTGTCCGCTGGCCCCCGCGGGTTCTCGAAGCTCCCCGCTCAGCCGCGGTGATCGGCGACGAGCGTCGCGACGAACCGAGGTGAGGTCCACTGGTGATCGTGAATGGCGACCGTCAGCCCCGCGAGGTCGTCGCGCGTCACGAGCTCGGCCGGCGGCCGTAGCTCGAGAGCTCCGCGGATGCGGCCTCCGTCGAGCGGTCCCTCGAGATCGAGCGCCAGCACCGCTCCGTCGCGGTCGATCGCGTGGACCCGCCTCGCGAGCGCTCGCCAGCGCGCCGCGAACCCCGGATGCGCGCGATCGAGCTCGCCGAGCACCCGTGAGGCGAGCGCGGTCGTCGCGGGGCACGCGATGGAGCACGGCGCGTGGGAGATCACCGTCAGCCCGCCGTTGAGCCACAGCGTCTCCGGCGGTCCCGGGGCGTGCTCGAGGAAGGGGAGGTGCTCGGCGAGCAGCAGCCTCTCATCGCGGCGGCGGATGCGGACGAAGCTCTCGACGCAGCACGAGGGGTAGCCGAGCGCACCGCCGACCCAGCGTGCGGCGTCGGTGAACGACTCGTTGGCCGCGACGTTCGCGGCTTCGCGGTCCGCCGCCTCGGCGAGCACCGCGAGCTCGATCGCGGCGACGAGCGTGCCGTGCGGCGGGCCGAGCCAGCGAACCGTGAGCCCTGCCTGTTGAAAGTAGCTCGCCTCGCGGGCGGCCTCGGCCTCGTCGAGACCCTCGCGACGGATCAGGCGGCGTAACCCGAGTCGAAGCCCGACGAGCTCGGCGTCGAACGGCCACAGCCGATCGCCCTCGGGCGCGCCGCGGCGGATCGACACCGGCCAGTGCGGCACGCGCTGACCGGGAAGTAGGCGGCGAAGCACCTTCCCGCCGATCTGCGCGCAGAGGTCTTCGATGTCGCGGGGGCTCGCGCGGGCGAGGGCCTCCCGGAGAAACGGCGCGGCGCGACTCTCGAGGTGGCTGATCGCGAAGGTGCCGGTGTGCACGAACGAGCGCTCTTTTCGCTGTGGATCGCGCGCGACGAGCAGCGTCGTCCGCTCTCCGTCGGCGTCGACGGCGATGAGCCAGGTCTCCGCGTCCACCGTCGAGAGGCTACCATTGACGAGTGACCGAGCCGGCGCATCGCAAGCTGAGGGTCCTCGACAGCGACCGCGCGCTGTTTCGCGATCCTGCGCCGCGCGGCCCCGAGCTCAAGGTGCGGATCGCGCGCGCCCTCGCGCGCGCCGAGGCCCTACCGGTGGCGATCCCCAACACCGACCTGAGCCTCGTGACCGTCGACGCCGATGTGCGCGGCGTCGAGCTCGTCTTCGGCGCGCCCGACGAGATCGGCCGGGTTCGCCTCGAGCGGGCCGCCGGTGCGCCGCGCGTCTCGGCGCGCGTGGTGATGCGTGACGTGCAGAGCGCGGCGCGGCACCGCCCGTTCCTCGAGCGTGCGGGGCAGCGCTTCGAGCGCTCCGTCTCCGACGAGCGCTGGGAGGAGGCGATGGACCTCGCGCGAGAGCTCGCGCGCTCGCCCGCCGACGTGCCGATGACGTTCGTGCGCCAGTTCGTCGAGGGCATCGCGCAGCCCACGGGGCTCGTTCGCGTCGGCTTCCAGTGCAACCAGGACTGCGGGATGTGCTGGCAGGGCCGGGACTGGGGCCGCTACGACAGCGACGCGGTGCTGACCTGGATCGAGGACCTCGCGCGCGCCGGCGCCAAGCACCTCATGATCTCCGGCGGCGAGCCCACCATGGATCGACGGCTCGCCGACTACCTCGCGCGCGCCAAGGCGCTCGGCTTCGAGCGCGTGACCATCGAGACCAACGCGATCCTCGCCGCGCGCGACGGGCTCGCGGCGAAGCTGCGCGCGGCCGGTCTCGACAGCGCGTTCGTCTCGCTCCACAGCGGCGATGCCGCGACCTCCGACGCGATCACGCGCGCGCCGGGCACCCACGCGCGCACCGTGACCGGCATCCGCGCGCTGCTCGACGCCGAGATCGACGTCGAGCTCAACGCCGTGATGACCCGCGAGGGCCTGGCCCACATCGCCGAGCTCCCCGCCTTCATCGCGCGCGAGTTCGGCGGCCATCCGCGGCTCGGCGCGCTGATGTTGTCGTTCCCGACGGTGTCGTTCGATCGTGAGCTACTCCCCGCCATCATCCCCGACCCCGAGGCCCTCCACCGCGCCCTCTCCGCGACGATCGAGCGCGCGAGCGCGCTCGGCGTGCGCGTGCGCGGGCTCGACGGTCCATGCGGACCGCCGCTGTGTGCGTTCGACGCCGACCCGCGGGTCACCGATCGCGCCCCGGTGACGGGGCCGGTCCCCTTTCGACGACACCTCGCGCCGTGCGAGCAGTGCTCGGTGTCGAGCGCCTGCTTCGGCGTCCACGACATGGCGGCCAACATGTTCGGGGACTCCGCGGCCCGACCGCTCTAGCGGTGATGGGTGTGGGGCTGCAGCGGCAACACGTAGAGGCCCGCGACGACGGCCGCGAGCGCGACGACGAGCAGCAGCGCCGCGCGGCGATCGAGCGGTCGGGGCTCGACGGGCGCTGCGTCGGAGACCGGAAGGAGCCCGACTGCTGCGGCGAGGCAGAACACCAGGGCGACGACTGACGCCGTGATGCCGCGCTGGGTGACGCGCGTGAACGCGACATAGGGCAGCGTCACGATCGCTCCGACGAGGAACGCGCCGGCCGCGATCGCCCGGGGTCGATGGGCCGTGAGCCACGCGCGCGCGCGCGCGAACCGCGCCGGCCACCTTCGATCGCCGAGCGCCACGAGGAGCACGAGCCCTCCGTAGAAGCAGATCCCGGTCATGTAGAGCAGCCCGACGTGCCACACCACGAGCCCCAGCGCCGCGACGCGGCGGAGCTTGGGCGACACCGCGAAGACGGCGCCACCGAGCTCGACGACCAGCGTGAAGGTCGCCGCGGCGCGCCCGAGCGTCGCGCTCTGCCCGAGCGCGCCGATCACGAGCTGGTCGAGCGCGGTGGGCGGCATCGGCTGATGCGCGAGCGTCATCGCCCGGACGTGCACGGGGTGCAGCGCCCACTGTGGACCCTCGACGAGCAGCTTGCACGCGGCCGCGCTGAAGTAGCTCGCGCCGACGACCGCGGTGGCGCCCGCGAGGCCGCTGCGGCGCTCCTCGCCCGCGAGCAGGGGCCGTCCGTCGCGCGAGGCGAGCGCGCGCGCGAGCAGCACCGCGAGGACCCAACCGAGGAGCGCCCCCGCCGGCTGAAAGAGCGGCTCCTCGTGGCCGCCCTGAACGCGCGCCAGCGTCTCTTGCAGGATCGCCGCGGGCACCAGCGCGAGGACGCCGAAGCGGAGCTTCTCGGGCGCGCGCGCGAAGGCGACGAGGGCGGCCCAGGCGAGGCACGACAGGGCGAAGAGCAGCAGCGGAGTGCGCGCGAGTCGCAGCAGAACGTCGCCGCCCGCGAGCGCGCGCGGCGCGGGGAGCCCCCACGGCACCTGCGTCATCGCGAGCACGTCGAACGCGACCACCACCGCGATGATCCGCGCGAACCACGTCCCGTGCTCGGCCGGCTCGTCGGTCATTGCGCGCGCACCGCCCTGCACACCAGCACCGCGCACTGTCGCGTCACCATCGGCCCCTCCGGGTCGGGCGCGACGAACTGTTGCCGCACGACCTCCACCACCTCTGGCGCGCCGGAGGTGCTCGGGCGACCGCGTCGTTTGAGCTCGGCGCGGACGCGCTCCTCGGCGTCGGGGTAGCCGATGCCGCAGCTCTCATCGAGCTTGGCGACCGCGTCGCACGTCCACCCCTCGAACTCGGCGATCTCGTGAATGCGGCCGTCCGCGGTGCGCGCGACGAGGCGGCTCGCTTGGTCGACGGTGCGCGAGAACATGCGGAAGCGCGCGAACGGAAACACCTCGCCGATGCGAAACGACACGAGCACGTAGGTCGCGAAGACGAGCGCTCCGAGGAGTTTCGCGCGGCGGTCCATCACGCAGGGGGCCGGGAGCCGAGCGTCGCGAGCACGACCTGCAGTCCCTCGCGGAGCTCCGTGGAGGCCGCGCCGGCTGCGAGGCCATCGGCCAGTCGATAGCCGCCGCGCACACGACCGTCGCTGTGCTCGAGCCACACCACCGTTCGCTCGCCGGTGTTGCTGCGCAGGTGCAGCTCGGCGCGGTCGTCGGTGATCGCGACGCCGTCCCAGTGCAGCGCGCCGAGCGGGGCGGAGCGCCGCAGCCGAGCGAGGGCGCGAACGATCGGCGCGGGCAGCGGCACCATGGCGTCGTCGCCGAGCGGGTGAACAACGCGCGCGTCGGCGGACAGCGCCGTCCACACCTCGCGGAGCAGCGGGCTCGCGTCGCCCCGCGACTCGACGAGCGCGAGGACGAATCGATCGGTCGCTGCCACACCCTCGGCCCCCGGGCGAAGCAGCGCCACCTCGAGCGAGGCACCCGCGCGCGCGAGCCTCACGCGCACCTCGTCGTCCGAGGTCGCCCGCACCTCCGCCGCGGGCAGCGCCTCGAGCGCGCGCGCGCGTGCGTGGAGCGAGAACCAGCGCTCGGCCGGATCGATCGCGCGGAGGCGCTCGGCGGTGACGGGGACGAGCTCGTCGACCCCGTAGAACTCGCGGTACTGCTCGAACACGCCGGTGCAGCGGTCGTTGAACACGCAGCGGGCGCAGCCCTCTGGCTTCATCTTGCTCCGCTGTTTGTGCTCGTACTTGTTCCAGCCGTCGTTGAGCTCGCGTCGGCCCTCGATGCCGGCCGTGATCGTGGTGGTGCTCGCGTCGCCGCCGTGATGGATGTGCGCGGCGAGGTCGGGCGCGATGCAGTAGGGCAGGTTGCCGATGTTGACGTCGAACCCCGGCGGAACGGCCGCGATCATGCGACGGAGCGGCTCGGCGAGGTTTCCGTACCGCGGGATCATCCCCCGCAGCTCGGCCTCGGTGTGCTCGCCGGTGTCGAGCGGGTGGAACATGTCGACGTGCAGCTGCGACACGCCGCGGGGCACCAGCACCGCGGGGAGCTCGCCGAGCGACTCGTAGTTTTGCTCGACGATGCACATGTTGACCGTCACCCGCTGGTCGCGGGCGCGCGCGCGGTCGAGCGACTGCAGGAGCTCGGCGAACGAGCCCGCGCGCCGCGTGGTGCGCTCGTGGGCCTCGGCGGTGCCGCCCTGGAACGAGAAGCGCCACTCGAAGCGACCGCCGGTGGCGAGCACCCGATCGATGAGGTCGGTCGAGCCGGTGCGCGAGCCGTTGCTGAAGATGACGATCTCCTCGAACCCGAGCTCGACGGCGTAACGCACGAGCTCGACGAAGAACGGCTGGATCGTGGGCTCGCCGCCGAGGAAGGTGAGCCGTTGGTTGCCGGCCTCGCGCGCCGCACGGATGGCGGCGCGGAGCGTCTCGACGCCGAAGACCGGCGCCCTTCCCTGCGCGGTGAGCTGGCCGCTGATGCAGAAGACGCAGCGGTTGTTGCAGAGGTGTCCGATCTGGACCTCCAGCTGTCGACCGCGCATGCCGTCAGTCTAGACCCGATTGGCGCTAACGCCCCGGCGCGGTCCAGAAGTCGCCCCGGTCGCCGGCCTCGATCGTGCGGGCGAGCACGTCGGCGGCGGCGCGCTCCGCGGCGGTCAGCTTCGTGGTGGGATCGAGCCCGATGGCGAAGCTGCTGCTCTTTCCCAGCGTGGCGTCGCCCTCGGCGGTGAGCGCGATCGCGACCACCCGCTCCGGTCCGCGCAGGTCGATGCGGACCGAGCGCGCGCCGATCACGATGTTCTCGAGCACGAACGCGCCCTTCACCGGTTGGCCGAGGCGGAGCGGTGCGAGCGCGCGGAGCAGCTTCGGCCCGGTGTCGCCCGGGAGGACCGAGGGCGCGGGGGGCGCCGGGTTCGACGCGCTCGCAGACGGCGCGGAGGAGGCCGCGGGCGCGGGCTCGACCACCCTCGAGGGCGCGGCGCTCCTACCGGCGAGCGCTCCGAGCGCGGTGGCCACGACCACCATCGTCATCGCGCGCGCGGGGCGACCGGCGTAGCGGAGCAGCGCCGACGAAAGCGCGCCGGTGCCGAGGCCGATCAGCGCGCCGCCGAGTGCGAACCGCCACACGCTCGCGAGCGTAGATCACCGCGGCGCGGTCGCCTCGACCAAGGTGCGGAGGTCGACCGGCTGGAACTCGTCTGCGCCGTGGCGCTCGACGTAGGCGCGGAGAATGGAGCCGCCACACGCAGCGCGCAGCGAACAGCGGGGCGCGTTGGGGCAAGCGACGGTCGAGACGCGGAACGCTCCGGTCGCGCGCTCGCCACCGCCGTGCACGATGTCCTCGCGCTCATACTCCGCCCCCGGAAGCTGAGCGCGTTCGCCCGCGTCGAGCCAGCTCCACGGAGCCACGCCGCGCGCGGCGAACGCGCGGAACATGACGCACGGCGCGATGCCGTGCAGCGGCGGATCGCGCCGGCCCTCGCCGAGGGCGAGGCGGAGGTCGACCGCGCGCTCGGCGAGCTCGGTCTGCTTGGCGGCGACCGCGAAGAAGCGGTCGTCGCGGCCCTCGTTCATGGGGTAGGGGGTGTGCGCGGAGAACGAGAATCCGCGCGCGCGCGCCCACGCCTGCAGCGGGGCGAGGTCGTCGAGGTTCTGGGCCGTGGCCACGGTGAGGATGTGGATCGCCGACGGCCCGGCGAGCTCGACGAGGTTCTCGAGCGCTCGCTGAACGAGCGCGTGCGCACCCGGGCGACCGACGAACCGGTCGTGGGACTCGGCGTGGACCGAGTAGAGCGGCACGTGGAACGTGCGGTCGTGCGGCAGCTGCTCGACGACCTCGGCGCAGAACGAGCGCTCGGAAAGGACGGTGGACGGCGAGAAGACGTCGACCTTCTGGTAATCGAGCCGGCGCGCCTCGCCGAGCACGTCGAGCACGCGCGAGTAGGCGAGCGGATCGTAGCCGTTGAGGCGGAGGTGTCGGATGCCTCGGCTGCGGCTCTCGGCCAGATCGGCGAAGGCGCGCGCGAGGACTGCGTCGCCGCCGTCGTACGCGGGGTTGGCGTCCTTCACCGAGCAGAACGCGCACTGTTGCCCGCAGTCGGCGTCGAGCGCGAGGTTGAGCGAGCCGGCGACGGCCTGCTCGGGCGGCTTCTCGGGGAGGGCCCGCAAGCCAAGGTCGGCGAGCACCGCCGGGAACACGACCTCGAGCCCGTCGTGGTCGCGGAGCTGGAACACGAACGACAGCAGCGCGCGCAGCGCGGCGATTCCATCGGCGTCCGCGCGGGCGCCGACGATCTCGACGACCGAGAAGTTCTTGGTGCGCACCAGCGCCGAGCGGTCGCTCGCACGACCCACGGAGAAGAGCGCGCGCCGGAGGTCGCGGCGCAGCTCGATCACGAGCTCGAGCTCGTCGTTGGTGTCGAGGCGTCGCTGGGAGGACGGGTAGACGTCGTGAAGGACGAAGCCGCCGGCGACGGGCGCGCCGTCGACCAGCTCTGGCGCGAGAAAGGCGCGGAGCATCTCGCGGCCGAAGACCACGCGCCGTGGCGTGCGGTCGGCGCCGAGCACCTCGGCGATGGTGCCGCCGCGCGCGAGACGATCGTCCATCGAGGCGCCGATCGCGAGGAGCAGGGCAGAGACCTCGGCGCGGCGCTGATCGGTGAGCTTGGCGATGCGCGCGTTGTAGCGAAGCGCGCAGTGCTGCAGCCGGCGGAACACCGGCGCCGGCGCGTCGCGGGGGAGGATGACGACGTGGATCTCGTCGGAGCCCCCGTGCTCGCGGAACACGACGCGGAGGGTGTCGTCGGTGGGGAGCGAGAGCTCGGCGGCGTACCATTCGCCGACCGCGAGGGCGATCGGCGACAGCGCGGCCGTGTCTGCCCGCTCGATGTCCGTCACGAGGGCAGCCTAGCGCGGCGGCGGCACGGTGCGCAGGCGGCCGTCGCGGGTGAAGTAGGTGACGCAGGTCGAAGCGCGGTTGCCGCGGAGCATTCGACGCATCTCCTCGAGCAGCTCGATCCCCTCGCCGCCGTGCTGTCGCGCGTCCGCGTAGAAGCCGGGGGCGGTGCGGCGCAGCGTCGCGAGCGTGTGCGCGCGCTCGTCCTCGCCCTGGAGCAGCCCGAGGTTGACCCACGCGCCGACCCGCGTCGGATGGGCGCGAACCGCGTGTTCGAGATCGGCGCGCGCCTCGTCGAGGTGACCGAGGAGCCGGTGGGCCTCGCCGCGGTAGGCGAAGGCGGTCGGCCCCGGACCCCCGGACACCGCGGCGCCGCGCGCGAGGATCGCGAGCGACTCCTCGGGGCGGCCCTCGAGCAACGCGACGGCGCCGAGACCGATGAACGCCCAGCGCGACGTGGCGTAGAGCGACAGCGCTTGCTCGAAGCAGGCACGGGCACGCGGCGTGTCGCCGGTGTAGAGGAAGAGCTCGCCGCGATAGTTGTATGGCTCGGGCACGCCCGGAAAGAGCGCGTGCACCCGGTCGAAGTCGCGCTCGGTCTCGGCGACGCTCGCGGTCGCGGCGAACCGCCACAGCGCGTGCTTCGACGCGAGCCTCGCCGAGGGCGAGATCGCGACCGGGATCAACGCCCCGTCGCGCACGAAGGTGGGCGTGCCGCTGCGGTTGCCGCGCATCCGCTCGAGCGCGGCGAGGAAGTCGTCGGGCGCGTCGGGGGCGATCTGCGCCATCGCTTCGAGCAGGCCGGGCTCGCGCGGCTCGGGCCTGCCGAGTCGATCGAGGATGCAGGCGCGGAGGATCAGCGCGGGGGCGTGCGTGGTGCGATCGTAGGTGAGGTCGCTCGCGCGGAGGATCTCATCGCCCGCGCGCTCGAGCTCGCCGAGGCGCAGCCACGCCTCGGCGCGGAACAACCCCGCGACCTCATCGGTCGGATCCGCGCGGTCGAACGCGGCGAGCGCGTCCCGATAACGACCTTCGAGCGCGTGGGCGACGCCGAGCAGGCCGTGCGCGGCGGGGCTCGTGGGATCGTCGGCGAGGATCGCGCGCGCGCGCTCGGCAGCACCGGCGGCGTCGCCGAGCCACGCGCGGTGCACCCCGAGCGCGAGGGGCGACGTCTCGAGCGCGGCGG
>JALHOE010000300.1 GCA_022843175.1 Deltaproteobacteria bacterium
GAGGAACAGGCCCGTCGTGCCGCGCGGCGCGCCGTAGAGATCGAACAGCATCGTCGACGTGCCGCCGTTGAGCGTGGTGCGGAGCGCGTAGGTGTCCGAGCGGATCGGCCAGCGCTTGATGATCGGGACGTAGACGTTGAGCGAGCCCGGTCGCACGCGCTCGAGCGGCGAGCCCCACGGGTTCCACTCCACGTCGAGGCCGGTCAGCCAGAGATCGGTGATCCGCACGCGTGCGCCGAGCGCGCCGTTGAACGCCGCGCTGTCGAACGACGCGCCCACCGCGCCGTGGAGGCCGAATCCGACGTGCGGCGCACCGAACACCGCCTTGGTGCCCTTGCTCACCGTGGCCTCCTCGGTCTTCGGCTTGGTCTCGGCGGGCGGCTTGAACGCGTCGTCCTCGGCGCGCGCCGGCATCGCGAAGAGGAGCAGCGAGAGCGCGACCGCGCGCCGGCGACGCAGGGCTATAATCTGGTGGGGCGCTGCCCCCACGGCGAGCCGCGGATCGCCGCCGACGCCCGCGGTGCGACACGAGCAGCCCTCCTCGCGGAGGGCGAGCTCGGGCGCGTGGCACCAGTCGTTGCTCGCGTCGCACCCCGCCTTCGCGCCGAGCCACCGATCGAGCACGGCGTCGACGGCCGCGACCCTGGCGGTGCGCCCGCCGGGATCGAGCGCTGCGCGAAGGAGCTCGGTCGACGCCGCGGTCGCCCACTTCTTTCGATTGGTTCGGATCGCGTCGCTGTCGTCGCAGCGATCGAGGGGAGACATGTGCGGTGGGCCGTCGCGGCCCTCGTCGAGCGCGTCGCGGACGTGCTCGACCCAGTTGAGGACGACCTTCACCTCGCTGCCGTCGTCGCTACGGAGCGTGTGCGAGAACGAGTCCTGGAGCGCGTGGAGCGCCTCGCCCATCCGGGCGTAGAACGTGGGGAGCGGCGCGGTGACGCGGCCGCGGATCGAGAGGCTCACCGTGACGTCCGATCGCTTGGCCGGGTCGGGGTGGCCGTTGCTGTCGAGCGCCTCGATCGCCGCGAGCACCTTGCCGCGGATGAAGGCGCGGCAGTCGGCGAGGGCGGCGAGCGAGCCGCTCTCTCCGTCCTGCCCCGCCTTGCGCAGACAGTGCTCGTGCTGGAGCGCGTCGTCGCCGTGGAGCTCGGCGACGGTCTCGAGATCCGTCCCGCCGCGGCCGCGGAGGTCGTTGTCGCGGACGCCGATGACGAGCGTGACGCCGCCGAGGTCGTCGAGGCCGGCGGGGATGGTGAACGGCACGTCGTCGGCGAGCGCTTGCTCGTCGCGCGAGAACGGGAGACGGGGCGCGCGACCGGCGGCGCGGACGGCGCGCAGGGCGTCGCCGGTGATCTGCTCATGGCACCCCTTGCTGGCGGGGGTTTCGTAGCTGAACGCGGCGGCGGGAGCGGCGAACAAGAGGACCGCGAGCGCGGCCAACAACGACTTCATCCCCCGCTCGGATGTGCCGAAGCGGGCGAGGTCGCGTCGGCGACGAGGTCACGGCTCGGGCATCGGATCGCAATCGTCGTATACGACCGGATAACGGATCCTGCCCTCGCGCGATGGACCGATCGGCACGCGTCGAACACTCTCGGCGACGAAGCGAGGGAGGTTATGAAGATGCTTCGTTCCACGATCGCTCTGTTCGTTCTGGTGGGTTGTTCCTCGAGCACCGATGGCGGCGGGCCATCCACCGCGACGACCGACACCGGCGTCGTCGCTGCGGACACCGAGGTGGCCGACGTCGCCGCCGACGCGCTGGCCGACACCTCGCCCGCGGGCGCGTGCAGCGAGACGGCGCTCGACGCCTGCGAGTACCCGAGCGCGGCGCTCGAGTTCAAGGTGCGCGACGTCACCGTCACCGAGAAGGTGAGCGGCCGCGTCCTGCCTCTCCGTATTCGCGCACCGCAGGGACCGGGGCCGTACCCGGTCGTCGTCTTCACGCACGGCGGTGGCTTCGACGACGGCGGCCACGCGCACTCCGCGACCTGGGGCGAGACGCTGGCGCGCCACGGGTACATCGTCGCCAACATCGGCCACGCGACGCTCACCGGGGAGCAGGGACGAGCCTTCTGCAAGCTGGGCAAGGTGCCCGACGCGGAGTGCACGGCCGACGCGGGCGACGACAGCGGCCTGGTCGCGCTGATCAAGCGAAGCGACGTGGTCAACGTCATCGACGCCATTCCCGACCTCGCACGCGCAGCCAAGGCGGCGGGCGGACCGGACGCGGACATCACGCACCTCGGCGTCATCGGGTGGTCGGCGGGGAGTCGCTCCACGATGACCAGCCGCGGCGCGGGGTTCTATCCGAGCGCGTCCGCGCCGGTGTACTCGGTCGTCGAATCGCGCATCACCGCCATCCTCGCCCTCAGCCCCACGGGCCCTGGCTTCGGCGGCTTCTTCGAAGCCTCGTTCCGCACCATCGCGGCGCCGAGCCTGATGGCCACCGGCGACAACGACGTGAAGCCGACCTCGCCCGATCTCACCGGCGCGGTCCGCCGCAAGGCGTTCGACCTGCAAACCGCGGACGGCGCGCGACGGCTGCTCTTCTCGAAGCTGCCGCCCGGCGTGGGCGGGCACTCGACCTACAACCTCGACGACCTCGCCTCCTCCGACCCGCGGCTGCAACGCTACTCGCGCGCCCTGACCTCCGCGGCGCGTGCGTTCTTCGATGAGCACCTCCGCGGCGACGCGAAGGCACGCGCGTGGCTCGCGACCGACAACGCGAGGATCCTCGCTGGTGCGGTGGACTGGGTGAAGCGGTAGCGGCTCACCCCATCGCGCGCGCGAGCGCCGCCGCGACGCGCGCGCGACCGGTGAGAAGCAGGCTCGCGTGACCCCCGCGCACCCACTCGAGCTCGACACGTACGCCGCGCCGCGACCAGTCGTCCGCGAGCCGCTCCACCGACCACGCCGGGACGTACCCGTCGTCGCGCGCGGCGACGAGCGCGCAGCGCGAGCCCAGAGGGGGGGCGGGGAGCTGCTCGAAATCGCCGCGGCGCAGGTGGTCGCGCAGCCGCGTGCGATCGACGGCTGCGAAGTCGATGAAACGCGAGAGCGCACCGTCGCAGAAGACCGTCTCGGCGGCGTGGCCGGTGGCTGCAGCGACGAGGGCGATGGGCTCGGGCCACGTCGTCGCGGTGAGGGCGGCGACGCTGCCGCCCATGCTGAAGCCGGTCACGCCGATGTCGCGCCCGAACGCCCGCGCGAGCCACGCGAGCAGGGCGCGCGCCTCCTCCACCGTCGCGGCGTTCATCGCCAGCTGCTCGCTGACCGTCGCGAGATCGGAGCTTCGCTGCCCGAGCGCACGGCGACGTCCGTAGTACGGATTCTCGAGCACCATCGCGGCGAGGCCGTGCGCGAGCGCGCGCTCCACGACCGGCGTGCGCCGCGACCACCCCTCGTCGCCCGTCGACGCGAGGTGGACGTACGCGCCGCGCACCCGAGGCGGCACGTACCAGCGCACGTGCGCGACCCGCGCCGCGGCCGGCAGCCACGCCGCCGCGCGCGGGTGAACGAAGGTCGCTTCGTACATGCCCGGCCCACGGAGGTGCAGCCGCAGGGGCAGCTCGGGGATCGGTCCGCGGGGATCGTGCTCGGCGAGCGCGGTGAGCAGGGCTTCGTCACCGTACCCGCCCGCGAACATCTTCGCGCCGAGCGCCCGCAGTCCAACGAGGGCGTCGAGCCAGTGCATGCCGCTCGCCGCTCTCAGATCTCCATGACGGCGTCGTTCGGGTACTTGGGGTGCCAGATGACGCCGATCTCGGCGCCCACCAGGTTCCCCTGCGGGTACATGAGCTTGGTCGCAGACGCGCGCACCGAGGGGCGTCCCTCGAGGGTGATCTCGAGATCGAAGCGGATCATCGGGACGTCGTTGACCGTGGTGCCGGTCGGAGTGAGCCCGAGGATGCGCCCGCGCCCGCGGAGACCGTTCGCAGCGATCTCCTTCGCGCGCCTCGCCGCGCCGATGGATTTGAGGCCGATGCCACCGAACGTCAGCGGGAAGATGAGCATGAAGAGCATCGGCAGCTCGAACTGGTCCGACGCGATGAGGCCGATGAGGATCACCAGCGGGATGCACCCCGCGACGAGGAACACCCACCCGAAGAGCGCGGCGCCGGACGACGCTCGCGACGCGACCACCTGACGCACCTGCTGCTGAGCACCGGAGAGCGATTGCGCGCACAAGTGCCACGAGGCAGGCGACGACTTCACGACGCTCTCCACCGCGGCCGCGCCCCCGCCGCGCGCCATGTAGGCGGCGAGCACCGCGCGCGCGCTGTCGACCTGCCCCTGCTTCTCCCACGCGTTGGCGCGCAGAACCGTGGCCACTGCGTCCATCGAGTCGTCGATGGGCACGTCCTCGAATTTGGCGCCGAGCATGCTGAGCACGGCCGCGGGCTGATTGCGGGCCGTGGCGAGGAAGGCATAGGACACGCGGAACGCGCTGTCGGCGGGCAGGTCCTCGCTGTTCGGATCGCAGCCGGCGAGCCATTGGTCCGCGCTCGCGAAATCGTTCTCGCGCACCGCGCCGCGCGCGAGGTGACCGCGAATGCCCTGTCGATGGCGCGGCAACATGAGGGCCTCGAGCGCACCCTCGAGCAACGCGCGCACCCGCGTGTCGTCGGTGCCGAGCAGCGTGTTGCGCATGAGCATCGTGAGCCACACGAGGCGGTCCGCCGCGCCGAGATCCCCCGGGTTTCCGAGGAGCGCCTTGCGCGTGGCGCTCCACACCATCTGCGCCTCCTGCATCTTGTGCGGGGGGATCTGGCTGTTGACGATGAGCTGCTGGAAGCCCTCGGGCGGCAGCATCGGCTTGCCGTCCTGCGCGCGGAGTCGCATCAGGCGCTGCCCCTCGTCGGAGGGCGGCGAGTGGGGGATCGACGTGTCGGGTCGCGCGTGCGCGGCGAACGGCGCGCCGCAGCGGCTGCAGCTCGTGGTGCCTCCCTGCACGGGGCACTGAATTCCGAGCCCGCAGGCCTCACACGGCAGCCACCGATCGCTCGCGGAGTAGATGCCCATCGTGTTCAATTTCTATCACGCGATTCGCGCGACGCGGGAGCCGATGCTCGGGCCGCTTCGGGCCGTGCCTCTCGGCGCTGCTATGCTCCGAGAACGGTTACCCCATCGATGCGTCGTCGCGGGCGGCAAGGTCCATGAGCGCCGAAGAGCTCCTCTATCCCCCGTCACGCAAGACGAAGGCGCATACGCCGCGGGTGACCGCGGTGCGCGGGTTCGTCTTCCTCAGCGGCCAGAAGTGGATGGCGGAGCACGGGCTGCTCGAGCGTCACCAGGCGCTCCTCTCGCCGTCGCTCCGGGCGCGCGCGTCCGCAGCCACGGCGACCGATTGGGTTCCCCTCGACGACGCGCTCGCGATCTACGCCGCGTGCGACGCGCTCGAGCTGTCGATCGACGAGCAGATCGAGCTCGGGCGCACCGTCTCGCGCGCGAACAACGGCATCGTCATTCGCACGATGGCCAACCTCGCGGGGCGCATGGGCGTTTCGCCGTGGGCTGCTCTGCGGAGCGTCGACCGGCTGTGGCTGCGAAACAACCGCGGCGGCGGGGTCGCCGTCTACAAGGTGAGCGAGCGCGTGGCCCGGCTCGAGTTCTGGCAGGTGCCGCTCGCGCGGTCGCCGTTCTTCGTCACCAGCATGCGCGGCGCGATCGCGGTCGGCCTCGAGGACTTCTGCGAGCGCATCCTCGTGACCGATCTCCCCGGCCTGCTCACGCCGGAGAGCTTCGCGCTCCGTCTCGTGTGGTGAGCCGGCCCTTCTTGCCCACCCCGAGCTCGCGCAGCACGCGACCGGTGGGCGTCTTGAGCTTGGCCACCTCGGCCGGCGTGCCCGCGGCGATCAGGTTGCCGCCGGCCGCGCCGCCCTCGGGCCCGAGCTCGACGAGCTGGTCGGCCGACGCGATCACGTCCGGGTGGTGCTCGATCACGACCAGGGTGTCGCCGCGCGCGACGAGGCGCTGCATCACGTCGAGCAGCTTCCGCACGTCGTGCATGTGGAGACCGGTGGTCGGCTCGTCGAGGACGTAGACCGTGGGGAGGCGGCGCGCCGTCTCGGCGAGCTCCGCCGCGAGCTTCAGGCGCTGGGCCTCGCCGCCCGACAGCGTGTTCGAGCCCTGTCCGAGCGCGAGGTAGCCGACGCCGAGGTCGTCGAGGATCTTGAGCGACTTGTGGATCGCGGGGTGCGCGGCGAACAGCTCGCACGCCTCGGCCGCCGTCATCTTGAGGACCTCGCCGATCGAGCGGCCGAGGTATTTCACGTCGAGCGTCGACGGCTCGTAGCGCATGCCGTTGCAGGCCTCGCACGGCGACACGACGTCGGGGAGGAAGCTCATCTCGCTGACGACCATGCCCTGGCCGTCGCACGCGGCGCAGCGCCCGCCCCCGTTGGCGTTGAACGAGAAGCGGCCCGGCCCGAAGCCGCGGATCTTCGCCTCGGGCGTCGACGCGAACAGCTTGCGGATCGGATCGAAGATGCCGAGGAACGTGGCCGGCACCGAGCGCGGCGTGCGACCGATCGGCGATTGATCGACGGCGATGGCGCGCGCGACGTGCTTGTGACCGGTGAGGCCGTCGTAGGGGAGCGGCGCGGGCGTCTCGAGCTTGAGCGCCTTGCGCAGCGCCGGATAGAACACCTGCCGGATCAGGGTGGACTTGCCGCTGCCCGACACGCCGGCGACGACCGTCATGCGACCAACGGGGATCGAGAGATCGACGCCCTTGAGGTTGTGGCCGCGCGCGCCGCGGAGCACGAGCTGCGGCACGGCGCCGGCGATCCGCGCGGGCGCGCGCGGCGGCTCGAGCGAACGGAGCGCCTGCCCGGTGGGCGAGTTGGGGTTCGCGAGCACCTCGCTCGGCGGGCCCTCGGCGACGATATATCCGCCGCCTCGGCCGCCGGTCGGGCCGATGTCGATGAGGTGGTCGGCGGCGCGAATCGTCTCGGCGTCGTGCTCGACCACGATCACCGTCGAGCCGGTGTCGACGAGCGCGCGCAGGTTGGAGATCAAGCGCGTGGTGTCGCGCGGGTGGAGGCCGATCGTGGGCTCGTCGAGGACGTAGAGCGCGCCGGTGAGGCCGGAGCCGAGCTGCGCCGCGAGCCTCAGCCGCTGCATCTCGCCGCCGGAGAGCGTGCGCGCCGCGCGATCGAGCGCGAGGTAGCCGAGGCCGACGCGGCCGAGGAACTCCAGGCGACGCTGCAGCTCCGCGAGGGGCGCCGCGGCGAGCGGTGCGTGCATGGGATCGGCGAGGAGCGCCCGGCGCATGTCGGCGACGCGCGCGAGCACGCTGTCGACGGAGCGGGCGGTGAGGGCGGGGTAGCTCTCGCCCGCGATGATGACCCGCCGCGGGATCGCCCCGAGCCGCGCGCCGCCGCACGCCCGGCACGGGTCGACGTTGGCGTCGCGATCGGCCTCTTCGACCTCCTCGCGCACGCCCGAGCCCTCGCACACCGGGCAGCGGCCCTGCGCGGTGTTGAACGAGAACCAGCGCGGATCGAGCTCCGGCACGCCGGTGCCGCAGGAGGGGCACGCACGGCGGGTGGAGTACGTGGTCTCGGCGCCCTTGCGCGCGACGATGACCTCGCCGTCGCCGCGGGTGAGCGCGTCGACGATCCGGCCGGGCGCGAAGGTGCGCGGATCGCCCTCGCACGCGATGAGCTCGATGGTGTGCTCCTTGTTGCGCGCGAGCTCGGGCGGCGGATCGATCGTCATGCGCTTGCCGTCGACGCGGGCCTCGAGGTAGCCGGCGCGGGTGGCGCGGGTGAACACGTCGAGGTGGGTGCCCTTGCGGGCGCGGATGGCGCGCGCGAAGACGATGGCCGGACCGCTCGAGCTCTGGATGCGCGCCGCGATGGTGGCGGGATCGCTGGCCACGATCGCCTGCTCGCACTTCGGGCAGTGCGGGGTGCCGACCTTCGCGTAGAGCAGGCGGAGGTAGTGCGCGACCTCGGTCACCGTCGCGACGGTGGAGGTGCGACCGCCGCGCGTGGTGCGCTGCTCCAGCGCGATCGACGGCGGCACGCCGAGGACGGCCTCCACGTCGGGGCGGGGGAGCGTGGGCAGGAACTGACGTGCATAAGCGCTCAATGTTTCGAGGAAGCGCCGCTGCCCCTCGGCGAACACGACGTCGAAGGCGAGCGTGGACTTGCCGCTGCCGGAGGGGCCGGTGACCACGATCAGCTTGTTGTGGGGGATTTCGAGGGAGACGTCCTTGAGGTTGTGTTCTTTGGCGTGCTTGATGGAGATGGTGTCGAGGAGGCGCTCGCTGGCGCGCGCGCCCGGCTGGCGGAGGTCGAGCTTGCTGCGGAGGGCGAGGCCGGTGCGGGTGTCGGCCGCGGTGACCTCGGCGACGGTGCCGCGCGCGACGAGGCGGCCGCCCTGCTCGCCGCCGCCGGGGCCGAGGTCGATCACGTGGTCGGCCGCCGCGATGAGGTCGAGGTCGTGCTCGACCACGAGCACGCTGGCCCCGGCGTCGACCAGGACCTGCAGCGCGTCGATCACGCGCGACACGTCGGTCGCGTGCAGGCCGGCGCTCGGCTCGTCGACGATGAGGAGCGTGCCCTTGGCCTTGCCGTCGGCGGCCTCGACGAGCGCGCGCGCGATCTTGAGGCGCTGCCCCTCGCCGCCGGAGAGCGTGGACAGCGGCTGCCCGAGCGGGAGATAGCCGAGGCCGATCTTCGCGAGCGGCTCGAGCGCGCGCCGCATCTTCGACCACGCCGAGGTGGGCCACGACGGATCCTTCTCGCGCGGGGTGCCCTTCGGCACCGGGTGCGAGGCCCAGGCGATCACCTCGTCGACCGTCATCTCGAGCAGGTCCGCGACGTTCTTGCCGTGCAGCGTGATCGCGAGGACCTCGTCCTTGAACCGACGTCCCTTGCAGACCGGGCAGCGGATCGCCACGTCGGCGAGGAACTGCATTTCGACGGTCTCGTAGCCCTCGCCGCTGCAGGTGTCGCAGCGGCCGCCGTCGGTGTTGAACGAGAAGTGCGCCGCCGGGGGGAGCGGCTGGTTGGACTCGCCGTCGCGGGCGAAGAGCTCGCGCACGAAATCCCAGGCCTTGGTGTACGTGGCCGCGTTGCCGCGCGAGGTGCGCCCGAGCGGCGACTGGTCGACGTGCACCACGCGCGCGATCGCGGCGAGGCCGTCGATGGCGTCGTGCTCGAGCGCCGGCTCGCTCGGGATGGCGCCGGTCGCGCGGGTGGCCGCGGGCGCGAGGATCTTGCCGACCAGCGTCGACTTTCCGCTGCCCGACGGGCCGGTGACGGCGCACAGCACGCCGAGCGGAATCGTGACGTCGAGGTTCTTGAGGTTGTGCTCGCGCGCGCCGCGGACGA
>JALHOE010000301.1 GCA_022843175.1 Deltaproteobacteria bacterium
CGAGGCGCGGCGTGTCGCCGTGGTGGAGCGGGAGACCCGCGGCGAGGGTCGCCGCGACCGCGCCCGCCCCGAGCGCCCACCTCCCGTTGGCGCGCGCTTCGGCGGCGAGATCCTCGAGCGCGCTCGACACGCGCGCGACGACCGCGAGGGCCACCACGCCGATGACGACGCGCGTGGCGGTCGGGTGCGGAGAGTCGCGCAGCACCACCGCTGCGACGTACGCGGTCGGGGCAAAGAGCGCGACCGCGGAGAGGATGGTGCGCGGCGACCGCGACGCGACGACGCCCTCGGCGCGCAGATCGACGGTCGCGAGATCGTCGTCCTCGCTCATTTCTTGGCGTCCCTCGCGCAGCGGAAGCCGATGGTCGGGTACGCGCGGTCGTGCGGATACGCCTCGCGGTTCCAGGTGCGGAGGCTCTCGGCGCCGCTCTCGGAGGAGCCGCCGCGGACCCAGGTGCGCTTGGCGAACTCGATCGCGGTGACCGGCCAGGGGGCGTCGTCGGGGGCGTCGGTCGCGGTCCACTCGGCCACGTTGCCCGAGAGGTGCAGGATCCCCTCGGGCGCGAACGGCATGACCTGATCGACGGCGACGACCTTCGCGCCGTCGAAGATCGCGAGCGTCGGCGACGGCTCGAGCTGTCCCCACGGATACTTGCGCCGCGTCCCGGCGCCCGCCGCGGCGAGCTCCCACTCCGGATCGGTCGGGAGGCGCTTCTTCTCGAACGCGCAGAACTGCGCCGCGTCGTCGCGCTTGATGTTGGTGACCGGGAGCTTCGGCTCACCCTCGAGCTTCCCGCACTTGGTGCACTTGGCGAGTCGCTCGTAGGAGACCTCGTACTTGTCGAGGACGAAGCTCGCGACGTCGACGAACGACGCGGGGCACGCCGCCTTGTGTTGCGGGTCGTCGACGCCGCAGTCGGGCGGCCCGCGATGCAGCTTGGTGCCCGGGATGCACGCCTCGCTCTCGAGCAGCGGCCCGCACTTGCTCATCGTCGTCGACGAGCTCGGGGAGGGCGCCGCCGACACGCTCGTCGAGGGCACGGAGACCGGCGACTTGAGGGGGCGCGCGGGCGCAACGAGCGGCCACACCGCGAACACGCCGCCGCCGATCGCGACGCCGAGGGCGAGGAAGATCGTCCAGCGGGTGGCCGGCGACGCGCGCGTCGAGGGGGCGACCGACGAGGGGGGCGGGGGCTCCGGCTCCTTGCCGTGGCCCGTGGGCTTGGTTCCCGCGGGCCCGGTCATCGCCGGCTGCGTCGGGGCCACCGTGAACGCGCTCTCTGCCTTCGTCGCGGGCGCCGAGGAGAGCTGCGGCGAGGGCAGCGTCGCGGCCTGCGGCACGGTGCCCGCGGTCTGCGTCGGCGGCCCCTGCTTGACCGTGGCCGGCGCGATCTCGCCCGTGCGCGCGGCCTCTTCGAGCGCGCGCCAGAAGTCCTGGATCGACGCGAAGCGCGCGTCGGCGCGGATCGAGAGCGCGCGCTGGAGCACGTCGTCGATCGACGGAGAGAGCTCGGGACGCTCGGCGCGGAGGTTCGGGCGGGTGGGCGACATGCACGTGGCCCACATCACCTCGGTGAGCGTCTCGCCGGCGAACGGCGGCTTGGCGGTGAGCGTGGCCCACACCACGGCCGCGAGCGCGAACTGATCGGCGCGCGCGTCGACCGGACCGAACTCCTTGCCGTACTGCTCGGGCGCCGCGAAGCCGATCGAGAGCCCGGTGCCGGTTTGGGTGCTCGTGCGAATGCCGTGCGGGCTCGCCCAGCGCGCGAGGCCGAAATCGAGCACCTTGGCCACCCGTGCGCGGTCGATCATCACGTTCGACGGCTTGAGGTCGCGGTGGATGACCTGTTGCTCGTGCGCGTGGGCGATGGCGCGCGCGACCGGACCGAGGAGCGCGAGCGTGTCGTCGAGCGGCAGCGCGCCGAGCCGGTTGATGTACGTGTCGAGCGTCTCGCCCTCGATCCACTCGAGCGCGAGGTAGGGCGTTCCGTCGTCGAGGTGCGATGCGTCGGTGATCGAGACGATGCCGGGGTGCCGCAGCTTCGCGAGGACGCGCGCCTCCTGCTCGAAGCGGGTGCGCGCCTCGGGGGAGCTCGCGAGGATCTCCGAGCGGAGCACCTTGATGGCGACCGTGACCCCGAGCGCGAGCGCCTCGGCCTCGTAGACGAGGCCGAAGCCGCCCTCGGCCACGAAGCGCCGCACCGCGTAGCGGCGGTCGATCGTGGTCCCAACGATACCGAGTGGGTCGCGCATTCGCTCGTTTCGCCGTTAGTTCGCAGAGCGCCGCGCGTCACGCCGGACGGCTGTGCCGCCCCTCTCTTCAAATCGTCGAAAGATTTGCGTTTCCTCGACCCACGACCTGGAAATCCGACCCGAAACGTGGCTCTCTTGGGGGTTGATGCGGCGGCGCTGGTTGCACGGCTCGGTCCTGGCTGCGGCCCTGGTCGCGTCGGCGTGCGCCGGCGTGATCGGCGAGCCCGGCGACGACGGGCAGGGGCCCCGGTCCACCGCGCCGCTCTGCACGGGGGGTGTGGGCGATCCCGGGCCGTCGCCGATTCGGCGTCTCACCCGCTTCGAGTACGACGCGACGATCCGCGACCTGCTCGGCGACGACTCGCAGCCCTCCAAGAGCTTCCCCTCCGAGGAGGAGGCGCACGGGTTCACCAACAACGCGAACGTCATGGGCGTCACGCCCGTCCTCGCCGAGCAGTACATGGTCACCGCCGAGACGCTCGCGATGCGGGCGGTGAGCAAGACCGTCTTCATGCTCCCCTGCGATCCCACCGTCGCCGGCGAGGGCCCGTGCGCGAAGATGTTCATCGAGACGTTCGGGCTCAAGGCGTTCCGCCGCCCGCTCACCACCGAGGAGACCGACGAGATGCTCGCGGTCTTCGCCGAGGGCAAGGCGCAGACCGGCGACTTCAAGGGCGGCCTTCGACTGATCATCGCGTCGATGCTCCAGTCGCCGTTTTTCCTCTATCGCGTCGAGCTCGCCACGGTCGCCAATCCCAACGGCGCGGATCCCAACGGTAAGTTCGACCAGCTCGGCCCCTACGAGATGGCCTCGCGCCTCTCGTACCTGCTCTGGGGCTCGATGCCCGACGACGCCCTGTTCCGCGCCGCCGCGGCGGGCGAGCTGTCGACGCCGGCCCAGCTCGAGGCGCAGGCGCGCCGCATGATCAAGGACCCGCGCGCCGAGCACATGGTGATGCACTTCCATAAGGAGTGGCTCGGCCTCCACGGCTTCGAGATGCTCCTCAAGGCCAACGACATCTACCCGGACTGGACGCCCGAGCTGCGCGACGACCTCGGCAGCGAGACCCGGGCCTTCCTCGCCGAGTGGTACTGGCGCGACGGCACGCTCAACGGCTTCTTCAACGCGCCCTTCACGTTCGTGAACGCGCGGCTCGCCAAGCTCTATGGCCTGCCGGCGCCCGCGGGCAGCGGCCTCATCAAGGTCGACACCACGGGCAGCGACCGCTTCGGCTTCCTCACCCAGGGCTCGTTCCTCGCGCTCAACAGCAAGCCGAACCAGCCGTCGCCGATCCATCGTGGAAAGTTCGTTCGCGAGAAGCTCCTCTGCGACATCCTCCCGCCGCCGCCGAACAACATCGTTATCAAGCCGCCCGACGTGAAGCCCGGCTCCACGTCGCGCGAGCGGTTCGAGCAGCACACCAAGGACGCGTCGTGCCGCCAGTGCCATCAGCTGATGGACCCGATCGGCTTCGGCTTCGAGCACTACGACGGCATCGGCAAATTCCGCAGCACCGAAGAGGGCAAGACGATCGACGCCAAGGGGCAGTTCGTGAACACCCTCGACCTCGACGGCACGTTCGACGGGCTCCCCACGCTCGCCAAGAAGCTCTCGGCCTCCAAGCAGGTCTCCGACTGCGTGGTCACGCAGTGGTTCCGCTACGGCTACGGCCGCCTCGAGAACGACGCCGACCGCTGCACCGTCGACCGGCTGCAGAAGGCCTTCGCGGCGTCCAAGCAAGACGCGCGTGAGCTCCTCGTCCAGCTCGCCCTCACCGACTCGTTTCGTTACAAGCGGAGGGTGACGCCGTGACGCCGAGTCGGAGGCAGTTCCTTCGGGGCGCGCTCGGGACGGCCGTCTCGTTGCCGTTGGTCTCGACCATCGGCTCGCGCGCGCGCGCCGTGCCCCCGGTGTTCCCCAAGCGCCTCGTCGTCTTCTACACGCCGCACGGCGTCGTGAAGAAGGACTGGATCGTCACCGGCACCGAGACCGCCTTCACGCTCTCCGGCATCCCGGCGCCGCTCGACCCGATCAAGAAGGACCTCATCGTCCTCAAGAACGTCGACATGCAGTCGGCAGACTACGGGCCCGGCGACACCCATCAAGAGGGCATGGGCGCGCTCCTCGGCGGCACCGCGCTCCTCAACGATCCCACCGGCTCCGGCGGCATCCGGATGGACACCTCCGCGCCGATCGGGTGGGGCGGGGGCATCTCGGTCGACCAGTTCATCGCCAAGGGCATCGGCGCCGTCACCAAGGTGCCCTCGCTCGAGCTCGGGGTGATCAACGACTTCAACCAGGTCGGCGGTCGCATCGTCTACCTCGACGCCAACAAGCCCGTCGCGCCGATGAACGACCCGGCGCTGGTGTTCGATCGCCTGTTCGCCGACCTCGGCGCCGACCCGGCCGGCGTCGCGCGCATCCGCGCCGAGCGCAAGAGCGTGCTCGACACGGTCCACAAGCAGTTCGCGCGGCTCGAGAGCAAGCTGAGCAAAGAAGACGTCGACAAGCTGCGCTCGCACGCGGCCGCAGTGCGCGACCTCGAGACGCGCCTGAGCGCCCCCGGCGGCTTCGTCGGCGGCAACTGCAAGAAGCCCGAGCGCCCCGGCCTCGCGCCGATGGACGTGAACCTCTACCCGTCGATCGGCAAGGCGCACATGGACCTGTTGGTCATGGCCCTCGCCTGCGATCTCACGCGCGTCGCGTCGCTCATGTGGTCGCACGCCGGCCCCACGCCGTCGGCGCCGTGGCTCGGCATCAGCGAGACCCACCACCAGCTCTCGCACGCGGGAGACGCCGACGAAGACGCGCAGAAGAAGCTCTCGCGCCTCAAATACTGGTACGCCGAGCAGTTCGCCTATTTCGTTCGCGCCCTTGCGGCCATCCCCGAGGGCGAGGGCACCATGCTCGACAACACCGTCGTGTGGTGGTGCAGCGAGATCAGCGTGGGCAACAGCCACAGCCACAAGGACATGCCGTTCGTGCTCGCCGGCTCGTGCGGCGGCTACTTCAAGACCGGCCGCTTCGTGCAGTACCCGATGAGCGGAGACAAGGGCGCCTCCCACAACGATCTGCTCGTCTCGCTGTGCCACGCGATGGGGCGCACCGAGGTCAAGTCCTTCGGCAACCCGATGTACTGCTCCGGCGCGCCGCTGTCGGGGCTCACCGCCTGAGCCGCGCGAGCGCCGCGATGTGCGCCGGCGTGGCGCCGCAGCAGCCGCCGACCAGGCGCGCTCCGATGGCGAAGTAGCGGCTCGCCTCGATCGCGAACGCCTCGGGCGAGCGGTACGCGCCCGGCGCGCCGGCGTTGGGGACGATCGCGAGGGGCGCGCCGGTCATCCGCGCGGCGACGTCGAGGAGATCCTCGCTGCAGTTCGCGCCGATCACGTCGGCGCCCGCGTCGATCAGCCGCTCGGCGATCGACTCGGGCGTCGTGCCGTCGGCCATGACGTTTTCGTCGGTGAACGAGGCGAGGGCGACGACCGGGAGCCCGGTGCGCTTGGCGGCGCGCACGGCGGTGAGGAGCTCCGCGGGGTTTCGCATGGTCTCGACGATCAAGAGGTCGGCCGACGACAGGGCCTCGGCGACCGCGCGGTAGCGTCCCTCGTCGGCGCGCCCGCACGGCCCAATCGAGCCCGCGACGTACGCGCCGGTACCCCGGGCGAGCGCGACCGCGGCCTCGCAGACCTCGCGCACGCCACGGTCGAGCCGGCTGGCGCCGAAGGTGTTGGTCTCGACCACCTCGGCCCCGGCGCGGACGTGGGCCGCGTGGATTTCCGCGATCACCTCGGGCCGGCTGAGGTTGAGCTCCTCGTAGCAGACCGAGAACGGAAAACCCCGCGCGAGGAGCTCGGTGCCCATCGCCCCGTCGAGCAGGAGCGGGCCCGAGGAGAGGGCGTCGAGGAACGCGAGCACGCCCCTCCTCTCTATCACCTTGCCTCGGGCTTGCCCCGCCGGGGGCGCGCGCCGTAGGGTGACGGGGAATGCGCCGCCGTTCGCGGGGCGTTCCCCTCGCAATCCCGAACCCATGTCGATCCGCTCGCTCGCCCTCGCCCTCGGTCTCGTCCTCTGCGCGCCCCTCGCCGGCTGCACGTCGAGCTACATCCCCAACACCACCGTCGAGGACAACAGCGAGAACCGCAAGGTCATCGGCTTCTGCGAGAAGTACCGGCGCGCCGTCGAGGACCGCGACGTCGACGTGCTCGTGGGCATGGCCTCGCCCCGCTACTTCGAGACGGGCGGCAACGCCAAGTCGACCGACGACATCGACTACAACGGCCTCCGCGAGTACCTCGCGTCCAAGTTCAAGGCCACCAAGGCGATTCGCTACGAGATCAAGTATCACCGCGTCGCCGAGACGGAGAACAAGGTGATCCTCGTCGAGTTCACCTACACCGCATCGTTCCAGATCCCCACCACCACCGGGGACATGTGGCACCGCGCCGTGCGCGACAACCAGCTGCAGCTCGTGCGCGAGGGCGACTCGTTCAAGATCCTGCGCGGGATGTGATATCGACCGCGTATGCGGGTCCTCGTGGTTGGCGGCGGCGCGCGCGAGCACGCGCTGGTCCGCGCGATCGTCCGTTCGCCCCTGGTCTCCGAGACGGTCGCGCTCCCCGGTAACGCGGGCATCGCGCGCGAGGTGCGCTGCATCGGCGGTCGCGTCGACGACGTGCCCGCGGTGGTCGACGTCGCGCTTCGCGAACGCATCGACCTCGTCGTGGTCGGGCCCGAGGCGCCGCTGGTCGCGGGGCTGGTCGACGCGCTCGCCGCCGCGGGCATCCGCGCGTTCGGCCCGCCGCGCGCCGGCGCCGAGCTCGAGGGCTCGAAGGCCTTCTGCAAGCGCTTTATGAAGCGGCACGGCATCCCCACCGCTCCGTTCGAGGTGTTCGACGACGCCGACGCGGCCGAGCGACACGTACGCGCACTGGGCCGGCCGCTGGTGGTGAAGGCCGACGGGCTCGCCGCGGGGAAGGGCGTCGTGGTCGCGAGCGACGTGGACGAGGCGTGCGCGGCGATCGACGCGATGATGCGCGCGCGCGTGTTCGGCGACGCCGGCGCCCGAGTCGTCATCGAGGAGCGCGTGCACGGGCAGGAGATCTCGTTCCACGCGATCTGCGATGGCGAGCGGTTCGTCCCGCTCGCCGCGGCCCAGGACCACAAACGCATCTTCGACGGCGACCGCGGACCGAACACCGGCGGGATGGGCGCGTACTCGCCCCCCACGGTGGTCACCGACGCCGTGCACGCGCGCATCGTTCGCGAGGTGATCGCACCGACGGCGCGCGGCCTCGCGGCCGACGGCATCCCGTTCCGCGGCGTGCTGTTCGCGGGGCTGATGCTCGACGGCGACACGCTCAACGTGCTCGAGTTCAATGTCCGCTTCGGCGATCCGGAGACCGCGGTCCTGATGGCGCGGCTCGACACCGACATCGTGCCGCTCCTCGACGGTGCCGCCCGCGGCGCGCTCCCCACGGCCGCGCTCCCGGTGGTCGCGAGCCCAGCCATCGCGGTCGTGATCGCCGCCGCGGGGTACCCGGGCGCCGTCCGCACGGGCGATCCAATCTCCGGTCTCGAGGAGGCGGCGGCGGTGCCCGGCGTCTCCGTCCTCCACGCCGGCACGGCAAAAAAGGATGAAGTGTTGGTGTCGAGCGGTGGCCGGGTGCTCTGCGTCACCGCCCTCGGGAGCGACCTCGACGATGCGGCCGAGCGGGCGTACCGCGCCGTGGACGCGATCGCTCTCCCGGGTAGCCAGCACCGCCGCGACATCGGGGCTTCGGGCCGACGACGACAAACACCCCGACCGGCGTCGAGTTGAGGTAGCCTGCGAGCGCCGATTTGCTCGGCGTGGAGCCACAAGGGATGCGCTGGTTCGTCGAGGTCTCGTCGTTATCTGCCGGTGCCCCCGGCCAGCGCCTGACGGTCGAAGCTGCCACGTGGCAGGGCGCGCTCGCGCAGGGTCGCAGCTCCGCGCGCGACACCGCGCCGCTCTCGAACTTCACGATCGAGGTGCTGCCCGACGCCTATCGCGCGACCAACGCCGTCGCGCGCCAGCGCTACACGGTCAGCCGCGCACCGGACGACGCTCCGATCTCGAGCGAGCCGTTGCCCCCGAGCAGCAGCATGCCCGCGGCCGCTCCCACCGCACCCGCGTCGGCGCCTGCAGCTGCACCTGCATCCGGCCCTGCTTCTGGCCCGGCCTCTTCTCCTGCGGCGACCGCGGCGTCCGCGCTCGGGCGTCGGCGTACGCCGTCGGGTGTCGGTCCCGCGAGCGGGCCCGGCGCAGCCATCCCGCGGCCGGCCGGCGAAGCGCCACCGCTCGCCGATCGCGGCAAGATCATCCTTCGCAAGGCCGAAGAGCCCGGCGCGCGCTCGCCGATCACCTATCGCGAGCTGGCCATCGCCGTGCCCGCGGGCGCGGGCAAGGAGCACGCGCTCGCGGTCGCGCGCGCCAACCTCGAGGACGTGCGGGCCGAGCTCGCCAACGCGCCGAGCGGACTCCTCGTGCAGCTCGCGGTGTTCGATCACGAGTGGCAGGGCCGCCCCACGCGCGCGCCGCTCGTCGCGCTCACATGGAAGGATTGGCGCGGGGCCGAGCCCGAGATCAAGTGGCCGAGCGGCGCTCCCGCGGCTGCACTTGCGGTTTCGCCAGCGCCCGCGGCTGCGCCTGCCCCCGTGTCTGCGCCGGTGGCGAGCGCGCCCGCGACCACGACACCGAGCGGTCAGCAGCCCAAGTCGGCGCCCGTCGACGCGCGCGGTGTCTCGCAGGACATCTTCTCCGCCGTGGCTGCGGCCAAGCCGCCCAAGCCCACGCCCTCGTCGCCGGACATCCCGGCCGCGGTCGAGGCGAAGCTCGCTGCGCCCGAGGTCAAGCCCGCGTCGGTCCCGCCGCCCGCCAAGCCCGCTTCGATTCCACCGCCGGCTGCGCCGAGCGCTCCCGCACCTGTCGCCGCTGCGCCGAGCGCTCCCGCACCTGCCGCCGCTGCGCCGAGCGCTCCCGCACCTG
>JALHOE010000302.1 GCA_022843175.1 Deltaproteobacteria bacterium
GGGCTCTTGGCCTGCGGCGGCGCGGCCGGCGCCGCGGCCGGCTTGACGTCGGTCAGCGCGAGGGGCGGCGGCGCGATGCTTGTCTTCTCGCGAAAGAGCGCGAGGTCGTGGTTGCAGCTCGGGCAACGCGTCGTGCCCATGGGGCTGTACGCATCACACGAGCCGCAGACGACGCCGAGCTCCAGGTTCACGAGGGCAAAACACCGTATCGGGGGGGGATAAGAAGGGTCAAGCGCTCGTCTTCATCCCTTACGGCGCGTCTGCGTGGTGGTGCTTTGGTCCGTGGAAACCGGGATTTCCTCGATCGTGATGCGGCCCGTGCTGACCCGGCCCGACGGCGTCGGGGCGCGGGCGGAGACCGGCCCGGAGTCGCCGCTCTCCGAGGCGCGGAGGCGGCGGAGGCGGTGCGAGACCTCGTCCATCCCCTGCGGACGCTCGAAGGGGTCCTTGGCCATCAGCTGGGTGACCAGCTCGTCGAGGCCTGCCGAGAGATCGGCGCGGCGCTCACGCACGCGTGGCACCTCGGCCGAGAGGTGACTCATGAGGACCTCGCGCGCCGTGGCGCCGGGGAACGGCAGCGCGCCGGTGAGCAGCTCGAACGCGAGCACGCCGAAGGCGTAGACGTCGACGAGGAAGCCGCCGCCGGAGCCCACGTTTCCGGCGATGGTCTCGGGCGCCATGTACGCCGGCGAGCCCGAGGCGGTGACGTGCGCGGCCGCGTCGAACTCCGGCACGAACACGCCGAAGTCCATGAGCACGGTGCGTCCGCCCGGCGCCAACATGACGTTGTCGGGTTTGACGTCGCGGTGCGCGATGCCCGCCCGGTGCACGATGGCGAGCCCGTCGGCGATCTGCGCGAGGATCTCGAGCGCCTCGGTCATCGGGAACGGTTTGCCGGCGCTCATGCGGCGGCGGATGTGCGTCTCGAGGTTCACCCCGTGGACGCGCTCCATCACGACGTACTCGTGGCCCTCGTGCTCGCCGCACGCGAACACCATGATCACGCTCGGATGACGGATCGCCGCGAGCGCCTGCGCTTCTTTGCGGATGCTCGCGACGTCGACCGTCGGCCACGCGACCTTGATCGCGACCGAGCGCTGGAGTCGCAGATCGAACGCGTCGTAGACCTGACCCATGCCGCCCTCGCCGAGGAGGCCGCGGATCTCGTAGGTGCGGTCGAGCACGTCGCCGACGCGGAACACGTCGCCCGTGGGCGGGACGACGGCGTCCATCCGGGTCGTGGGCGCGGAGTCGTAGGGTTTTCGATCCGCCAAGGGGGGCGAATCTACCAGAAATTCAGGCTTCAGATAGGTCCGACAAGTCCTACTTCCGCACCTTCCACGTGGTGCCGTCGGCGCCGTCGAACAGCTCCACGCCGATCGTCTCGAGCTCTTTGCGGATCGCGTCTGCGCGAGCGAAATCCTTCTGCGCGCGCGCATCGACGCGCTCCTGGACCTTGCCGTCGATCTCGCTCTCGCTCCTGCCGAGCAGCGCGAGGCGCTGCGCTCGCGTCCTCCTTGCGTAGGCGGTGGGCGACACGCGGAGGATGCCGAGGACGTCGGCGATCTCGCGCAGGGCGTGCGACGCGACGCCGATCACGCGACCGATCGCCGGGCGGTCGCCCTTCTTGCGCACGTGGAGGTCGAGCATCTCGTTGAGCGTCGCCGCGATCCGATAGAGCGCCGCGATCGCGTTGGCCGCGGCGAGATCGTCGGCGAGCGAGGCGAAGGCCTCTTGGCGCGCGGCGTTCACCGAGGCGAGCGCCTCGTTGTAGGGCTTGGGCAGCTCTCCGCTGCTGACCGCGACGGTGAGCTCGTTGACCCGCGCGAGCGTGGTGAAGAGGTAGTCGATCTTCTTCTCGGCATCGTCGACGCCGGGGAACACGACGCGCCCGTCGGAAAGCTTCTCGACCTCCCAGCCGATCGGTCCGCGGTAGTGATGGGCGAGCAGGTAGAGGCGGATCGCCTCGGCGTCGTTGCGCTGCAGCGCATCGCGCACGGTGACGAAGTTGCCGAGCGACTTCGACATCTTCTCTTTGTCGATGTTGACGAAGCCGTTGTGCATCCAGCAGTTGGCGAAGTTGCCCTGGTTGGGGAACGCGGCCTCGCTCTGGGCGATCTCGTTCTCGTGGTGGGGGAAGATGAGGTCCATCCCGCCGCCGTGGATGTCGAAGCCGTGGCCGAGGAACTTCGCGCTCATGGCGGAGCACTCGATGTGCCACCCGGGGCGCCCGCGGCCCCACGGCGAGTCCCATGCCCACTCGCCCTCGGCGGCGCCCTTCCACAGCGCGAAGTCGAGCGGGTCCTCCTTGCGCTCGTCGACCTCGATGCGCGCGCCGGAGCGCATCTCGTCGATGTTGCGGCCCGAGAGCTTGCCGTAGCCGCGGAACGCGCGGACGCGGAAGTAGACGTCGCCGCCGCGGTTGCCCTCGCCCGGCACCGCATAGGCGGCGTCGTTCTTGATGAGGCGATCGATCACGTCGACGATCTCGGGGATCGTCTCGCTGACGCGGGGCGCGTGCGTCGGGCTGACGCAGCCGAGCGCCTCCATGTCTTCGTCGTAGAGCTTGGCCATGCGCGCGGAGAGCGCCGTGGGCTCTTCGCCGGTCTCCTTGGCGCGGGCGAGGATCTTGTCGTCGACGTCGGTGACGTTGCGGACGTGGGTGACGGTGTAGCCCCGGTGGCGGAGCACCCGGACGAGGAGGTCGAAGGCGACCGCCGAGCGGGCGTGCCCGACGTGCGCGACGTCGTAGGTCGTGGGACCGCAGCAGTAGACGGAGGCCTTGCCCTCTTCTCGGACCGCGAGCGGGTGAACGCTACGGGCGAGCGTGTCGTAAACCTGGATGGGCGGGAGGCTCGGTTCGGATGCCATGGTCGTGGTGCTCTGTATGACGCTCAGCGTCAGTCGGGAAGGGATGATTCTGCGTTTCTCGTCACGATTACGCCAGCTACGTTTCTGGGCATGGCGGCGCACGCGACGACGACGACGGCTTTGGCTCCTCGCAACAGCGATCCCCGCACGATCGGGCTCGAGGTGCTGCGCGCGAGCGGCATCGGCCTGCTCGCGGGGCGTGTGCTCATCCCCACCCCGCGCCTCGCGGCGATCGCGCGGCAGGGGCTCGCGAAGGTGAAGGTCGTCGAGTCGATCGACCTGAAGCCCGCCGACGGCGAGATGCGCATCCACCTCGTGCTCAACATGATGGGCTCGGCTTCGCGCGTCGTGGTGCGGGTCGGCATCGCCGCGTTCCACCTCAACGAGAAGGGCGGCGCGCTGTTCCTCCGTCTGCTCGAGCCGCCGACGTTCGCCGGTAAGAACGGCGGCAAGAGCAACGGGCTGCTCGGCATGATCGGCGCGTTCGGCGAGGCCGCGCTCACGTCGATGGGCCCCGACAAAATCGTGCAGACGGTGGCCGAGTTCCTCGGCGGCCCGGTCCGCGCGAAGAACGATCTGCTCATCCTCGACCTCGGATCGATCGGCAAGCTGAAGGAGACGCTCGTCAAGGAGACGATCTTCGGCCGGGTCGGCGAGGTGGTGAACGTACGCGGCGCCAACTTCCGGCCGGGTGGGCTCGAGGTCACGGTGCAGCTGCAGCGCAAGACGATCTTCACGTCGCTCCGCGCGCGCTTCCTCGGTTGAATGACGCCGCCGCGCGGCTCGGCCTATAGTGCACCGCGGCATGGCCCATTTTCGCTGGTTGACTGCAGGTGAATCGCACGGGCCCGGGCTCGTGGCGCTCGTCGATGGCGTGCCCGCAGGGCTGCCGCTCCTCGCGAGCGACATCGACGACGGGCTCGCGCGGCGTCAGCGCGGCTACGGGCGCGGCGGGCGCATGAAGATCGAGACCGATCGCGTCACGCTGCAGGCCGGCGTGCGCGGCGGCGAGACGCTCGGCGGTCCGCTCGCGCTGCTCGTTCCCAACAAGGACTTCGAGAGCTGGAAGGGCCGCATGGGGCCCGAGCCGTTCGATTCGCCGCCCGAGCCGGTGGTGCGTCCGCGCCCCGGCCACGCCGACCTCGCCGGGGGCCTCAAATACGACCGCCGCGATCTGCGCGACATCCTCGAGCGCGCGAGCGCCCGCGAGACGACGATGCGCGTCGCGGTCGGCGGCGTCGCGCGCAAGCTCCTCGCCGCCTGCGGCATCGACGTCTTCGCCCACGTCATCTCCATCGGCGACGTGAACGCGCTTGCCCACAAGTCGCTCGACGCCGAGACGGTGCGCCTGCGCTCGCGCGCCAGCGATCTGTCCTGCGCCGATCCCGACGCCGAGGAGCGGATGAAAGAGGCGATCCACACCGCCTCGCACGCGGGCGACACCCTGGGCGGCGTCTTCGAGGCGATCGCCACCAACGTCCCGGTGGGCCTCGGCAGCCACGTGCAGTGGGACCGCAAGCTCGACGGCCGCATCGCGCAGGCGATGATGTGCATCCAGGCGATCAAGGGCGTCGAGATCGGCATGGGCTTCGAGGCGGCGCGCGTGCGCGGCAGCGAGGTGCACGATCCCATCGCGCACAACGGCGCGGCCTTCACCCGCCCGCGGAACGGCGCCGGCGGTCTCGAGGGTGGCATCACCAACGGTCAGCCGGTGGTCGTGCGCGCGGCGATGAAGCCGATCGCGACCCTGCGCAAGCCGCTCCCGAGCGTCCACGTCGACAGCAAGCAGGTGGCCGACGCGGCGTTCGAGCGGAGCGACATCTGCGCGGTCGCCGCCGCGAGCGTGGTCGGCGAGGCGATGCTCGCGATCGTCCTCGCGGACGCGCTGCTCGAGAAGTTCGGCGGTGACTCCCTCAAGGAGCTCCTCCGCAACGTCGACGGCTACCGCACCCAGCTCAGCAATTACTGAGGTCGGGCGGGGGGAGCGGGCCCACGGGGAGGTCGTTGTCCTCGTCGCTCGCCGTGCCTCCGCCGGGGATGCACGCGACGCCGAGGTAGTTCACCTGCCCCTTCTTGCAGACGCGCGGAGCGGCGCTGGCGTTGGTGTCCCAGGAGCAGCGGCACGGGCCGGTGCCGACGGTGGGGTCGGGCTGATCGGCCACCGTGCTCGCGGACGACGACGGACGCGGCGCGGGCTGCGCTCCGGTGGTGGTGTTCGTCACGGACGAGGTCGCGCAGGAGGCGAGGGGCATCGTGCTCAGGAGGGCGAGGCGCCGCGTGAGCTCGAGGAACTTCGGCCGAGAGATGCGCATCGCGGCAGGGTATCGCGAATGTGCGCAGGTGCCGAATGCGCTTACATCGCGCGCAGCCCGTGCAAACAGACAGTTGCGGAACGCGCGCGTTCGGTCACCATCAAGATCACATGACGCACGAAGCGGTCGTCGCCTTCCTCGCCGGTCTCGCTGCCATCCTGTTCGGGTTCCTCTTCAGCGCCGGCGCGCCGATGGCGCTCACGGTCGCCGTCGATCGGGCGCGCGAGCCGCGCCGCGCGCGTCGCAACGCGCAGCCGCGTCGTTATCCGTATCGGTGACGTTGACCTTCGCAGGTTGACGCTGCGGCTCCTCGACGCGAAGACGCGTCGCCAGCATGGGGAACGCGTTGCGCCGACTCGAGCTCGTCCTCGTTGGCGCTGTCTACGTACTGCTGTTCCTCGCGTTGTCGCACCCCATGGGGTGGCAGTTCCCGCGGGCGATCACGACCGACGGTCCGCACCCGGTGTACGCCGGCGACGCGGCGATGTTCGTGTGGAACGTCGACCATTTCGCCAGCGCCGTTCGGCACGGCACGTCGCTCTTCTACGCCGACGACCTCGTTCTGCCCGTCGGCGCCGATCTCCGCGCCCACACGTACACGCCGATCCTCGGCGCGCTCGGCCTGCTTCTCCGCTCGCCGATCGGGGCGCTCGCCCTCGGAATCGCGGCGAGCTTCGTGCTCTCGGGCCTCGGCGGCTACCTCTTCGCGCGCAGGTTCCTCGAGCGCCGCGCGCTCGCGGTGATCGCGGGCGCGGTCTTCGCGTTCTGCCCCTACAAGCTCGCCCGACTGCTCGGCCACTTCAACCTCGAGCTCACGACGACGATCCCGTTCTTTGCGCTCGTGGTCCTCGACTGGCACCTCGAGCACCCCGTGGCGGCCACAGGCGTCGCGCCGATGCCTCGGCCGCGCGTCTGGCTCGCAGCCTCGCTCCTGCTGCTGGTGACGCTCGCGAGCGACTTCTACTGCACCTACTTCTGCCTGTGGATCGCGCTCTCCACCGTGCTCCTGCGCCTCGTCGAGCGCTACCCGCTCCGCGCCTCGCGACGGAAGGTCATCGCCGTGCTGGCGCTCACCCTCGGCGCCTCCACCGCGCTGGTCGAGACCTACTTCGCCCTCGGCGGCCAAGCCGGCGGCGCGTTCGGCTACAGCGCCGACCTCGTCGGGTACCTCCTCCCCTCGTCGAGCCACTTCCTCGTCGGAGGCCCCCGCCTCGCCGCGCTCAATACGCGGCTGCGCAACGGGACGATCGAGCACGAGGTCTATGCCGGCGTCACGATCGTCGCGCTCGTCGGTGCCCTCTTCCTCTCCCGCGCGCTGAAGCTCCGCGAGCCGCGCGAGCGATGGCTCGCATGGCTCGGAGCGACGTTCCTTCTGCTCGCGTCACCGGTGATCCGCGTCGGCGGCATTCGGCTGCTCGGGCTTCCACACGCGGTCCTCAACATGTTGCCGTTCATCGGCAACCTCCGCGTGCCCGCGCGGTTCTCCGTCGTCACGATGCTCGTCGCGGGTGTGCTCGCGATGGTCGCGCTCGAGCGCGTGGTGCTGCCGCGCCTCGCGCGATCGGTTCGCGTGCTCGCCGTGGCCGCGACGGCGCTCCTGCTGTTCCTCGAGTACCGCCGCGCGCCCTTCAGCACCTTGACCGCCGCGGACGTGCCGCCCATCTACGCAGATCTCGCGGCCCGTCCCGCCGGAGCGCTCCTCGAGATCCCGTTCGGCCTCCGCGACGGGCACAAGAGCGTGGGCGCGGAGCGCACGAGCGCGATGTGGTTCGCGACGGTCCACCACAAGCCGCTGCTCGGCGGCATGGTCGCGAGGCTGCCCGCGGCCACCTTCGCCCGCTACGAACAGCACCCCCTGCTCGGACCGCTGCTCGCCGCGCAAGGGGACAAGCCCACCCCGCTCGTCCCCGCCGCGATCCCGCGCGCGCGCGTCGACGCCTTTATCGAAGAGGTGAACCTCCGCTACGTGCTGCTTCGGCCCGAAGCGCGGGGCACCGTGCTCGCGGCCGCCGTCGGCGCGCTGTTCAACGATCGCATCGCCGAGACACGCGTCGACGGAGAGTGGACGTTGTGGGTTCTGCGTCGGTGACTCATCCCCCGCCGCGCTCGCCGTACACCCCAATCCTCAGACCCCCGAGAGGGATGCATGCGCGAGCTCGGGCGGCGGGAGCGGGCCGGGGATTGGCCCCATGTAGCCGCCGCCACCCTCGCCGTACGACGGGCCGCCCTTGCCGGGGATGCACGCCTGGCCGTCGTAGTTGACCTCGCCCTTCTTGCAGACGCGCGGCGCGGCGCTCGCGTTGGTGTCCCACGAGCAGCGGCACGGCCCGCTGCCCGCGGTGAAGTCGGTCTTCGGCGGCTCGGGCGAGACGTTGCTGCTCGACGTGGTGGGCGCGGCGGTGGTGGCGGCGGTGTTCGCGTTCGAGCCGCCGCACGCGAGGAGCGCGGGGCTCACCGACGACAGCAGCGCGAGGCGACGCGCGAACGAGAGGAACCTGTCGCGGGCGACGTTCATGACGGCTCCTTCGGACCGGCGTCGGTCCACACGTAGAACCCGCGGCCGGTCTTCTTGCCGAGGTGGCCGGCGCGCACGAGCTTGCGGAGGATCGCCGGCGGGCGGAACTGGTCTCCGATCTCGCGCTGCAGGTGCTCGAGGATCGCGAGGCGTACGTCGAGGCCGACGAGGTCGGTGAGCTTGAGCGGCCCCATCGGGTGGCGGTAGCCGAGCTCCATCGCGCGATCGATGTCGCCCGCGGACGCGACGCCTGTCTCGAGCATGCGCATCGCCTCGGCGCCGAGGAGCACGCCGAGGCGGCTCGTGGCGAAGCCGGGCGTGTCGGTCACGAGGATCGAGGTCTTGCCGATCGCCTTCGCGAGCGCCCGAGCCCGCGCGACCGTTTCGTCCGACGTGGACAGCCCGCGCACGATCTCGAGCAGCTCCATCACCGGCGGCGGGTTGAAGAAGTGAAGGCCGATGGTGCGGTCGGCCGCGCCGATCCGCGCGCCGAGCTCGGTGATCGAGAGCGACGAGGTGTTGGAGCCGAGGATCGCGTGCGGGGGCGCCGCGGCGACCACCTTCTTGAAGACCTCGACCTTGAGGGCCATGTCCTCGGGGATCGCCTCGACGATGAGGTCGGCGCCCTCGCACGCGCGCGAGACGTCGGTGCTGCCGGCGATGGCGCCGTGGATCCGATCGACCTCGGCCGCGGTGATCTTTCCCTTGGACGCGACCCGCTCGAGCGCCGCGCGGACCTGGCTGCGCCCCTTCTCGACGCGGGGCTCGTCGACGTCGAAGAGGCGAACGCGCGCGCCCGCGGCCGCGAAGACCTGCGCGATGCCGTGTCCCATGGTGCCGGCGCCGAGGACGGCGACTGTGCCGAGATCGCTCATGGCGAGGCCATTGTCTCGGCGGCGTTCCGGCCGCAACGCGGACGTGCGAAGGTGCGGTCCGTGTCCGAGGATCCGGAGGGAGACGCCCTCGAGCGCGAGATCGCGCACGACCGGCTCGACGCGAAGGGCCGGCGGCGGAGGCTCGTCCTCTTCGCCCCGCCGCTTCTGGCGCTCGGGATCGCGGCCGTCGCGCTCGCGATGTCCCGTCCGCGGGAGGTCTACGGCGCGCGGGTGATCGTCGGGCCCCGCCCGCGAGCGGCCGCGCTCCACGCACGGATCCAGCTGTTTCGCGCGACGCCCGGCGAGGGCGACGCGCTGATCGTCGCGGGCGCCGAGGTGCGGGCCCTCGGCGACAACGGGGCCAGCGGCCGCGCCGACACGACCGACGACCGCGGGATCTCCGAGGTGGTGATCGATCCACCCCTGCCTTCGTCGGTGCGGCTCGAGGCCAAAGTGGGCGAGCGGTTCCACCCGATCGGCTCGATCCCGATCGCCACGCTCCCCGAGCCCAATCCACGCGCAGGGCTCCTCGACGTGCGCCGCAGCGGCGGCGCGGTGAACGGCGAGCTGCGGGTCGACGTCGCGCCCGAGCTCGGCGCCCTCTCGCCGCCCGTGCGCGGCGCGGCGTGGATCCGCGTGCGCAAC
>JALHOE010000303.1 GCA_022843175.1 Deltaproteobacteria bacterium
CAGGCGCAAGCGCAGGCGCAGGCGCAGGCGCAGGCGCAGGCGCAGGCGCAGGCGCAGGCGCAAGCGCAGGCGCAGGCGCAGGCGCAGGCGCAGGCGCAGACGCAGGCGCAGGCGCACACCCCATCAGCACGATCGCAACTACCTTCCGCATGCCCTCACCCCCGTGAGCGATCGAACGCCGGGGCTACCCAGCCGCGAGCTTGCTGCGCCAGTGGTCCACCGTCGTGGCGAGTCCCTCGCGCCAGCGAACCTTCGGCTGGTAGCCGAGGATCTCGCCGATCTTCGTGATGTCGGCCAGCGAGTCGCGCACGTCGCCCTCGCGGGCCGGGCCGTGACGCCGCTCGATCCGACGCCCGATCAGCTCGCCCATCGCGTCTGCGAGCTGCAGCAGCGAGATCCGCTCGGCGCACGAGATGTTCACCACCTCGCCGGCGAGACGGCGGGTCGTCGACGCGGCGAGGAGGTTGCCGTGCACGACGTTGTCGATGAAGCAGAAGTCCCGCGTCTGCCCGCCGTCGCCGTTGATCGTGATCTCCTGGCCCTGTAGGCCGGCCACGATCCAGCGCGGAATCACGGCGGCGTAGGCGCCTTTCGGATCCTGGCGCGGACCGAACACGTTGAAGTAACGAAACGAGAGCGTCTCGAGGCCGTGTAGCCGGGCGTAGACCGAGAGGTAGAGCTCGCCGGTGTGCTTGGCCACGGCGTAGGGGGACAGCGGCCGCGGCGTCATTTCCTCGCGCTTCGGGAGCGTCGGCGTGTCGCCGTAGGCGCTCGAGCTTCCGGCGTAGAGCACGCGACGAACGCCGGCGTGACGGGCCGCCTCGAGCACGGTGAGCGTGCCGTGGACGTTGACGCGATCGCTGTCGAGCGGATGCTGAATGCTCCGCGGCACCGACGGGAGCGCCGCCTCGTGGAAGATGACCTCCACGCCCGCCGCGGCGCGCGCCATGAGCTCGCCGTCGGTGATGCTCCCCTCGAACAGCTCGACGTCGAGGCCCTCGAGGTTGTGTCGATGGCCGGTCGCGAAGTTGTCGACGACGCGTACCCGCTCGCCGGCCGCGACGAGCGCCGCCGCGATGCTTGACCCAATGAACCCTGCGCCGCCGGTTACGAGGTATCGCGCCATCTGTTGGTTCCGCTCCTATACGCGGTTTTGGGAGGCGCTGCTCGTGACTGCGGGCTCGAGGTCGGGGAGGTTGCCGGCCACCTCCTCGATCGTGCCGAACGTCGTGAGCGCGCGGACGACGAGCGGGTGCGGCTCCGCCCAGATCTGCGGTAAATCGGCCTCGAGCCGGCCGCGCGCCGCGAACGCGAGCCGCTCGCTCGGCGGGGAGAACTGCGCATCGACGCCGGGTTTGTTGCCGCGTGCGTCGATGCGGTACCAACCGATCCCGGGTAGCCACACGGCGTTGAGCCCGTGCAGGCAGTAGGGCGGTCCCGCTTCGCCGACGGCGAGGCGCTGGTAGCAGAGGCCGGTCGGGAGCTCGTTGGCGCGGAGGAGCGCCGCGAGGAGGTGGCTCTTCGCGTAGCAGTACCCGGTGCGGTGCTCGAGCACCGACGACGCCGTGCAGGTGACCGGGCCCCGACGAGCGTCCCAGCTGTGGTCGATCTCGTCGCGCACGAACTCGAAGCAGCGGCGTGCCGTCTCCATGCTGTCGGTCACGGCGAGCGCCCGCGCGCGTGCCTGCACGGCCGGATGGTGCCAGTCGATGAATTCGGAGGCGGCGAGGTACGCGCGCATTGGGCCACTGTACTGGAACGCAACCCGCATTAGGATCGGTCGATGTCCTACGACATCGGGCTCCTCGCGCGCGAAGGTCGACCCCTGCCGGCGGTGGAGGCGCTCGACGCGTTCTTCCGCGAACGACCCCACTACACGGTGCAGGAGAGCGGCTCGGCGCGGTACGGGCACGAGCACACGGCGGTGTGGTTCTCCGTCGACTACGGCACCCACCGCGACGAGGAGGGCTGGGATCCGATCCGCATCACCGCGAGCACGCAAGCCTCGCACACGAGGGCGCTCGAGCTCGTCGAGGAGCTCGAAGCACTCGTGCAGACGTTCGATCTGCTGGTGAACGATCCCACCATGAACGGGATGGGGACCGGGGAGCTGGACCGGGAGGCGCTCGTGCGCGGGTGCCTGTTCGCTTCGCGCTTCGGGTTCGCCGTCGCCATCGCGATGAGCCAACTCTCGGACGCGAATGTTCGCCTCTACGACGAGGAACGGCTGACGTCGCACTGGCGTTGGAACCGCGAGCGCGACAAGACCGCGGAGGCGGCGGGCGACGAGGTGTTCGTTCCGCACGTCATCTACATGGCGGACGGGAAGAGGACGCTCGCGACCGTTACGTGGACCGGCACGATGCCGATCCTCCTCCCCGAGGTCGACGCCATCGCCACGATCGACGCGACGCGCGGCGGCGCAGAGCTCGTGTTCGTCGATGCGGCCGACCTCGCGGGCGCGCTCGAGGCGTTTCCCACCGTCGACGCGCCCACGCGCCATCGGGTGGTCGAACCCACGACCGAGCTCCTCGCCGCGGTCGCCGGGGCCAAGCGCCTCGGCCCGAAGCTCGTGGGCCTCTCGCCCGACGAGGTGCTGGGCCACGACTACTGGAAGGCCATCAAGGCCTACTACCTGGAGTGGTCCGGCGGCAGGAAGCTCGTGATGGACGGCGGATCGAAGAAGAAGAGCAAGAAGAAGCCGAAGAAGACGGCCGCGAAGAAGTCCACGAAGAAGTCGATCGCCAAAAAGTCCTCCGCGAAGAAGTCCTCCGCGAAGAAGTCCTCCCCGAAGAAGTCCTCCACGAAGAAGTCCTCCGCGAAGAAGTCCTCCGCGAAGCGCAGCGCGGCACCGAAGCGCAAGGCGAAGAGCAAACCGAAGAAGCGCGCGACGCGGTGAGTCGCGCAACCCACAACTCGACGGTGTCGGCGCGCAGTCGTTGACGAACGCCCCGGTGCGGTGGCGACGCCGCGAAGCCGTGGTGAGGCGCGGAGGCTCAACGCGTCGTGACGAGACGCCGCCGCAAGCATGAGAACCGCTGGCATCTGCGCTGCACTCCCTCGCTCCCGGAGGTGCCATGCGGTCGCTGCGTGCTGTCGTCGTCCTCGGTCTCCTCGGTTGTAGCGGCGCGCTCGGGCCCACGTCCGCGGACGATCCGCCGGCCGAGGGAGTCGAGCTCGGCAACATTCCGTCGCCGGAGACCCGAGATCCGACCGAGAGCAGCAGCAAGACCTCACCGCCGCCGGAGAAGCGGGGATACGCGGCAGGCTCCATCCTCCCCTCGATCGCGCGCGAGGTGCTCGACCGAGAGGTCCTCGACCTCTGGATGGCGTGGAAGGCGCGCTACTTGATCGAGGGATGCGGCGCGATCTATGGCGACGCCTCGTCCGACGGTCCGCTGTGGAGCAACCGCGCGCCGGACACCATCACCGTCTCGGAGCTGCAGGCCTACGCGATGCTGCTCACCGTGCAGATGGCCGATCGCGATCCCGACGCGCACCGTCTGTTCGACGGGCTCTTCGCGTTCGCGCGCGCGTTTCCGACCCGCAAGTCGTCTCACCTGATGTCCTGGAATCAGGTGAAGGGCTGCCTCGATTCGCCGCGCGGCTCCGATGCTGCCACCGACGCCGATCTCGACATCGCCTACGCGCTCCTGCTCGCGAGCGCACGCTGGGGCGACAGCGGACCGATCGACTACGGCGCTGCGGCACGCGAGGTCATCGGCGCCATCCGCACCCACGAGATGGATCCGGTCACCCACCTCGCGCTCCTCGGCGACTTCGTGGTCGCCGGCGAGGGGAAGCTCGGTCAGACCGTCCGAATGTCGGACGTCGTGCCCGATCACTTCCGCGCGTTCGGGCGCGCGACGGGCGAGCCGTTCTGGGAGCGCGCGGTCGACGCGCACTGGCAGCTCGTGAGCGAGTTCCAGGACCGCTACACGCCCGGCACCGGGCTGTTCCCCGACTTCCTCATCGACGTGCGGAGCGATCCCAAGCCCGCGCCGGGGAAGTGGCTCGAGCACCCCACCGACGGCGCCTTCTCGTGGAACGCGTGTCGCGTCCCGTGGCGGCTCGGGACCGACTGGTTGATCTCCGGCGATCCGCGCGCGCGCGCCGCGCTGCAGAGGCTCAACGCGTTCATCCGCGCGAAGACCGGGGACGACCCGCGCCGGATCGACGGCGGATACCACCTCGATGGCGACGCCATCCCGCCACACCTGCAGAACGAGACAGCCTTCGTCGCGGCCTTCGGCGTCGCGGCGATGACCGACGAAGCGAACCAGGCGTGGCTCGACGCGATATGGACGCGCGTCGCGGAGTCGCCGCTCGGCGCGGACAACTACTACGGGAACTCGTTGAAGCTGCTGTCGATGATCGTGATGTCCGGCCGCTGGCTCGCGCCGTAGTTCCCTCTTCCTCGATCCGCGCTGATACGTTGGGCGAGGAATCCCATGTCCTGCTTCGGCGACAGACGGACCGCGGTCATGAGCGGTGCAGCGCTCGTCGCCCTCGCCCTCGTCACGGGGAGCGCACGCGCGAACGGGCGCTTCCCCGCCGCGGCGCAGCTCGTCGTCGACCCCACCGACGGGGCGCGGATCGTCGTTCGCACGACCTTCGGTCTCCTCCAGTCCACCGACTCCGGCAAGACCTGGCGTTGGATCTGCGAGCAGCAGGTCGGGTTCGCGGGGACGTTCGATCCGGCGATCGTCCTCCACGGGGGCGTGCTGCTCGCGGGCCTGCCGGACTCCATCTCGCGCACGGTCGATCGCGGGTGCACGTGGTCGCGCGCGGGCGCGCCCGTGCGGAACGAGTACTGGATCGACCTCGCCGCGACGGACCGTCTGATCGCCGTCTCCTCGCCGATCGATCCCGCGCTCGGCTTTCGCGCGCTCGTGGTGGAGTCGCGCGATCTCGGTGCGACCTGGACTCTCACCGCGTCGCCGCTGCCCGAGGATCTCGCGCCCGCGACGATCGACGTCGCGCCGTCGCGACCGTCGCGCATCTACGTCAGCGGCGTCGGGCCCTTCAAGCGGTTCGCGACCGTCGCTCGGTCGGACGACTTCGGCGCGACGTTCACCGAGTCCACGTTCGATATGGGCGCCGCGCGCGCGCCGTACATCGCGGCCGTCGATCCCGCGAACGCCGACCGCGTGTGGCTGCGGCTCGACGGCGAGGAGGGAGACCGGCTCCTCCTGAGCACCGACGGCGGCGTACGCTTCGAGGAGGTCCACGCCGGCACCGAGCTCCTCGGCTTCGCGCTCTCGCCGGACGGCTCGCGCGTCGCCGTGGGCGGACCGACCGACGGGCTCTGGATCGCGCGGACGAGCGATCTCGCGTTCGCCCGGGTCAGCGCCACGCGCGTGAAGTGTCTGACCTGGACCGCGGCGGGGCTGTGGGCGTGCGGCGACGAGAGCGCGGACGGCTTCAGCGTCGGCCTCTCGCGCGACGACGGAAAGACCTTCGAGCCGCGCCTTCGCTTCGTCGATCTCGAGCCGCTCGCGTGCGTGAAGACGGCGTGCGACAGCGCGTGGCGCGAGGTCTCGAACCTCATCGGCGCCGGTCGCACCGACGCCGGGGTCGACGCGCCCGTTGTCGTCCCCGATTCGTCCACCGACCTTCCGGCGATCGAGCCCGGCGGCGGGGGCTGCAGCTGCACGACGCGCCCGACCCGGTCGCGGCCCTTGGCGTTTCCGGGGTGGATGGCGGCGTTGTACTTTGTCGCCGTGCGAGCACGACGCGCGCCTGCGCCTGCGCTGCGGTAGCATGCGCACGTGTCGACGGCCTACCTGCGCGATCAGCCGAACGAGCTGGGGCCGTTCTCGATCGTGCGCGTCCTCGCCCAGGGCGGGATGAGCGTCGTCTACTTCGCGACCCACAAGCAGACGGGCGAGGCCGTCGCGCTCAAGACGGTGCGCGCGCCCGACGAGGTGTATCTCTCGAGCCTCCGCCGCGAGATCCACGCGCTCTCGCGCCTACGTCACCCCGGCATCGTGCGCATCGTCGCCGAGGGCGTGTCGGCGGGGGTGCCGTGGTACGCCATGGAGCTGCTCGTCGGCGAGACGCTGGCCGACGTCCACGCCCGGATCTGGTCGCGCCCGACGATGGGCGCCGCGTCGTCCGAGCGCACCACGGTCAGCATCGGACGGGGCCAGGTCACGCGCGAGGAGACGCCGGTGCCTCCCACGGTCTCGGCCCGCGCGGCGGCCGGTCACCTCCCGCGTGTGCTCACGATCGCGCGCCGCATGTGCACGCCCCTCGCGTTCCTCCACGGCGAGGGCGTCGTCCACTGCGATCTCAAACCACATAACGTATTTATTCGTCCCGGCGATCTGCCGGTCCTCGTGGATTTCGGCCTCGCTTGGCGCGCGGCCGGCTCGGTCGGGCGCGAGGTCGCCGAGGTGGTGACCAAGGTCGCGGGCACCCCGAGCTACATGGCGCCCGAGCAGATCCGGCTCCAGCCGATCGACCCGCGCACCGACCTCTACGCGCTCGGCTGCGTGCTCTACGAGCTCGTCACCAGCCAGCCTCCCTTCCACGGCGGCGCCGACGTGCTGGTCCGCCACCTCACCCGCGAGCCCACGCCGCCGTCGCAGCTCGTCGAGGGCGTGCCCGAGGAGCTCGAGCGATTGATCCTCGGCCTGCTCGCCAAGCGCCCGCGCGATCGCATCGGCTACGCCGAGGACGTGATCGCCGCGCTCGAGAAGCTCGGCGCCGAGCCAGAGCCGTTCACGCCGGTCGCGCGCGCGCGACCGTGGCTGTATCGGCCGGAGCTCTCGGGCCGCGACGCGGTCCTCCAAGAGGTCCTCGCGTCGGTGGAGCGTCCCCGCTACGGCTCGGGAGCGTTCGTCGTGCTCGCGGGCGAGAGCGGCATCGGCAAGACCTACCTCGCCACCGAGATCGCGCGTCGCGCGGGCATGGAGCTGAAGGTCGTCGCGTCGGCCTGCGCCCCGCGCGGCGCGATTCGCCGCGGCGGCGGCGAGCTCGAGCCGTTCCAAGATCTGTTCGGCGCGATCGCCGACCGCTGCACCGCGCTCGGCGTCGAGGCGTGCGAGCGGATCCTCGGCGCGCGCGGCAAGGTGCTCGCGCCCTACGCGCCCTACCTCCTCAAGCTGCCCGGCATCGCCGAGCAGGCCGATCCGCCGGAGCTCTCCGGCCCCGCCGCGCGCGAGCAGGTGTTCTCGGCGCTGCGCGACACGCTCGCGGAGTTCTCGCGCGAGCAGCCGCTCCTGCTCCTGCTCGACGATCTCCAGTGGGCCGACGAGCTCGCCCTCGCGTTCCTCGCGTCGCTCCCCGACGGCTTCATCGAGGAGCACCCGATGTCGATCCTCGCCACCTACCGCAGCGAGGAGCGCTCCGACGCGATCGACGCGATCCTGTCGCGGCGCGACGTGCACAGCGTCACCATCGGTCGCCTCGACGAGACCACCGTCCGCGACGTCGTGTGCGACATGCTGGCGATCGACACGCCGCCCGATGCGTTCGTGCGGTTCCTCTCCCGGCAGTCCGAGGGCAACCCGTTCTTCGTCGCCGAGTACCTCCGCACCGCGGTCGCCGAGGGCGTGCTGAAGCGCGCGTCGATCGAGACGCTCGACGGCATGGCCTCCGGCGTGTTCGAGCAGCTCGCCGTCCCGCGCACGATCCGCGAGCTCATCGGCCGTCGGCTGCAGGGCCTCACCGCGCCTGCCCGCCGGCTGTGCGAGGTCGCCTCGGTGATCGGTCGCGGCTTCGACGCAGCCACCCTGCAGCTCGCCGCCGCCTCGCCGGACAACGAGGCGATGGAGGGCATCGCGGAGCTCATCGCGCGGCAGGTCATCGAGCCGGAGGCCGGCGGCCGCTTCCGCTTCGTGCACGACAAGCTGCGCGAGGTCTCCTACGACCAGCTCGAGCCCGCGCGCCGGGTGGAGCTGCACCGCGCGGTCGCTTCGGCGATCGAGGCCCAGCTCGGCGAGGAGGCGGCCGCGGTCCTCGCCCACCACTGGTCGCTCGCGCGCGTCGACGACAAGGCCTTCGAGTGGCTCGAGCGCGCCGCGTTCCGCTCGCTCGAGCGCGCCGCGTACCACGAGTCGGCCGATCTGTTCCGCCGCGCTCAGCTCCTCGCGGCCCGCATGTCGTTGCCCCCGCTGCGTCGCGCGCGCCTCGACGCGGGCATGGCGCGCGCGTCGTTCGCCGGCGGCGATCACGACGTGGCCGATGCCGCCGTCCACCGGGCGCTCGCCACGCTCGAGCGCCCGCTGCCGGTGTCGCGCGTGGGGTGGGGCGTGCTCCTCGGTCGCGAGCTCGTCACCCAGCTCGCGCACCTCGCGGGCCTCACCCGCCGCACGAGCGACGACGGCACCCGCGAGGCCGCCGTCCTCGCCGGGCTGATGACGCAGCGATTCTTCTACGCCGACGACGCCGTCGCGATGCTGTCGACCGCGCTGATGTCGGTCAACCTCGCGGAGCGCGCGTCGAGCGAGTCCCGCGTCGCGCGGCCGCTCGCCCTGGTCGGGTTCGTCGCCGGGGTGATCGGGCGCGAGCGGCTCGCGGCCTCGTACTTCCGCCGCGCGCGCGCCGGCGCCGAGGCCGAGAACGATCCCGTCGAGCTCGCCTTCGCGCTCGCCGTCGAGGGCGTGCACCACAGCGGCTTCGGCCGGTGGTCGATCGCCGAAACGACCCTCGACCACGGTGACGAGAGCCTCCGTGGCGTGCACGAGCCGTTCATGGGCGAGCTCCTGCTCACCGCGCGCGCCCACGTGGAGTTCTACACCGGCCGCGTGGTCGACGCCGAGGCGCGCTTCGCCGAGCTCCTTCGCTCCGCCCGCGCGCGCAAGAGCGAACAGCACGAGACGTGGGCGCTGTTCTCGATCGCGCGCTCCCGCATCGCGCGCGGGCAGCACGCCGAGGCGCGCCCGCTCCTGCTCGCCGCGCGGGACGCCCTGCTGCGCAAGCCGGAGCTCCAGTCGGAGATCATTTGCTTCGGCCTCCTCGCGGAAGCCGAGGCGCGGCTCGGCCACGACGCCGAGGCGCTCCAGGCCGCCGACGCGACGGTCGAGCGGATCGCGCGCGCCCGGCCGACCGGCTTCCCCGGGCTCGAGGGCTATCGCGGCGCGCTCGCGGCGTATCTCGCGCTCGGCATGACCGACCGCGCGG
>JALHOE010000304.1 GCA_022843175.1 Deltaproteobacteria bacterium
ACGACCTCGCGCGGCGGGGCCGCGGGGGCGCAGGCGGCGAGCAGCACGGCGGCGAACAGGAAGCGCTTCATCACTTCACCTCCACGAGGCGGCCCGCGCGCGCGGCGCCGGCGGTGGGGACCACGACGGTGACGAGCCGCTTGTCCTTCAATAGGTAGGTCGCGGCCGCGTTCTTGAGATCGGCCGCGGTCGCGTTCTCGTAGCGGGCGAGGTCCTTGGCGAAGAAGCCGGGATCGCCGGTGCCCTGTGCATAACTATTGAATGCATTGGCGCGGGAGGTGATCCGCTCGGCGTCGAAGATGAGCCCGGAGAGCGCCTTGGCCCTGGCGCGCGCGACCTCGTCGGCCGTGGGCGGCGTCTTGCGCAGCTTGTCGAGCTCCTCGTCGATGATCGCGAGGACCTGGAGCGGGTCCTTGTCCTTCTTGAGGGTGACGCTGACGTCGAACTGACTCCCGAGCTGGGCGGACGCCTGGTAGGCGCTCACGTCCTGCGCGATCTGGAGATCGTAGACCAGGCGTTTGTAGAGGCGGCTCGTCTTGCCCGAGGAGAGCACCTCGGCGACGAGATCGAGCTCGCCGTCCTCCTTGCTGTACTGCACGGGCGTCGGCCAGGTGACGACGAGGCGCGGCAGCTCCACGTCGGCCTCGACGCGAAGGCGCTTCTCGCCGGCGAGCTTCACGGGCGGCGCCGACGTCTTGGGCTTCGGGTCCGGGCCGCGCGGGATCGTGCCGAAGTACTTGGCGACGAGGAGCTTGGCCTGCGCGGGCTGGATGTCTCCGGCGATGACCAGCGTGGCGTTGTTGGGCAGGTACCACGTCTTGAAGAACTGCTTCACGTCCTCGAACGTGGCCGCGTCGAGATCGGCCGGCGTGCCGATCGTGAGCAGGTGGTAGGGGTGGTCCTTCGGATAGAGGTTCTCGCGAATGAACTGGATCACCAGGCCGTAGGGCGCGTTCTCGTAGTTCTGGCGGCGCTCGTTCTTCACGACGTCGCGCTGCGACTTGAACGTGTCGTTGTTGGCGTGATCGAGCAAGAAGCCCATGCGGTCGCTCTCGAGCCAGAGGGCGAGGGCGAGCTCGTTGGAGGGGACCGTCTCGAAGTAGTTGGTGCGGTCGGTGTTGGTCGTGCCGTTGCGATCGCTCGCGCCTGCCTTCTCGAGGTACTTGAAGAAGGTGTCCTCGGCGACGTTCTTGCTGCCCTGGAACATCACGTGCTCGAACAGGTGCGCGAAGCCGTTCTTGCCAGCCGGCTCGTCCTTGGAGCCGACGTGATACCAGACGTTGACCGCGACGATCGGGGTGCGGTGGTCCTCGTGGAGGATGACCTCGAGGCCGTTGGGCAACGTGAACCGCTCGAAGCGCAGCACGGGGGCCGCGGCGACCGCGGGGCCGCCGCGCGCGACGGGGGCGAGGACGACGGGAGCGGCGAACAGCAGCGCGGCGAGGATGCGACGGAGCATGGTCACCCCGTACCGCAACCGGGTGAGCGGCGGTATGGTTGGCCGATGACGCACCGGACCCTCGCCGCTTCCGCGCTGCTCGCGGCGCTCTTTGTCGTCGGCTGTGCCTCGAAGGAGGAGCCGCAGTGCACGCTCAACTCGCAGTGCACGAGCGCGACCACCGCGTGCACCAAGGGCGTGTGCCGCGAGGGCTCGTGCGCGGCCGACCCGCTACCCGAGGGCACGGTCCTCGCCGACCAATCGCCGGTGAAGGACAAGTACTGCGTGCAGCTCGTCTGCAACAAGACCGGCCAGCCCACCGAGGCGGCGCTCGGCAGCAAGACGCCGCCGGACGCCGTGCAGTGCAAGAAGCATGTGTGCGAGGGCACGACGCTCAAGACCGAGACGTTCCTCGACGGCATCCCCTGCGAGTCCGGCAACGGCAGCTGCCGCAAGGGCGTGTGCGTGTCGAACGACGCGGGCCCGATGCCCGACACCGGCATGCCGCCGATGGAGGCGAGCGTCGACGCGGACCTCGAGGCCGCGACCGACTCTGCCTCGGACTGACGAGATCACAGATACGGGAGCAGCACGTGCATCGCCGTGAGGCTCGCCTCGACGAGCACGAAGGCGCACAACGCGGGGAGCGCGCGCGGCGCAGCGTCTTCGGTCGGCGCGGTGCGGTACGGCGCGACGACCGCGAGGAGCGGGCGCGGACGCGACAGAACGGCCACGACGAGCGTGCCGCCGATGGCGAGCGCGAGGAGCGCGAGCGGCCACCGCGGCGGGCGGAGCAGCGGCGCGATCTCGGCGAAGCGCGCGGGCTGTCCGACCCGCACCGCGTAGAGCTTGCCGTCGGGGCGGTGATCGAGGAGCACCATCGAGCCCTTCGACATCGCCATGCTCGGCACCGACGCGAAGTGAAGCGCGGGCAGCGGCCGATCGGCGCGCCGCGGATCGTCGGGCTCCGCCACCACCGCGGCGCCGCGCGGGCGGAGCACCCACGGCTCGCCCGCGATGGTGACCGCGATCTCGCTCCGCACCCACGGGGGCCGCGGCAGGCGAGGGAGATCGCGCCAGTGAATGAGCTCCTGCTTCGCCGCCCCGATCAGCGCTCGCACGCGCGCCGCGTCGCTCCCCTCCTCCGGGGTCAGCGCGCCGCAGGTCCGGTACGACGCGAGCTCGACGCCGCCCCGCAGGGCACGCACCGAGAAGAGGGCGAGCACCGTGGTCGCGAGCGCGAGCGAGAGGCCGAGGAGCAAGCGGGGACGCGGCGCAGGACGCTCGCGAAACACGAGCGCGACGACCGCGAGCGGGAGGAGCAACCGCAGCGCCACGAAGGGCGCGAAGGCGTGGCGCGCGGGCGCTTCGGAGGGCGCGACGCAGGGCCGTAGCAAGTCGAACGAGGGCACGCTGCCGACGTGCGACAACGTGGCTTCGGGCAGGAGCGCCCCGAGCGGCAACGCCGCCGCGACGAGCGTGGCGACGAACCACCCCGACGCGCGGAAGCTGCTCGCCCCCGACGCGCGACGGAGGTCGAGGACCGCCGCCGCGAGCACCGCGAGGAACACCGCGAGCAACATGGCGGCAGGCGGAACGCCGCTCGCTCCGATCTCCTTCCCGCTCGTCTGGAGCTAGGTCTCGATCGGCGTCTCGTCCCAGCGATGGCCCGGCGCGCGGCCCGCGAGCCAGTTGAGGGCGCGGTGTCGCTCGACGGCGATCGAGCGCACCTCGCTCCACTCGTCGTCGGTGAGCGCGTGATAGGCCTTGCCGCGCGCGGGGAAGTCTCCGTCGATCGCCTCGGCGATGCTGCCGTCGTGAAAGGCGTGGGCCGCGGTGAGGCGCACCACGTCGTCGAGCGAGGCGACCCCCGGCTTCTTGAGGTCCTCGGGGAGCTGGAAGCCGCCCTCCCTCAGCTCGCGGGTGCGGCTCCGCCAGTGCCACAGCTCGGCGGTGCCGCGCGCGGCGTCGATCTCGCTCTCGCCCCGCAGCTTGATCTGCTTGCGGAAGCCCTCGAGGTCCTTGGGGTTGGGGATGTAGTGGAGGAGCTCGGGCGAGACCTGCGCGTCGAACGAGGGGAGGTCGTCGATGATGTGCGCCGCCCACGCCAGCATGGCCGCGCCCTCGATCCACCAGCTGGCGTCGATCTGCTGCTCCTCGGTGAGCGTGATCAGCGTGGCCTCGGAGATGGCGCGCTCGCCCGCGGTCAACGCCTCGAACACCGGCGTGTCGTAGATCGGCGTCCAGAACGCGTCGCGCGCTTCGTCGGCCTTCTCGTCCATCTGCGCGCGCTCTTCCTTTCCGGCGCGCGCCCGCATCGCCGCGACGGTCTCGCGCGGGGGCGCGCCCAATGCATAAACAATGCATGCTTTGAGGGCGACGAGGCGATCGGCGACGTCTTGAGGGCTCGGGCGGTCGGTCACGCGCGCACTGTAGCAAACCGAACCTGGCCGTCCGCGGGTGCTCGCGCTAGCAGCAGCTCATGCTTCGGAAGACCCTGCTCGCGCTCGCGCTCCTCGCCGGTTGCTCCAGCGAATCCACCGACGTCCCCTCGTCAGCTGCAGAAGCCGGCGCGGACACCGGCGCGCTCGTCGACGACACCGCGGCCAGCGATACCGCGACGCCCGACACCGCGTCGCCCGATTCCGCGCCGGCCGACTCTGCGACGACGCCCGATGCCGCAGACAGCAGCGTCGTCGACTCCGGCACCGCCGCCGACGCCGCCCTCGACGAGGGCATCACGTGGGACACCGCCGCCGCGTGCCACGGGTTCGGCTTCGGCGCACCGCCGGCGACCATCACCAAGGTCGCCTCGCTCCCCACGATGACCGGCGGAACGGTCGTCGCCGGCGTCTACGACGCGGTCTCGGTGCAGACCACCGGCACGACGATGGGCACCTACCGGGCGACCTGGCGCTTCGTCGCCGACATGAAGCTCGAGGCCATCGAGCAGCTCACCCTGTCCGCCGCGCCGCCCACGCCGGTGCCCCGCATCCTCACGTGGTCCACGAGCGGCACCACCCTCAACCGCACGCAGATCTGCGGCGGCACCGCCACGTTCAGCAACCAGTACACGGTGCGCACCGAGTCGGGTGCGACCTACCTCGACGTGCGTCAGGACACGGTGCTGTTCACGTTCAGGAAGCGCTGAGCCGCGCGCCGAGCGCCTTCCACACCGTTTCGAGCGTGGCCGCGTCGGGGAACACCCACTCGCCGGGGTGTCCGGTGCGGTGGTTGACCCCGAGCTCGGCGAGGAGCGCGCGCACGAACGCCTCCTGCTCCGTCCACTCGACCTCGCCAGCATCCTCGCACGAGGTGCGGTGCACGATCGGGATCAGCAGATGCCCCTCGCCGCCCGCGCCGAGGACGCGGCGGAACGAGTAGCGACGGGTCGCCTCGAGCGGCGCCACGCCGGTGCCGGTGAGGGAGTCGGGGTTGGCCACGACACACTGTACCAGCCGGATTGTCTCCCGCGACCGACGACCTCAGTGTCGTCCCATGGCCTCGCCCTTCGAGCTCGCCACCGCCGTCCAGCCGCTCGGCGACGGTCGCTTTCGCGTCATGATCCCCGACGGCTGGCAGCAGGGCCGCGGCGCGTTCGGCGGCCTCGTGCTCGGCGCGTTGCTGCGCGCGGTCGAGGCCGTCGAGCCCGCGCGCCGCGCGCGCACGATCATGGGGGAGCTCATCGCCGCGGTCCTCCCCGGCGAGCACGAGATCGTCACGCGCGTCCTGCGTCGCGGGGCCCACCAGTCCAACGTGCGCGCCGAGTTGATCGTGGCCGGCGAGGTCGTCGCAGAGGCGAGCGTCGTGCTGAGCGACGCGCGCGTGGACGTGCCCCTCGCGCCGCCACCCATCGAGCGCCCGCGCGCCGACGCGCTGCGCACGGTCCCCATCGGCGGCCCCGGCCCGGTGTTCGCGCAGTGGTACGAGTATCGCCCCGCGTTCGGCCTGCCGTTCGCGGGCACGGGCGAGCCCGCGACCGGCGGCTACATCCGCGAGCGCGAGGTGCCCTCCGCGATCGACGCGCCCGCGCTCGTCGCGTTGCTCGACACCTGGTACCCGGCCACCTTCCCCACCTTCGTCGCGCCGCGACCGATGGCCACGGTGAGCTTCGCCGCCGAGATCCTCTGCGATCCGTCCACCGTCGACCCGGCCGCGCACCTCTTCGCCACCTGCCGCGCGATCGCGTCGCACGAGGGCTTCGTCGTGGAGCTGCGCGAGCTCCGCGATGGCGACCGCCTGCTCGCGCTCAACCAGCAAACGTTCGTCGTGCTCCGGTGAGCGGGCCCCCGCCGAGCATCTCCAACCATGTGAGCTGATCTACGCTCGGGTGATGCCGAGCGGTTCCGAGCGCGCGCACTTGAGCCCATCCGAGCGGAGCAGCCGCTCGAGCCCATCCGAGCGGAGCAGCCGCTCGAGCCCATCCGAGCGGAGCAGCCGCTCGAGCGAAATGCCCACGTGGGACGCGGCGACGATCGCGAGCCCGCTCGAGCTGCAGCCACGGTCGCTCGGGCAGGCGCCGAGCGCGGCGTCGTTCCACGAGCGCTACGCGGACGAGTCGGTGCTCGGCGAGGGTGGCATGGGCGTCGTGACGCTGTGCCTCGATCGCACCATCGGGCGCCGGGTCGCGATGAAGGTCGTTCGCGAGGGCGCCGGCTCGGGGGCCGACGGCGTCGCCCGGTTCGTGCGCGAGGCGCGGGTGCAGGGCCAGCTCGAGCACCCCTCGGTCGTGCCCGTGTACGACCTCGGCGCCGCGCCCGACGGACGCGCGTTCTTCACGATGAAGCGCGTGCGCGGCACGACGCTCCACGACGTGCTCAACGAGCTGCGCACCGTGTCGGAGACCGACGATCCGCGCTACTCGCGCCGCCGCCTGCTCACGGCCTTCGGCAGCGTGTGTCTGGCGGTCGACTTCGCGCACCAGCACGGCGTCATCCACCGCGACCTCAAGCCGTCGAACATCATGCTCGGAGACTTCGGCGAGGTGTACGTGCTCGACTGGGGCCTCGCGTCGGTCGCGCAGTCCGAGGCGCCGGTGTCTCGACGCGTCGACGTCGAGGCCTCGGGCGGCACCACCGTCTCGGGCGCGGTGATGGGCACGCCGGGCTACATGCCTCCCGAGCAGGTGCGCGGCGATCCGACCGCGATGGGCCCGTGGACCGACGTGTGGGCCCTCGGCGCGCTCCTCTTCGAGATCCTCACGCTCGAGCCGCTGGTCGACGCGCGTTCGGCGGCGAGCCTCCTCAAGGAGACGATCGAGGGGGTCGACGCGCGGGCGTCGGTGCGCGCGCCCGAGGCCCACGTCCCACCGGAGCTCGAGGCGCTGATCGAGCGGGCGACGGCGCGCGATCCGAAGGAGCGCCTGTCGAGCGCGCGCGCCCTCAGCGACGCGCTCGAGGCCTTCCTCGACGGCGAGCGCGACGTCGAGCTGCGCCGCGAGATGGCGTCGCGCCACGCCGCGACGGCCCGCGAGCTCGCGGCGGCCGCGAAGACCGAGAACAGCCCCGGCTTCGAGCAGCGGCGGAGCGCGATGCGCGAGCTCGGCCGCGCGCTCGCGCTCGATCCGGAGAATCAGGCGGCGCTCGACGCGCTCGTGCAGCTGATGGCCGACCCGCCCCGTCGGCTCCCGAGCGAGGTCGAGACCGAGCTCCTCGGAAACGAGCGCCACCGCATCCGCACCGTGGGGAGGATCGGCGGCTTCGCCTACCTGAGCCTCGTCCTCTACCTGCCGTTCATCCTGTGGAACGGCGTGCGCGACGCGCGCTTCATCGTCGCGCTCTACGTGTTCGCCGCGGTCGCGAGCGCCGCGAGCTTCTGGGCGTCGTTCCGCAAGAAGCCGTCGATCCGCGAGATCTACGTGGTGATGGTGCTGAGCAACCTGATGTTCGCGGCGACCGCGCCGATGTTCGGGCCGCTCGTGCTCACCCCCACCCTCGTCGCGGTCAACGCCGTCGCGTTCTCCCTCAACCTCCGGCCCCGGCAGCGCCTGTGGTCCATCCTCACCGGCGTCCTCGCCGCCGGCCTCCCCCTCGCGCTGACGCTCAGCGGCGTGCTGCCCGGCTCGATCTCGTTCGACGGCAACCAGATGGTCACCACCGCGGGCGCGATCTACCTCCCGCGCATCCCCACGATGGTGTTCGTCACGGCGGTGGTCATCGGCTCGGTGATCACCGGCTCGCTCTCCGTCGCACGCGTGCGCGACGCGCTCGGCGAGGCCGAGCGTCAGCTCTACCTCTACGCGTGGCACCTCCGCGAGCTGATGCCCGAGACCGCGCGCGCAGCGACCGATCCCACCGGCGCCCGTCGCGCGCGCGCGGCGCGGTCACCGTTGAGCCGTTAGCGTCACGTCGCGGTGGGTCGGGCCGCGTGCGGTCAGGAGCAGCGGCGCCCGCAGCACGTCCGAGACGACGTCCGCGATCGACCGCGCCATCGCCACGCGCGGCCGCACACGCCCGAGGACCGCGGTGAGCCTGCTCTGGTGCTCGAGATCGCGGAACGGTCCGAGCGCGAGCCGCGCTCCGTCGCACCACGCGGCGTCGCCGGGCTCGACGTCGTACCCCACGCAGAGCCGCGAGACCGGCGCGTCGAGGTGGGTGACGGCGAGCGCGTCGACACCCCCGCACGCGGCCACGGCGTAGCGGAGGAGCACGAGATCGAGATCGCCGCGACGAAACCCGCCCTGCCAGGGGCCGTGCGCGTTGTGCGGCTCGGGGAGCTCGAGGTCTGCGCGCTCGGTCGGGAACGGGCCGGCGCCGTGCCTCGTCGCGTAGGTGCGCAGCACGCCGAGGCGCGTGATCTCGGCTCCGCCCGCGAGCTCGAGCGCGTTGTCGAACGTGCAGGTGCTCCACGTGGTGTAGGGGTGAAAGCCGCGCCACTCGTCGAGGAGCACCCCTTGGGCCCCCTCGAACACGACGTCGTCGTGCGCCGCGAGGCTCGCCGCGAAGCGGTCCTCCTCGAGGATCTCGACGTTCGGGAGCGCCGCGAGCCAGGCGTCGACCGGGGCCTCGAACACGGCGCCCTCGGGGCCGTCGAGCCGGTCGAGGCGGTCGAGCGACGCGCGCAGGCGCTCGCGCGCTCGTTCGAGGAGCCCGCGGAGCGAACGGGCGTCGCGCAGGTGACGCATGCGCACGACGCCCGCCGGATCGGCGAGCTCGTCGCGCATAACCTCTCCGATCCCGACGCCGCAGCTCCCGTGCCGCGCGTCGCCGCGCGCGAGCTCGCGGAGGCGACACGCGGCCTGATGGAACGGCGTGACCACGCGCGCCTCCGCCGACACCGTCACGCGCGCGAGGGCGTCTCCGCCGAACGCGCGTGCCTCGGCCGCGAGCGCGGTCGGGTGCACGACCACGTGGCGCGAGAGATACGTCCGCACGCCCTCGACGAACGTGCCCGCCGAGAGCTGCGCGAACGTGTGGTGACGACCGTCGGGGAGCACGACGTTGTGGCCGGCCTGGGCGCCGCCGTTGAAGCGGACGACGGCGCGCGCGCCACGCGCGCGGACGAGCGCGTCGGTGACGACGCCCTTCCCGGCGTCGCCGAAGCCGAGATCCACGACGACGACGGCGCGGCGCA
>JALHOE010000305.1 GCA_022843175.1 Deltaproteobacteria bacterium
AGCTGGCGGCACCGCCGCCCCCGGCGATCCCAACCCCACCCAGCCCGGCGCCCCCGCCGGCAACGTCGAGTTCATCGTGCAGTCGGTCGCCGGCGGCACCCCCTCCGAGTCGGTCAAGGCGGCCCTCGAGAAGAGCAAGCAGCGGTTCCGCGGGTGCTACGGCAAGGCGCTCGCGAGCGACTCGAGCACCGCGGGCGTGTTGAAGCTCCGCGCGACGATCGCGACCGACGGCCCGGTCGAGAAGGTCGAGGTCATCGGCGGAAACCTCGGGCTGTCGCCGCTCGTTCAGTGCAGCGTCGCCGCGGTGAAGGGGCTCAAGATCGCCGGCGCCGCGGCGCCCGCCACCAAGGCCACGTTCGACGTGAAGTTCTCGAAGTAGCGACGCGCGAACATGACCGCTGCCAAGAGCAGGGGCCCGCGCACGACGCGAGGGACGAGCAGCAAAGCCGCGGTATTCATCGATAACCTTCGACGCCGCGGCCTCTCTTGCGATCACCGAACGTGCTAAAAGAGGACCGGATGCGGGTCCTCCTGGTCTCGGCGAACCGAGAGAAGCTGCCGTCGCCGGTCGTCCCGCTGGGGCTGCTCTCGGTGGCCGCGTCGCTCCGCGACGCGCACGAGGTGCAGGTGCTCGATCTGTGCTTCGAGGAAGAGCCGCACCGCGCGCTCCGCGACGCGCTCGCGGCGTTCGATCCGGCCATCGTCGGCATCGGCATCCGCAACCTCCACACCAACGCGTACGACGGCATGGAGCGGCTGATCGCCGAGTACACCGCGCTCGTCGACACGGTCCGCGCGTGCGGCACGGCCAGGGTCGTCATTGGCGGCGCCGGCTTCTCGCTCCAACCCACGACGCTCCTCGAGCGGCTCGGCGGCGATCACGGCGTGGTCGGCGAGGGCGAGCGCGCGTTCCGCGACTTCGTCGATTCGGTCGCCCGCGGCGAGACGCCGCCGAGGCTCGTGCACGGCGGCGCGGTGAGCAAATCCGAGGGCGTCGTCCGCATCCGCACCTCGGCGATCCGCAGCGATCTCGACCTGCTCCCGCCCCCCGCGCGCGACCTCACCGACCCGCGCTACTACAAGTTCGACGGCACGGTGAACGTGCAAACCAAGCGCGGCTGCGCGTTCCAGTGCACCTACTGCGACTACCCCGACCTCGAGGGCCGCAAGGTCCGCGTGCGCTCGCCCGACGCGATCGCCGACGAGGTGCTCGCGCTCTCCCGAGAGCCCGGCGTCACCCACGCGTTCTTCGTCGACAGCGTGTTCAACGTCCCGCCCGCCCATGCGCGCGCCACGTGCGACGCGCTCATCGCCCGCGGCACCCCGCTTCCATGGGTTTGTTATGCATCGCCGGTCGCCCTCGACGACGAGCTCGTCTCCGCTATGGCGCGCGCGGGGTGCGTCGGCGCCGAGATCGGCACCGACACCGGCACCGCGAGCATGCTCCGCCGCCTCCGTAAGCCGTTCTCGCTCGACGACGTAGTGCAGACCCGCGAGCTATTCCTCCGCCACGAGATCCTCGACTGCCACACCTTCGTGCTCGGCGCCGAGGGCGAGACGGCCGAAGAGGCCTACGAGACGCTGCGCTTCGTCGATCGCCTCGCCCCGGACATCGCGGTCTTCATCGTGTTCATGGAGGACCGCGAGTCGATGACGGTCCGCCGCGCGCAGCACCGCGACGCGCTGCTCGAGCTCCTCGCGCGGGAGGCGCCCAAGCACTCGGGGTGGGTCGTGCCCGAGCTCGGGATCCGGTTCGGCCAGAAGGTCACCCGCGTCGTCGAGCGCGAGGGGCTGCGCGGACCGGCGTGGCTGTGGCTCGCGCGTCAGCGCCGACTCGGCGTTCGCGGTCTGGTGGCGTGAGATCGGCCGTCGCTGTCGCGGTGCTCCTCGGGGCCTGTGGTGGGGTGCGGCGCGCCGAGACGCCGGTGGTGCCGCCCGCGGTGGTGACGAGCAACGTCGCGCGGGGCGACTACGCGGGGAGCGCCGCGTGCGAGCCGTGCCACGCGGACGTCGTCGCCAAGTGGAAGAAGACGCCGATGCACAACATGACGCGTGTCGCCGAGAGCGCCGCGATCGACGCGCCCTTCGACGGCACGGTGTTCTCGTTCAAGCTCGACCGGGTGACGCTCGAGACGCATAAGGGCGTTAAGTACATGCGCCTCGAGACCGCCGAGAAGGGCCTCGCGCGCTACCGGGTCACCCGGGTGATCGGCGGCCGCCACCGCGAGGACTTCGCCGGCGTGCTGATGCAGGGCGAGGAGGTGGCCGACCCCGAGGAGAAGATCCTGCCGGTGTCCTTCATGCGGGCCACGAGGGAGCTCCGCTACAAGGGCTACTCGGTGATGGAGAAGGAGCGGCCGGGGCTCCGCGCCGCGGGCGAGTGGCGCAAGCGCTGCATCTTCTGCCACAACACCGAGCCGTACCTCGACGTGATGCTCGGAGCGCTCGGGGGCGAGCAGCCGTATCAGGGGGTCGTGGTCGACGCGCTCCTGCCGGAGAAGAAGCGGGCGACCTATCAGGTGCTCGACTTCGAGAAGCTACGGGACGCCCTCCACGCCGAGACCAAGCTCCTCGACGCGAACGACGCGGTGACGGTCGCGCGGGCGTCCTCGGTGGTCACGGCGGTCGAGCGCGCGACGAAATCGATCCGCGTTCGCTTCTCCGCCGAGCACCTGCTCGAGGTCGGGATCGGCTGCGAATCGTGCCACGGCGGCGCGCGCGAGCACGTGAACAACCCGCGCACCAAGCCGTCGTATCTGCCGCGCGCGCCCTATCTGTCGGTCGCGCCCCCCGCGGGGACCGACGTGCGGGCGCAATCGATCACGCGCGCCTGCGCGCGCTGCCACCAGGTGCTGTTCTCGGCGTATCCGTTCACCTGGGAGGGAGGGCTCCGCGCGATCACGCCGGGCGGCAGCAACATCAACTCCGGCGAGGCGCGCGATTTCCTCCTCGGCGGGTGCGCCACGAAGATGACCTGCACCGCGTGCCACGATCCGCACGCGCCGGCGAGCAAGCCGCGCGACGACGACGGTGTGTGCACCTCGTGCCACGCCGAGAAGAAGGGCGCCGCGCACACCCACCACGAGTCGGTGACCTGCGTCGGCTGCCACATGCCGAAGAAGAACATGGGGCTCGCCGGCAAGCTCAATCGCTACCACCGGATCGGCTCGCCGAACGACAGGGTGCGCGTCGAAGAGGACCGTCCGCTCGAGTGCGCGCTCTGCCACGAGCGCAAGACCGCGAAGGAGCTGGTCGAGTCGATGGAGCAGTGGTGGGGCAAGACCTTCGACCGCGGCGCGCTCCAGGAGCTCTACGGCGACCTCCACGGCTCACCGCTGCTCGCGACCTTGAGCCGCGGCAAGCCGCACGAGCAGGCCGTGGCGATCGCGATCGCCGGAGAGACCAAGCTGAGGCCGGCGGTCCCGTTCCTCGTCCCGCAGGCCACCCACAAGATCCCACTGCTTCGCTACTGGGCGCTCGACGCGCTGACGGCGATCCTCGGTCCGATGGACGTCGACCTCCACCGCGATACGGCCGAGATCGACAAGAAAGTGCGCGCCAGGGTCAGCAGTAAGGGCTTCATTTTGCCGTGAACGTGGCATAGTTCGCGGGCGATGGAGGCACGGGCGATTGCGCTGGCGATTCCGTTCTTCTTCTCGTTGATCGGCCTCGAGGCGTTCTTCGCGCGCAAGCGAAAGTTCTATTCGCTGCACGACGCGATCAACAGCCTCTCCTGCGGCGTCGGCCAGCAGGTGATCTACCTGTTCACCACGGCGTTCTCGATCGCCGCCTACGTCTACCTCGAGAGCCACTTCGCGCTCATGAAGTGGTCGATCAAGTCGCCGCTCGCGTGGGTGGTGCTCCTGCTCCTCGTCGACCACTCCTACTACTGGTTCCACCGCGCGAGCCACCGCGTCAGCTTTCTGTGGGCGGGGCACGCGGTGCACCACCAGAGCGAGGAGTACAACCTCACCACCGCGCTCCGGCAGTCGTGGATCGAGGCGAGCATGGCGTGGCCGTTCTATCTGCCCATCGCGCTGCTCGGGTTCCCGCCGGTGATGTTCGTGCTCGCGAGCACCTTCAACTCGCTCTATCAGTTCGGCATCCACACCCGCACCATCGACAAGGTGCGGCCGGTCGAGGGCGTGCTCAACACGCCGTCGAGCCACCGTGTCCACCACGGGATCGATCCCGAGTACATCGACAAGAACTACGGCGGCATGCTGATGCTGTGGGACCGTGCGTTCGGCACCTACCAGCCCGAGACCCACGCCCCCACGTTCGGCACCGTGAAGCCGCTCGCCTCGTGGAACCCGCTGTGGGCGAACCTCGAGGGATGGGCGAAGATCGTCTCGATCGCGCGGCGCACGTCGCGGCTGCGCGACAAGGTGTGGGCGTTCTTCGCGCCGCCGGAGTGGCTGCCGGCGGACCTCGGCGGCGTGCAGACGGTGCCGCCGGTCGACCACGCCGCCTATCGCAAATTCGACGTCGAGGCGTCGCCGGCCGTCGATCGGTGGGTGGTCCTCCAGTTCGCGATCGTGGCGCTCGCGTCCACGGCGTTGCTGTGGAGCTTCGGCACCTGGCCCCGCTGGCTGTCGGCGAGCGTCGCCGGGTGGATCCTGGTCTCGCTCGTCGCGTGGGGCGGGCTGATGGAGCGGCGGCGGTGGGGCCTGCCGCTCGAGGCCGCGCGCCTGCTCGCGGGCATTGCGCTCGCGATCGTCGCGTTCACGCGCATGGCGTAAGCTCCGCTCGTGATCAAAGCGTTCGCGGTCCTCTCGGCGGCGGTGGTGCTCTCGGCGGCGGTCGACGCGCGCGCGGGGTGCGGGTTCTACACGGCGCCGCTCACCGCGTCGGGCGCCGCGCTGGTCAACGACGCCGACCAGGTGACGCTGGTGCGCGACGGCACGCGGTTCGCGCTGACCATGTCGACCAACTACAAGGGGCCGGCCGAGGACTTCGCGATGATCATCCCGGTGCCGGTCGTGCTCAAGAAGGAGCAGGTCAAGACGCTCAGCCCGGCGATCTTCACCCACCTCGAGAAGCTCACCGCGCCCCGCATCGTCGAGTACGAAGAGGTCGACCCGTGCGCCGGCGAGAAAGAGGGCGGGAGCGGGAAGGGCGGCGCCGACGGCGTGACGAAGCCGGGCGCGGTCGGCGCGACCGGCGGCGGTGGCGGCTACGGCGTGAAGGTGGAGGCGCAGTTCGTCACCGGCGAGTACGAGATCGTCGTGCTCTCCGCCGCCGAGTCCGACGGGCTCGAGCGCTGGCTCAAGGACAACAAGTACAAGATCCCCGACGGCGCCTCGGCGGCGCTCGATCCCTACGTGAAGCAGCAGCAGAAGTTCGTCGTCGCGAAGGTCGACGGCAAGAAGGTGCACCACGATGCGAGCGGGGCGGTCGTGCTGTCACCGCTCCGCTTCGTGTACGAGACGCAGGACTTCCGCCTGCCGGTGCGGCTCGGGCTGCTCAACGCCCCGAAGGGCGGCAAGCAAGATCTGATCATCTACCTGCTCGCGCGCGACAAGCGCATGGAGGCTGCGAACCTCCCCAACGCGACGATCGCGACGAACGTCGACGTGCAGCCCGAGACGGTGAAGGCGTTCCCCCGCTTCTACGCGGCGCTCCTCGACGCGACGCTCGCCCGCAGTCCGGGAGCGAGCGCCGCCCTCGAGTACGCGTATCCGGCGAGCCTGTGCGGCGCGCCGTGCGTCGATGCCCCGCTCACCGCCGACGAGATCGACAAGCTCGGCGGCGACGAGGTGTTCGAGGGCAAACCCGCCCAACACCAGCTCGTGCTCACGCGACTGCACACGCGCTTCGATCAGGAGACCCTGAAGGAGGACATCGTGTTCCGCGCGGCCGATCCGATCGCGGGCGGCGCCGATGGCGATCCCGGCGGCGAGGCGCGCAGCTCGAACGCGAACGCGTTCCAGGCCCGCTTCGCCGTGCGGCATCCGTGGAAGGGTGACATCTCCTGCAAGTCGCCGGTGCGCGGGAACTGGCGGCCGAGCCGATCGCATCAAGCGGTCGATCTCGCCTCGCCGGCGCGCGACGTGACGCTCGCGGCGCACGTCGTGAGCCCGATCCCCGCGCTCGGAATCACCGGGACGAGCGAGAAGTTCGGCGCCGCGCCGAGCGCGCGGGAGAAGCCTCCCCACGTCCTCGGCCCGCCCGACAGCTCGCTGCAGGTGAAGTGGATTGTGATCGCAGTCGGGGGCATCGCCCTTGGGGCGATCGCACTCATCGCGCTGCGAAGTCGTCGCAGCTGAGCATCAACCGAACGAGTAGCCGAGAGCGAGCAGGAAGCGCGGGCGGAAGCCGCCGCCGGCGAGGACGCCCGCGGTGAGCGGGAGATCGGTGAAGTCCTTGTTCACCTTGGTGTACTGGAGACCGAAGCCGCCGCCGATGGTGAAGCCGTTGCGGAAGATGTGCTGGCCACCGAGATCGACCGCGTAGCCGATGCTGCTGAAGCTCACCTTCTCGGAGCCGGTGGCGCTCGCGGTGTACGTGCCGGCGATCAGCGACGGGCCGACGAAGAAGCCGTTCGCGCCACGCTCACCGGTATAGAAGCGGTAGCCGAGCTCGCCGCCGAAGCCGCTGAACTTCTGCTCGTAGGTGCTGGTCTGGCCGTTGATGCTGCTCGAGACCTCCGCCTTCGTGTTCGCGAAGAAGGGGTTGAGCACGATGGCGTGGTGCGCGAGAGGCAGGAACTGCACGTCGGCGCCGTAGCGACCGATCGTGTAGCTGAGCGGGTTCACGTTCACCGTGAACTGCTTGTGCTCGACCTCCGCGGCGGGCGCGGGCGTGGGGCGGTCGGGGTTGACCGGCCCCTGCGCGGAGGCCGCCGTCGTCGCGAGGACCATCGAGGAGAGGAGAAGCGAGCCGAAGAAGAAGCGCATGGTCGTGTCCTTTCGAAGAGCAGATCTCGGCGCTCGCCCGTGCACCCTGCACGGGACCGGAGGCCCCCAAATCATCTGCGTGCGCCAATGGACGACCTCGGCAGCGATGTATTCATCACCACCGACGTGCTTATTTTTCTGCCTCTGCTCGCGTGGGACAATTCGTCGCGCGCGCAGTGAACCGCACTTCACGCACGCATCGCTTCGCGCACGCCGTCGAGGATGAACTGCGCTGCCGTCGCCGCGAGGATGAGGCCCATGATGCGCGTCGCGATGTTGATGCCCGTCTTGCCGAGACGGTGGAGCAAGCGCGTCGCGAACAACAGCGTCACGAGCGTGATCGCGCCGACGATGAGGATCGACGCGTAGAGCGCGGCGTGGTGAGCCGGCCCCTTCGCGCGCGCCGCCCACACCATCGCGGTGGCGATCGCGCCGGGGCCCGAGAGGAGCGGGATGCCGAGCGGGACGATCCCGACGTCGTCCTTCTCCTCTGCCTCGCGCTGCTCCTCGGGCTTCGCTCGCATCCCGTGGTTGGCGCGCATCATGTCGAGCGCCATCGAGAACAGCAGCACGCCGCCCGCGATCTTGAACGCCGGCACGGTGATCCCGAAAAAGTGGAAGATGGCGTTCCCCGCGGCGGCGAACAGCAGCAGCATCACCGTCATGGTGAAGGTGGCGCGGAGCGCGATGCGGCGCTGCTCGGGGCGCGGGTCCTTGGCCACCAGCGCGACGAACATCGGCACCGCGGCGAGCGGGTCGACGATCGACAACAGCGAGGGGAGACACAAACCGAGGAACGCGAGCGCGCCGGACATGGCGCGCGGTGTCTAACACGAAGTAGGGTAGGCGCGTGCGAGCTCCTGTCCTCTTCCTCGCGGTCGGCCTATTCGCGGTCGACGCCGGCGCCGCGCCCGCCGCGCATCCCCCATTGCTCGCCTCGTCGGGGGAGGTCGTGCAGCCCCTGCCGCCGATCGAGCTCGCCGGACGCACGCTCTACGCGCACGGGGCCGACCTCCTCGAGTGGAGCGAGCCGCTCCAGGCCATCGTGGCGCGCACGCGCCTGCCCGCGCGCATCGCGGCGCTCGCCCCGCGCGACGGCGCGCTCTCGGTCACGCTGGCCCCCAAGAGCGAGTTCGGCTTCGCCCGCGACCGCGTCGAGATCGTGATGCGGCCCTCCGAGCGCCCCGGCCGCGGCTTCTGGAGCGGCGGCATCGCCGACGCCTACCTCACGCTGCGCGAGGCGCGCGCGGTCGCCTCGGGCTTCGACGTCGAGGCCGAGACCCTCGAGCCCTCGAAGCGCGAGGCGATCGTCGCGGCGCTGGTCGCGCGCGAGAAGGTCGATCGCACCAACGCGTACCTCCCGTTCTTCCGCGGGCAGCTCCTCACCCGCGCCGGGCGCCGCGAGGACGCCCTGCGCGCGTTCGACGAAGCGGCGAGCCTCGCTGCGGCTCCGTTCAACGACCTGTTGCGCCTCTCGCCGATGCTCGAGGACGAAGAGGCCGCCGAGGCAGCGCAGAAGGCGTTCGATCGTGGCTTCGCGGGGCTGCGCGCCGCCGGCCTCCGCCCCGACCGGCTCCAGAGCCAGGTCAGCTATCAGGTGTTGATGGGGGTGCCGCGCCACGCGCTCTCCGCGGCCCTCGCGCGCGGGGACGTGGCCCGCGTCGACCGCATCGAGGAGCGCGTGGCGTCGGTGTTCCCCCGGCTCGAGGGCGCGCACCTCGCGTGGGCCGACCTCGCGCGCTACATGCGCGCGCACGGGAGAGACGACCTCGCGGTGAAGTGGTCGGGGCGCGCCGAGGTCGCGGCGTCGTCGGTGTCGAACCTGATGATCCCCCCGGCGCTCGCGCGGCTGTTGCCGACGATCGTCGGGATGTCGGTGATCGCGCCGCTCATCGCGCTGTGCATCGGCCTCCGCCGGGGCGCGCGCCGCGCCGACGGCACGCCGCGCATCGTGCTCGACCTGCTGATCGCGCTCGCGCCGCTGCTCGCGACGATCGCCCTCATCGTGTGGGCCAACGCCCGGATCGAGACCATCGCGCGGCGATCGACCGTGCCGATGGCGCTCCTCGACGACGGCGCGGCCTCGCCCGACGTCGCGC
>JALHOE010000306.1 GCA_022843175.1 Deltaproteobacteria bacterium
CGCCGCCGGAGCCCCGTCGTCCGCGGTGAACGCCCGTAGGAGTCCAGGCGCTCGCTGACGCGCGCGCCTATCAGCCCTCAATCCCCATACGCGCGTCCAGCCAGGCGCGCGCGTCAGCGAGCGCCTCGATCCGACGTCACCTACACGCGCGACCGAGATCCGCGAGCGCGTCGCGGACCTCGGGCTCCGCCTCGAGCTTCGCGTCGACGAGGCGGCGCGCGGCGCGGCTGCCGCGCTGACAGAGCGGGCTCTTCTCGCCCTTCGATTTCCCAAGGAGCGCGACGACCTTGGTGACCTCGCGGAGCGCGCGGTCGCGCGCGCAGACCCCCGCGGCGGGCACCTTCGCGCACGCGGACTCGGCCGCGGCCGCGAGCTGGCCGAGCTGGGTGGAGTTGGCGGCCGACGCGATCGCCGCGACCGCCCTGGTGGCGGCGTCGACGTCCTCGGGCTTGTCGGCAGCGACCGCCAGCGGGACCGCCGCCGGCGCGAACGACGACGCTGCCGCGGGCGCGCCTCCGATCGACGGGGCGGGCTCCTGGTTCGGGCGATTCATCAGGAAGTACGCCGCGGGAACGACGACGGCGCCGAGCTCGACGAGCCCGACCGCTGCGCGGCGAGGGCCGCGACCTCGGTCGGGCCGGTGGCTCGGATCGTCACCCGCGGATCGGACTCGTAGAACGCCCTGGTGTCGGCGCGGTAGTAGAGCGCGTCCCGAAACCGGAGCTGCGCCGGGTCGAAGCGCACCCGATCGTAGGCGCCGGCCTTCAGCAGCTCGGGGTTGGTCATCGACACGGCCGGCCGCAGCGCGAAGAGATCGATCCACCGCTGCCCGCACAGCTCGAGACCGCTCAGGAGCGTGATGAACCCGAAGAGGAGGAGCGTGCGGCTCCCGCGGCTGCTCTCGTTTCCCATGCGCGCTCGGCGATCCTACAACGCTCTGACGTCGAGCAGCCGGGGGGCCACGGCGCGGATCCACCGGTCGGCGTCGGGTAGCGCCGCGAGATCGTCGCGGACGGCGGCCATTCGCTCCTCGCGATCCTCGGCGTCGATCGCGAGCACCAGATCTGCGATCAGCTCGGGGTACGCGCCGACCGACACGTCTCCGCGTGCGCGCGCGAGCTCCCTCGCCGCGGCGAGGTCTCCGCCGCGCGCGGCGCGGATCAGGCGCGTGCGCAGCACCATGCCGGGCGCGTAGGGGAACGCCGGGTACTCGCGGGCGAGGCGCGAAAGCTCCCCCTCGCTGTCCTCGTCGCGACCGAGCGCGCCGAACAGATACGCGCGCGTCGCGATCAGCTGCGGCAGCAGCACGTCGGAGGTGCCCATCTTCACGAGCCCGGTGAGCAGGCCGATGCCGTGCTCGCACTCGGCGAGCGCGCCCGAAAAATCGCTCCGCCGCTCCTGGACCCCGGCGAGGACCAACGACGCGCTCGCTCCGAGCACTCGGTTCTGCCCGCCGCGAAGCGGGCGCGCGAGGCCCTCGGCGCGATCGAGCTCGCCGCAGACCAATGCTCGCTGCGCCTCCTCGATCGTGCGCGTGCCGCGTCGCGCGCGCACGACGTTGAGCACCACGAGCGGCACGAGCAGCGCGACAAACAAGAGCACGAGGTACGAGAGCGACAGGAACGGCGGCGCGCCGGGCTCGCGCGGGCCGCCGATCATCACCAGCACGACCCCGAGCACGACGACGAGCAACGCGAGAGACGCGAGCGCCCCCGAGCGGCGGCGCACGCGCGTGGGCGTGACCGGCGCGGGCGCACGTGCGTCGGTCGCGGTCGCCGGCACCGTGCCGCCCTCCTCGAGCTCGACGAGGTCGGTGCCGGCCGGGAACACCCGTGACATCCACGACGCCGACGCGCCCTTCGGGGGCGCCGCGTTCTTCACCGGCAACCGGTAGGCCGACGTCGAACGGGTCGCGGTCATCCGCCGCAGCACCCGGTGGAGCGCGCGCCCACGCGCCTCGAGCCCCTCGGTGAGGAGCACGTGGTGACGCATAAGTTGTTGATGCAATGCGTTCAGATCGCCACGGCGGGCGAGGAGCACGGCCCGGGCGAGCTCCACCCGCGCGAGCGGCCCCGCCTGCACGCGCTCGGCCGAGCGCACCCGGTTGATGATCTCCTCGGCGCGCTCGTCACCGCCGATCGCGCGGACGAGCGCGAGGAGCGCGTCGATGTGCGCCATGTGCAGCCTGCGCCACGCCCCGTAGGGGACGAGATCTCTGCGCGCGCGCCCGGCCTCGAGGTGTCGCTCGGCGCTCGCCATGTCGCCCTCGCGCCACGCGATCTCGGACTCGTGGGAGTCGAGCAGGCGATGGATGTACGTCATGCGGTGCTGGCTGCGCGCCTGCTGCACGAGCCGGCGCGCGCGGTCGAGGTCGCCACGGTTGATCGCAGCGGCCGCGTGGTTCGCGGTGTTCGCCGCGATGCCCATCCGCCACTGATAGAGACCGAGCGTGGCAGCCGTCACGCCGAGGACCATCGCGGCCGGCACCGAGGCCGCGGCGCCGAGGAGGATCACGAGGCTCCCGAGCCCGATCAGCGCGAACGCGTACGGGCGGCTCTGGTGCGGCGGGAGCTTCTCCATCCTCGCCGGGATTGTAGCGTCGTCTACTTGCCGCAGTCGGGGGGCGACCACTCTTTGCAGTTGGGGCCGGCCTGCTTCACGCACACGCACGCGTCGGGGCCCGCGTCGGTGCTGGCGTCGGTCGGGACGACGACGTCGGCGCGGGCGTCGGCCGGCGGGCTGGTCTCGTTCTCGTCGACGTCCACGTCTTGATTGGTGGTGAGGCCCACGTCCGACTTGGCGGGGACGCGGAACTCATCGACCGGGAACGAACAGCCCGAGAGGATGACGGCAACGGGGGTGGCAACTCGACGAAGCGCGCGCATCGCGTATTCATGATGCTCCGCGACGGCGGGCGTGTCGACGCGCCATGCGCGCTATCGCAAGGAGCGAGATCAACCCCGCGCTCGATCCCAGCGACTGCCCGCCCGTCGTGCGGCACCCGCAGCCGCCCTCCTCCAACAGTGCGTCCGGATCAACGTTGCTGTCGTCGTGCTCGTCGATTTGCTGGAGATACGAGGCGAGGTGGGCTTTGTCCTCGGCCGAGAGCGCACCGACGTGCTTCTCCTCGGCGAGCACGTCCGCGAGCGTCTCGGCCGAGCCGTCGTGGAGGTACGGCGGCGTCTCCCAGATGCCGCGGAGCGTGGGGGTATCGATGCCCTCGAGCGTACCGTCGAGCCGCTTACCCGAGCTCTTCTTGAGGGTGCCGACGTCGTGGAGCTTTCCACTGGCGCTGTCGGTCAGGTCGGGGCCGCCGTGGCACTTGGCGCAGCCCGCGGCGCGGAACACCTTGAGCCCGCGCAGCCCATCGTCGGTCAGCGCGCCGTCGGATTTGCGGTGCGGGCTCGGGTGCACCTTGTCCAGCGACGAGACGTACGCCGCGAGGTTGTCGAGCTCGGGGCTGAGGCCGGCCTTCTTGTCGCCGAGCGTCACGTTGTGGGTCTTCCACGAGTCCTCGGCGAGGAAGCCGGTGCCGCCGAATGGACCGCGGATGTCGTGCTCGAAGTCCTGCACCTCGTCGAAGTTGGCAGACCAGTGCAGGCGACCGCTCTTGCGACCGAGGAGCGAGGTGGTGTTGCGCAGGCCCTCACCGCGATCGGTGAAGTCCCACACCCGCCCGTCGTCGCCGCCGTCGAGGTGACAGGCGGCGCACGAGAGGTACTTGTCCTTGCTCATGCGCTCGTCGGCCGCGTTGTAATAGACCTTCTTGCCGGCGAGCACCGCGGGCGCGAGCGGCTCGACGTCGAGCGTCGGGATCGTCGCGAGCTTCTTGAACTGCCCGTCGGTGAAGTCGACGATCCCCTTCACGTCGTACACGCTCACGTCGCGCGAGAGGAACGAGTGGACGAACAGGCGGGCCGAGGCGTCGTCGAGCACCACGCCCTCGGGCGCCGCGCCGATCTTCTCGATCGAGGTGAGCACCTGGCCGGTGAACGGGTCCACGACCTCGACGGTGTTGGTCCCGAGCGTGGCCACGAAGGCGATGTCGCCGAGCTTGGTGAGCGCGACGTCGCGCGCGAGCGAGCGGTCGTTGAAGTCGACCCGCGCGAGCACGTCGTCGGCGCCCTTCACCAGATCGAGCTGCCCGAGGACGGTGCGCACCGTGTTCTCGAACGTCAGCGGCTTCATGTCGCGGAACAGCCCGCGGGAGATCGCGTCCTTCTTCGCGGGGAGGAACGCGCGACGGCCGTCGGGTGAGATCGCGACCGCGGAGAGGTAGTTGAGGACGCCGCGCCCGCTCGACTCGGAGTCGGGGCTCATGTCGAAGGGCAGCTCGAACGTCGCGCGCACCGTGAACGTGGCCGGATCGACGTCGTACACCTCGCCGTAGTCCTTGGCGGAGTTGAAGCGGGTGACCAGGACGCGGTCACTCGCGACCGCGAGCCCGCGCGGCGTCGGCCCGACGTCGAGCGTGGTGATCGCGCGGGTCTTGCTGTCGATACGCGCGAGCTTGCCGATGGCGCCGAGGGTGACGTAGGCGAGGTCTCCGCCGAAGGCGATGCCGTGCGGGCGCGACGCGTACGGCAGCGTGATCGTCGTGGGGTTGCCGTCTCCGCACACCGTGATCGTCGCGTCGTCCTCGCTCGTGACCCACGCCGCGCCGTCGGGCGCGACGGCCACCGCGCGCGGGTGCTTGCCGACCTGGCACTCCGACTCCTTGGCGAGCGAGTCGAGGTTGATCCGCGCGACGGTGGCGCCGTCCGGGTTGACCACCCACAGCCGCTTGCGCGCGCTGTCGAGCGCGATCGAAGACGACTTGGTCGGCGGCGAGGGCAGGAGCGGATGGGTGACCGTCTGCAGCAGTGAGCAGGAGGTCTCGAGGTCCTTGGCGCTCGCGCTCAAGGTCACCGTCCAGTGCCCCGGATCCTTGAAGGTGTACGACGCGCTCGTCGCCGTGGACGGGGCGGTCGTCGAAGAACCGTCCCCGAAGTCCCAGGTGAACTGCGCGTCGGCGGCCGAAACGCCGGTGACCTTGAACACCGCGGGCTTGCCGACGAGCGAGGGCCCCGGCCCGACGATCGTGCACCCGGCCGCGGCGCCCGCGAGGCCGGTGGAGAAGCTGGACACGAACTGCTTGGTGCTCTTGTTGCCGGCGACGTCCGCGATCGCGCCCTCGGGGATGACGACCTCGTAGGTGACGTCGGCCTCGAGCGGCGCGGACGGCGCGAAGTTGGCGATCATCAGCCCGTAGCTGATCGTGCCCGGCACCTTCGCGCCGGTGTCCTTGCGGCGGACGAAGAAGGTGTCCGCGGTGAGCGTGCGCATGTCGATCGCGTCGGTGAAGGTGACGCCGACGCGCGTGGTCAGCGGCTGCTTGGTCGCCGCATTCTTCGGCGACACCATGTTCACCTCGGGCGGCGTGGTATCCGGCGCGGCCTGGTGCGGGATGACGGTGGTGCCCTTGGCGTGGTCGTCGCCGATGAACACCAGGTTGCCCATCGGGTTCGCGAAGTCCTCGTCGCGGCCCTTGATGCCGGAGGTGCCCTCGCCCACCAGCGTGAGGGCGTCCTTGTTGCGCACGTCGAACTTCGCGTAGGTGGTGCCGAAGCCGGCGTGGGCGAAGCCGTCCTGCAGCTGGAGGTAGCCCCCCTTGTCGTCGCCGGCGATGGGCGTGGCGCCGAGGAAGTTCATCAACGCCGGGTTGCTGATGTCGTGGATGTGCACCCGCTTGTCGTTGCCCGCGCCGTAGATGCGACCGCCGTTGACGATCGCGCTGTAGGCGTTGGGCATGCCGATCTTGCGGGTCTTCAAGATCTTCGGCTGGAGCGGGTCGCCGATGTCGAGCGTGGTGTACCCCGGCTCGTCCATCGAGGTGAGCACCAGCAGGTTGCCGATCGCGAACGTGGGGCCAACGCGGAAGCCGCCGACCTGCGACGAGGGCAGCGGGTTGGGCTTGCCGCCGCGATCGGCGAGCTTCGGATTCTTCGGATCGGAGACGTCGACGATGTAGACGCCGTTGCCCGAGCCGCCGACGTAGACGTAGGGCGCTTGCACCGCGAGCCACCACGCGCCGGTGCCGTAGTCCGACTCGGTGATCCCGGGGAGCACGGCCTCGGAGACCTTCTTCGGCGCGGTGACGTCGGACCAGTCCCACACGTGAAAGCCACGGTTGGTCTGCAGGAACACCAGATCGCCGGAGTAGCCGTAACCGTGCGCCTCACGGAGCGGCTGCGTCTCGGCGTCGTCCTTCTTGAACACCAGCTTCGGCGCGCGCGGGTTGGAGACGTCGAAGAACGAGAAGCCGCCGAGGCTCTTGCCGGAGTCGGGCGCGAACACGATCGCGAGGTAGCCGCGGTGCATCGTGATGGTGCCGCTGCCGCGCGGCGCGCCGAGCGCGGCGTTGATGTTGGCGATCGGCTTGAAGACCTCGGCAGCGGAGTAGGTGAGGTTGCCGAGGCCGGGGCCATCGGCGGCCGCGGCGGGCGCGGCGACGAGCGACAGCGCCAGGATCGCGAGCGCATGGCGAAACATCGCGCGGAAGTATACTCGGCCGGTGAAGGTCGTCCGCCACCGCACCGCGCGCGATCTCCTCACCGCCGCGGCCGGCTTCTTCGCGGCGACCGAGGAGCAGAACCACCTCGTGTGGGCGATCGCCGAGAGCGTGACGCGGCGCGGTGGCGATGACGCAACCTTCTTCGCCACCATCGAGGACGGGTCGGTCCTCGCAGTCGCGCTCCAGACGCCGCCCTTCCCGATGCAGGTCACGCCGCTGTCCGAGGTCGACGCGCTGTGCGATGCGCTCGACGCGCCGCCGGGGGCCGTGATCAGCGATCCCGTGACGGCGGCGGCGATCGCGCGCCGCCTCGGTGGCGGAGCCGTCCGCAAGCGCCTGCGCAGCCACGCGCTCTCGGCGGTGATCCCGGCCCCGCGCACGGCCGGCACCCTGCGCCCGGCGACGGAACACGACCTCCCGATGCTCGTCGAGTGGTTCGCGGACTACCTCGTCGACACCGGCCTCGCGCGCGAACGGCAGGCCGCGCCGGCGGCCGAGCGCGGGGTGCGCGAGCAGATCCTCTACCTGTTCGAGACCGATCGCCCGGTGTCGATGGCGACGATCAGCGGCCGCACGCCGCACGGGCGACGCATCGGGGACGTGTTCACGCCGCGCGCGCTCCGCGGTCGCGGCTTCGCCGAGGCGCTCATGGCGACGATCAGCCAGCGGATCCTCGACGACGGCGCGCGGTGGTGCTTCCTCTTCACCGACGTCGAGAACCCCACCTCCAACGCGTTGTACCGACGGGTTGGCTATGTGCCCAACGGCGACATGCACGAGGTCGAGCTCGCCCGCTGAACGCACGCCCGACCGAGCTCGGCGCGCTCGGGGTCGCGGCCGACCAGGAACGCGAGGATGGCGAACGCGAGCTCCGCATGCCGCTCCTCGTCGCACGCCATCTCCTCGTAGCCGCGCGCGCGGAGCTGCGCTGCGCCGAGGCTCTCGCCGATGCAGCCGTCCACGATCGTCTCCTCGATCATTCGGTGGATATCGAGCGGCCGCGCCGGCAGCGTCATCGGGCCGGCGCCGCGGCCGGAGCGCTCGAAGAAGAAACGCGCGTGACGGAGCTCGTCGAGCGCGGCGCGGTGGCACCCCTCCACGAGCTCGGCGGGCGCACCGAGCGCCATCAGCTCCAGCGAGAGCTGCGCGAACGTCGCCACGGAGCTGTGCTCCATGAGCGCATCCTCGATCAGCCCCGGCTCCGCTCCCCACGCCGCGGGGCCCGGGGACGCGAGCACGAGCGCGTCGCCGTCGCGCATGGGGCGTCCCTTGCCGCACGAGCCGGTGCGGTAGGTGTAGCAGCACGCGTCCGGCTGCTCTTCGCGCTGCTTCTTGGTGACGACGGTGTTGAGCGACGCGAAGGCCCTCACGTACTTGGCTGCCGCCGCGAGGCCCGCCGGCACCCTGGCCGACGCGCCGCACGCCTTGTGCAGCGCGGTCTTGTCGTCCGCGTCGATGATCTCGGGATCGGTCGTGCAGAAGGTCTCGCTCGGGCAGCTCGAGCCATCGTCGTCGTCGACCTTCCACTCCTTCTTCGTCTTCGGCGCGGGCTTCGGCTTCTTCTTCTCGCCCTCGCCGTCGACCGGCGACGCTTCGTCGCGCTTCCTGCAGGCGAGCGGCAGGGACGCGCAGGTGAGCGAGAGCGCGACGAGCAGACGAACGCGCACGTCCATCACGCCGCCACTGCGATGAGGGTCGGCATCACGACCTCGTCGAAGCCGCGGTCGAGGATCTCTTGCGCTGTCTCGACGTCGAGAACGCCGGCCGTCGCCTCGCGGGTCGCGCGCACGGCGGCAGAGAGGGCCACCTCGGCGAGGCGCGGGTCGCTGGCGATGAGGAACCGCGCGATGCGGAAGGCGAGCGCCGCGTGGTTCGCCTCCTCCTCGGCGATGGTCCTGTAGATCGTCGAGAGGGCGGGCGAGGTGGCGCGGCGCGCGGCCTCCTCGAAGACCAGGCTCCCGAGCGTCTCGCCGACGCAGCCCTCGACGACCGTCTCGACGAGGATCCGCTCGGCGTCGGCCGGCTTGCGCGGGGGCAGCGTCATCGGCCCCGGGCCGATCGGCTCGCCGGTGAGCGCCTCGATCAGCGAGAAGCACGCCCGCGCGTGCCGGATCTCGTCGAGCGCGGCGACGTGCGCGGCCTCGACCAGCTCCGACGGCGCGCCGAGCGAGAGCAGGTCGAGCGAGACGGAGGCGAACGCGGCGACCGAACCGTGCTCGAACCGCGCGACGCGGGTGAGGTGCTCGACGAGCGCCGGATCGCGGCCGATCTCGCGCGCCGCCGCGGCGACGTCCACGCCGCCCCAGCCGGCGCGCGCGACCGTGGGCGCGAGGACGAGCGCGTCGCCGTCGCGGAGCGGGCGG
>JALHOE010000307.1 GCA_022843175.1 Deltaproteobacteria bacterium
ACGCGCGGCGCGGGCTCGACCGGATGAAGCGCGGCGGCGCTGCGCTCGATGCGCGCGCGCAGCGAGGCCGGCACGACGGCGGCTTGCGCGTCGACGCGGATCGAGCGCTTGACCGCGCGGTGCAGCCCGACCCGCTCGCTGCATGGCACGCAGGCGGTGAGGTGGGAGTCGACCTCGAGGACGTGCGAGGCATCGAGCTCGCCGTCGACGTAGGCGTCGAGCGCGCGCTCCAGCTCGTGACAGCTCGGCGCGCTCATCCGCGGGCCTCCTTGCGCTTGAGCGGAACGACGTTGTCGGCCGGCTTCTCGCTGATGATGCCGGCAGCGACCGCGTGCTTGTGCAAGCGCTCCTGCAGAATCTTTCGAGCGCGGTGGATGCGGGACATGACGGTGCCGATCGGGGTGCCCATCGACTCGGCGATCTCTTTGTACGAGAGCTCTTCGACGTCGCAAAGCACAATGGCGACACGGAAGTCGTCGGGGAGCTCGTCGATCGCGCGGGAGAGCTCGGCGCGGAGCACCGGGCGAAGGGCTTCTTCCTCGGGCTCGCGCATCGAGCGCATGGTGGCCGCAGAGAGCCACCCGTCGACGACCGGATCCTCCGCGTCGTGCGCGCCCTCGAAGGTGGTGCGCTCGAGGCCACCGCGGCGGTAGCTGTTGATGAACGTGTTGGTGAGGATGCGGAGCATCCACGCCCGCAGGTTGGTGCCCGGCTCGAACTGCCCGCGCGCCTTGAGCGCCTTGAGCGTGGCGTCGTGGACCAGGTCCTCGGCGGTGTGCGGGTCGCGGGTGAGGCGACGGGCGACGGCGTACATGCCGTCGAGCTGGCTGAGGACCAGCGCCTCGAACTCCTTGGGCGAATAAGCCGAGCGGTCGAGCATTCGGGGTTGGAACCGGCGGAGGCGCCGGGATGTTCCCGAGGTTAAACACCGCGCCGGGGATTGTCCGGGGACGCGTTGTCCCGGGCGCTCCGCTTGCGGTGTGCTCCGAGCTCAGCCCTTGTCGCCCTTGTTCTTCTTCTCGAGCTTTTGCTCGAGCTCTTCGATTCGCTCCTTGAGCCGGGAGACCTCGGCCTGCATCTGCTGGAACGGCGAGAAGCTCGTCAGCGCGGAGCGAACGCGCTCGTCGATCCGGCCCTGGAGCGCCTCGAGCGCCTCGCGGGACTGGTCGATGAGGCCCTTCTTCTCTTTGTCGTCCTTGGCGGGGGTGCCGCCGTACGTGGAATGCTCGTCGGGCTCGCTCACGGGCTGCTCGCCTTCGCCTTTCTCGTTCTCGTTGGGGAGAAGCCGGCCGAGCGGACCCTCGCGCAGCTGGGACATCAGCTTCTCACCGCGCTGGTGGATCAGATCGCGCAGCGTCTGCAGCGGCACCGAGCGGCTGTGCTGCTTCTGCTCCTCGTAGATGATCTGCGCGAGGGTGACCTCGGTGAGGTCGTCCTTCGTCGCGTTGTCGATGATTTGCACTTCCTCGCCGGCGCGGACCATCTCCGCGATCTGGAGGAGTGTGACGTAGCGACTTTCGCGCGTGTCGTAGAGCTTGCGGTTGGAATACCGCTTTACGATTCGCTTGCGATCGCCTGAGGGCGGGTTGTCTCCCTGCGCTTGCACGAGCCCTCCCGGCCTCGGTAGGGGAGGCCTCTGACGCACAGCGAAACGCCGGTTGCGCGCGGCGTCAAGTTGCTTCGAGAAAGCCTACTTGCCCGCGGCGGCGCGGAGCTCGGCGTCGAGGCGGGCGGGCTCATACAGCGCGATGTAGCTCCAGTAGCTCGCGAGGACCCGCTTGGTGTACTTGCGCGTCTCGTCGTAGGGGATCGATTCGACCCACAAATCGAAGGAGTCCGCGAGCGGCGGGGAGAGCCACCGGTGGGTCGCGCCCTCCCCCGCGTTGTACGAGGGAACGGCCAGGCCGGGGTTGGCCGGGAACTCGTTGCGGAGCTTCTTGAGGTAGGCGGTGCCGAGGGGGATGTTGATGTCCGGGCGGACGAGCGCGTGGGCGTCGCTCGGGAGCGAGAGCTTCTTTCCGTACGCGCTGGCCGTCGGGAGGATCAGCTGGAGCAGCCCGTACGCGGCGCTCGGCGACACCGCCTCGGGGTCGAACGCGGACTCCTCGCGCATGACCGCCCAAACCAGCGTCGACGGCACCGACTCCTTGGCGCTCGCGGCGTCGACGAGCTCGGAGAACGCGCGCGGGAACGCGAGCTCCCACGCCGCCCGCCATTTGCCACCGGGAAAGTGACGGACCCAATCGGTGAGGCGCGCGCGCGGAAACCCGTGACTCGCCCGCGCGTCGCCGACGCGCGCGAAGATCGCCGCGACGAGCCACTGGGCCTCGGGATCGGTCGCCGCGTTCTCGAGGAGGCCGGCGGCTGCGAGCTCCTTGCGCGCGAGCTCGATCTCGCCGACGCGGGCGAGCTCGACGCCGCGCGCGAACGCGTCGGTCCTGGTCTCGGCGCGCGCGGGGTCGAACAGCGCGCCGGCTGGCTCGAACGCGATGCCGTCGTCGAGCGCCTTCTTGGCAGCCTCGGCGTCCTCCTTGGAGCGCGCGGCGAGGCGCGCGTAGGCCATCGCGGACGCGAACGTGAGCGGCTCGCGCGCGATCACCTCGCGCAGCTTGGCGACGCCGTCGGCCACCGCGCCGGTCTCGAGCTTCGCGCGGCCGAGGAAGTAGAGCGCGCGCCCGGCGACGAAGTAGCCATCCTCGCGCGGCGCGATGCCGAGCGACTTCTCGAGGTAGGGGATGGCGCCGGCCCAGTCGCCCTTCTTCATGCGCGGCAGCGCGAGGCGGAACAGCGCCTCGGTGCGCATGTCGCCCGCGGGGTAGTCGTCGGGCAGCGCGGTGAGCATCGCCTCGCCCTTGGCCAGGTCGCCCGCTTCGATCGCGACGAGCGCGCCGCGCAGACGCGCGTCATCGGCGAGCCGATGCTTCGGATAGTCCTTCTCGATCGTCGCGAAGCGCGCGCGGGCGACGTCGGGCAGCTTGGCGGAGAGGGCCGCCTTGGCGCCGTCGTAGAGCGCGGACGCCCGGACCGCCTCGTCGGTGCAGGCGGCGACGAGCTCGCCGTACGCGTCGCTCGCCTTGCTGCGCTCGCGGAGGCGCTCGTGGCTGCGCGCGACGATCGACTGCGCGCGGCACCAGGTGTCGGTGCCCTTCTTCTCGGCGGCGACGACCTTCTGCGCGATCGGCAGCGACTCCTTGGGCTTGCTCGCGTCCAAGTACGCCTGGGCGCTCTGCGCCTCTTCGGCGCGGGTCGGCGGACCGAGCGTCGCGGCCTGCGCTGCGGGGAGGAGCGCGCGGCACTTCTTCTCGGCCTCTTCGGCGCGCGGTGCGAGCGAGGACGTGGGGTGCTCGAAGCGCACGCGGCGCGCGGCCTTGGCGGCCTCGAGCGCGTCGGTCGTGCGGTTGGCCGCGGCGACCTCCTCGGCCCACCGGATGGCGGTTTCGTTGGCGCGCGGCCCCTTCTTCTCGGCGGCGTAGGCGTCGGCCGCGCCGCCGTGGTCGCCCTTGGCCGCGAGCGCGTCGCCGAGGGCGATGTGACGATCGACCGTGAGCGGCGGCGCGTCGGGCACCTCGGCGAGGCGCGCGAGCGCGTCGTCCGGCTTGCCCTTCTTGGCGGCGATGACCGCGCGCCGGAGCGAGGCGTGGACACGCAGCGGCGAGCTCGCCGACACGAGCGCGTAGGCGGCATCGGCGGCGTCCTCGTCCTTCGCCTGCTGGAGGAGGCGGCCGAGGAGGAACGCGGCCCGATCGCGATCGGCGCTCGGCAGCTTGTCGATCGCGGGCTTGAGCGCGTCGGCCGCGACGCGCGGCTCCTTCGCGAGCATCGCTTTGTGCACCTCGGCGAGCGGCGGCGTCGACGTGAGCGAGGTCACCGCGGCGAGGTCGAAGGCGCCCGGCGGCACGGGCTTGGCCGACGCCGACGCCATCGGCGGGGCCGACGACGCGGAGGCCGCGGCCGTCGTGGTGGGCGGCGGCTTGTGCACGCCGCCGCAGCTCCCGACCTCGCAGGCCATCGTCGCGCACGCGACGAACAAGAGGGGATGGAGGGCGCGCACGGCGGGACTATAGGGCGACGGGGCTGCCGACGCGAAACGCCCTGCAGACGGTCCCCTATTCCGGGGGAGCCGGAGCGCTAGGTTCGGCGCTTGAACCTTGAGGCGAAGGCGTCCTCGGCGAGCTCCTCGGTCTGACGATCGCGCGCGCGATCGTCGCGGGCCCGGGCTTCGGCCTGATGCTTCTCGACGACGTCGAGCGCGACGCGCGCCGACACGAGCTCGCCGCGTGCCTCGGAGACCTTCGCCGCGGATTCGCGCGCGCGCGTCGCCGCGTCGTCGGCCAGACTCTTGGCGCGGTCGATCGCCATCGCTTGGCCGGCGGCGAACGCCGCGAGCTGGGCGAGATCGCCTGCGGTGCTCACGGCGCGCCCCTCCGCGTCGAGCGCGTCGCGCGCTCGGGTGCGTGTCGAAGCTTCTGCCTCGCGGGCAGCCTCGGCCGCCGCCCGCGCCGCCTGTTCGCGGCGCTCGGCGTCGGTGAGCGAGCGCGCCGCGTCTTTGACGACACGGTCGCGCACGACGCGAACGGCTTCGAGCGGCCTGCGCTTGCCCACGAAACAAGCGTTTCTCATGGGGGGAGCGCCGTCCAGCCCGTTTCTGTTTGCGCCCCCTGCGCGGTTTCGGCATCGGTGGGGTTCGCCCATGCTTCGCTTTGTGCGCCCGCGTGGCGGGATGTTCGCCGCGATGCTCCTCGCCGGGTCGCTCGCGGCCAGCGCGGCGCGCGCGCAGGACACCGGCAAGACGCTCCCCGGTCCCGCCGCGAAGCCCGCCCCCGTACCGCCGAAGATCAAGACGAAGGTCGAGCCGGTCTATCCGCCCGAGAAGCTCGCCAAGGGCGAGAAGGCGGTCGTGAAGCTCGAGCTCACGATCGACGCGACCGGCAAGGTCACCAACGCGAAGGTCGAGGAGAGCGGCGGCGCGGACTTCGACGCCGCGTCGCTCGAGGCCGCCGCCAAGCTCGAGTTCGAGCCGGCCACGCTCGACGGCAAGGCGATCCCCTCGAAGATCCCCTACCGCTTCACCTTCGACTTCAAGGACGTCCCCAAGGAGCCCGACAAGACCGACACCCCCGAGGACGTCGCGAAGGTCGGCAGCTTCACCGGGACGCTGCGCACGCCCGCCGACGATCTCCTCGGCGGCGCCAAGGTCACGATCGCGAGCCCCGACGGCAAGACGCAGTCGGCGATGACCGACGCCAAGGGCGCGTTCACCTTCGACAAGCTGCTCCCGGGCAAATACAAGGTGCGCGTCGAGGCGGTCGGCTTCGTCCCGTTCGACGCCGAGGAGACGGTCCTCGAGAACAAGCGCATCAGCGTCGTCTATCGCCCGCGGCTCACCGGCGAGGCCGTCGACATCGAGGTCAAGGGCGAGCGCCCGCCGCGCGAGGTCACGGTCCACGTCCTCGACAACAAAGAGATCACCCGCATCCCCGGCACCAACGGCGACGCGCTCAAGGCGGTGCAGAACCTCCCCGGCGTCGCGCGCGCCCCGGGCCTCGCCGGCATCCTCATCATCCGCGGGTCGGCGCCGCAGGAGTCGAACATCTTCATCGACGGCACGCTGGTGCCGATCGTCTACCACTTCGGCGGTCTCTCCTCGGTGATCCCGAGCGAGATGATCGAGCGGATCGACTTCCGCCCCGGCAACTTCGGCCCCGAGTACGGCCGCGTCACCGGCGGCATCATCGACGTCGGCGTCCGCTCCCCCAAGAAGGACAAGTTCCACGGGCTCCTGCAGTTCGATCTCATCGACGGCCGGTTCATCGCCGAGGGACCGATCGACAAGAAGACGCGCGTCGCGATCGCGGGCCGTCGTTCGTGGGTCGACGCGTGGCTCGGCCCGGTGCTCACCGCGGCGGGCGCCGGCGTGTCCACCGCGCCGGTCTATTACGACTGGCAGATGATGATCGAGCGCGACGTCACCGAGAAGACGACCGCGCGCCTCTTGTTCTTCGGCTCCAACGACCGCTTGGCGATCACCCTCAACACGCCGTCCGCGAGCGACCCCACCGCCGGCGGCGACATCGCCGCGACCACCGGCTTCTGGCGCGTGCAGGGCCGCGTCGAGCACCGCTTCAGCGACACCGTGAATTGGACGAACACCGCGGCCTACGGCTCGGACTACATCTCGTTCTCGCTCGGCGATCTCAAGTTCAAGCTCGATAGCTACCCGATCTCCTGGCGCTCCGACGTCCGCGCGAAGATCAACAAGGACGCGTCGGTGATCGCGGGCATGGACTTCCTCCATACCGCCTTCGACGTCACCGTCCGCGCGCCGCCGCCGCCCGAGCCGGGCCAGACCCCGGGACCGTTCTTCGGCCGGCCGCCGCGGGAGATCGTTGGGTCGGCCTCGCTGTATCGCCCCGCGTTCTACTGGATGCTCGACCTCCAGCCGATCAAGGGCCTCAAGCTCCTGCCCGGCGTCCGCGTCGATTGGTTCCGCGACACGCAGAGCTGGAACATCGGCCCGCGCTTCGCCGTGCGCTACGACGTCGTGCAGGGGTTCCCCCGCACCACCCTCAAGGGCGGCGCCGGCGTGTATCACCAGCCACCGCAGCCGCAGGAGAGCATCGCGCCGTTCGGCACGACCGGCCTCGGCGCCTCGCGCGCCACGCACTACGCGGCGGGCTTCGAGCAGGAGTTCACCAAGCAGGTCGATCTCTCGGTCGAGGGCTTCTACAAAGACCTCCAGCGGCTCATCGGGCGCACCGCGACCGAGACCACGACGGCCGGCGGCATCACCTACAACAACAACGGCGACGGCCGCGTCTTCGGCGTCGAGGTGCTGCTCCGCTACAAGCGCGACAACCGCTTCTTCGGGTGGATCGCGTACACGCTGTCGCGCGCCGAGCGGCGCCTGCGCCCCGAGGACCCGATGACGCTGTTCATCTGGGACCAGACCCACATCCTCACCGCGATCGGCAGCTATCAGCTCGGCAAGGGCTGGGAGGCCGGGCTCCGCTGGCGCTACGTGAGCGGCCGCATGTACACCCCGAACATCGGTGGCGTGTACGACTTCGACGCCGGCGCCTACGCGCCGATCCCGCAGGTGCCGCCGTTCGGGTCGCGGCTGCCCGCGTTCCACCAGCTCGACATGCGTATCGACAAGGTGTGGAAGTTCTCGCACTGGTCGTTCTCCGCGTACCTCGACGTGCTCAACGTCTACTACCGGCAGAACCCCGAGGGCGTGAGCTACAACTACAACTACACCCAACAACAGATCGTCACCGGGCTCCCGATCCTCCCGGTGATCGGCGTGCGAGGTGAGCTGTGAGCACCACCACTCGGATCATCGGCCTGTCCCTGCTCGCGCTCGTCGCGTGCGGTGGCGATCCCGACCCGGCGTCGCGCATCACCTCGTTCCGCACGATCGCGATGCGCGCCACGCGGGTGGTGCAGAGCGACACCTGCGACGTCGGGCTCGTCCCGGCGGCCGACGCGCGGCCCGGCCTCCCGCCGAAGCTCGGCAAGACGAAGTGCGAAATCCCCGGCAGCTACGCGCACCCCGGAGACGAGGTGCAGCTCGAGCTGTTGTGGCACGACCCGAAGAACGCGCCGCGCGAGTGGATGTGGTCGACGTGCGTGAACCCGCCGTCGACCTCGGTGTTCGGCTGCTTCCAGAAGCTCGCCGCGGACATCGGCAAGCTGCCGCCCGACCAGCGCGGGCAGTTCTTCATCAACAACGTCCGGCAGCGTCCGGGGGCGATCGCCAAGACGTTCGAGGGCAACGAGCTCGCGAGCGATCCCGCGTCCGATCCGCGCACCCTGTTCCGCGTGAAGGTCCCCGCGGACGCGCTCTCCTCGTTGCCCGCCGAGGCGCGCGCCGGGGCCTCGGTCGGCGTGATCTTCTTCGCCTGCCCCGGCAAGCTGCAGCTCGACACCGCGTTCGGCTCCGGCGGTCTGCGCAACGCGCTCCCGATCCAGTGCATCGGCGCCGACGGCAAACCGCTCGGCAGCGACCAGTTCACCATCGGCATCAAGCGCTTGTTCCTCCGCGCCGCCGAGGAGAACACCGACCCGCGGATCGACGCCGTGCTGTTCGACGGCAAGCCGTGGGATCCCGCCGAGGTGAAGGACGTGCAGGCCGTCTGCGACTCCGGCGAGGCGCGGTTCGATCGCTGCGGAGATCCCAAGCACGACATCACGCTCCAACTCGCCCAACCCTTCAAGCAGTCCGGCAAGGACGAGCTCGGGGCGACGTTCGAGGAGCAGGTCGTCATCCAGTACTACGTCACCGAGGGACTCTTCGAATACGACGTCAAGCGCGCCGAGGATCCGAAGACGCGCTTCGCCGGCCGTCGCGAGAAGCTCGGCGACCAGACGATGTGGATCGTCATCCGCGACAGCCGCGGAGGAGTGTCCTGGGTCACGCGGAGGTTCCGCGTCGTTCCCGGCTGATCCGCATCGAACGTCCGATGCGTGCGTTGGCGACCGTGCTCTTCGCGCTCGCGCTCGGCGCGGCGTGCGGCGGCGGACCGCGGCTGGAGCGGCACCCGACGAGCGCGTCCGCGTCGACGCCGGTGCCGAAGCCCTCGGTCGTGGCGTCGAGCTCGGCGGGCGACGAGGAGGTGCGGCGCGCGACCCGCTGGGAGAACGCGGCGTTCGGGTGCTTCAGCGGCGGCTCGTGGATGGAGGCGCTCGGCTCGATCGGCGAGGAGCGCACGCTCGCGACGGTGCGCAGGTGCCGCACGCTGATGACCGAGGCGCTCGGCAAGCAGCCCGACGACGACGCGGCGCTCGCGTCGCTGCGCGCGATCGAGCCCGCGGCGGTCGAAGCCCTGGTCGCGGCGATCAACAAGCACGGCGGGGACGGCGCGCTCGTCCGCCTGTTCGCCGACGCCGCGCGCGAGGCGCTG
>JALHOE010000308.1 GCA_022843175.1 Deltaproteobacteria bacterium
CGGCGTCGATCCGGTGCTCGCGCGGCCGCGCCGCGCGTCGCCGCGCCCGCGGGTCGAGGCGCTCTCGATCGGGATCGCCGGCGCGCGGACGGCGATCTACCCGCTCCCCTCGCCCGGCGGCTGGAACCTCATCGCGCGCGCCGTGGACGCCAAGCCCTTCGATCCGCTCCGCTCTCCCCCCTGCCTCTTCGCGGTCGGCGATCGCGTCCGCTTCGAGCCATGTTGATCGTCGAGCGCGTCGGGCCGCTGGTGACGATCCAGGACGCGGGGCGCTTCGGCCACGCGCACGAGGGCGTGCCGGCGAGCGGGCCGCTCGATCACGAGACCTTCGCGCGCACCGTCGCCGCCGTCGGCGCCGACGTCGCGATCGAGATCCCGCTCCACTCCGCGCGGTTCCGCTTCACCGGCGAGATCGCGATCGACGGCGAGCGGTCGCGCGTGGACGGCGCGTTCGAGATCGCCCGCATCGAGCGCGCGGTTCGCTACCTGGCCGTCGCCGGCGGGCTCGACGTCCCCCTCGTCCTCGGCTCGCGCGCGACCCTGGTGAGCGCAGGCCTCGGCGGCCTCGAGGGCCGCCCCCTCCGCCCCGGCGACCAAATCCCCGTGGGGAGCCGCGTGCGTCAGCGAGCGGGTGGTCAGGATGTTCCGGCGCTACCCGCTCCCTTACGGTCGCGGCTCCCGATGGTTGCCACGTTCGATGCGCCGGCCGAGGTCCTGGCCGCGCTCACCTCCGAGACCTTCACCATCGACCCGCGCTCCGATCGGACCGGCACCCGCCTCGTCGGCCGCGTGCCCACCCTGCCCGAGCGCCTCTCGCGCCCGATCGTCCCCGGCGCGCTCCAAGTCCCGCCGAGCGGCGCGCCCATCGTGATCGGCCCCGACGGTCCGACGACGGGCGGCTATCCGGTCGTCGCCGTCCTGCCACGGCAGAGCCGCGATGCCCTCGCGCGGCTGCGCCCCGGCTCCGAATTCGGCTTCGCGCTCGCGTGAAATTCCCTGTTCGGCGGCGACCTATGCCATGGTCGCCGCGCGATGAATGTCCGCGCGCAGAGCCCGGCCCGTAGAGCCCCCGAGCGGCGCGATACGACCGCGCGCACGCGGCTGTGGGAGCGGATGTCCTCGGCCGCGCGCGACGCCCTGCCCCTCGGCATCCTCGCGATCGCCGTGATCGGCGTGCCGGTGCTGGTGTTCGAGCCGCAGGGTCTCCCGCGCCTGCGCTCGCTCGAGCGCGATCTGGAGCAGGTCGAGGCCGAGAACCGCTCGGCCGAGCGCGAGATCGCGCGGCTGCGCAACCAGGTGAAGCTCCTCAAGGACGACCTCGCCACGGTCGAGAAGGTCGCGCGTCAGGAGCTCGGCCTCGTGCGCAAGAGCGAGATCGTGCTCCAGCTCCCCAAGTCGCAGTAGCCGCGCTTCCCGCGGATCAGTGCACGTCCTCGACCTTCCACGCGCCGTGCTCGCGGAGGAAGGTGACGCTGGTGGAGCCGCCCGGGCTCACGAGCGTGGCGCGGTCGCCCGTCTCCTCGATCTGCGCCGTGGGCAGCGCTTGCTCGATCTCCTCGAGGCGCATCTTGAGCGAGTCGCCCTCGGGCTTGCCCTCGCCCCAGGCCTGCGCGAGGCGGTCGGCGGAGAGGCCGTCTTTGTGGGAGTCCGGCGTGTACTTGAGGAGCACGTCCCAGCGGCGCTTCTTGAACGCGCGGATGAAGCCGACGATCGCCTGGCGCGGGGTGGCCTGCGAGTAGAAGTCGAGCGCCGCGCCGTCGACGCGCCACCGGCCCTCTTCGTAGACGAGCGTGACCACGTCGCCGTTCTTGAGGGGGATCTTCGCGGTGACGTAGGGATCGCCCGGGTCGCGCGCGAGCGTTTTGCCGATCTCGAGCGCCTCGTCGCGGTTGCGCTTCACGATCTCGCGGAAGCGCTCCTTGGTGATCGTCTTCTTGGTGTCGTCGGAGAGCATCGTCCACGCCTCGTCGGCGCGGCCGTCGGCCAGCGCGTCGGCGTAGGCGCGGAGCGCGGATTTGGGGCTCGTCGCCTGGCTCGCGCCACAGGCGGCGAGCGAGAGGCAAATTGCTACACCCGCGACCCTAGCAAGCATTCAGACGTTTCATAGCACATCGTGATATTCGGGCGGAGACCGATGGATCGCGCCACGCCGCTGCCGCTGCCCAAGGCGCTCCTGGTGGTGATCCGCCCCTTCCAGCGGTTCCTCCGGACGTCGTCGGCGAGCGGCATCGTGCTCCTGCTCGCGACCGTCGTCGCGATGGTGTGGGCCAACTCCCGCTACGCCCACGTGCACCACCGCATCTTCGCCGAGCGGCTCGCAGTGCAGGTCGGCGACGTGCGGCTGCTCTGGCCGATCCACGAGTGGATCAACGACGGCCTGATGGCCGTGTTCTTCTTCCTCGTCGGCATGGAGATCAAGCGCGAGCTCGTCGTCGGCGAGCTGCGGAGCTTCCGTCGCGCGATCCTCCCGGCCATCTCCGCGCTCGGCGGCATGCTCGTGCCAGCCGCGATCTATTTCGCGTTCAACAGGGAGGGCCCGGGGCGCGCCGGCTGGGGCATCCCCATGGCGACCGACATCGCGTTCGCCCTCGGCTGCATCGCCGTCGTGCGTGGCCGTGTGGCGCCCTCGCTCGCCGTCCTGCTCACCGCCCTCGCGATCTTCGACGACCTCGGCGCGATCCTGGTGATCGCTCTGTTCTACGGCAAGTCCGTGCAGCTCGCCTTCCTGGCCATCGCCGGCGCGATCACGCTCGTCCTGGTGTTGCTCAACCTGTTCGGCGTCCGCTCGCCCTATCCCTACCTGCTCGTCGGGCTGGCGCTCTGGTACGTCGTCTATCGCTCCGGCATCCACGCCACGATCGCGGGAGTCGTGGCCGGCATGTGCATCCCGGCGCGCGCGACGAAGCACCCGAAGGACGTGCTCGAGCAGCTCGAACGCGAGGTCGATCACCTGCGCACCGCGATCACCGGCGACGAGGACGACGACGACGAGGGCCACGCCGCGCTCCGCGCGATCGAGAAGCACCTCGAGGACGTGCAGCCGCCGCTCAACCGAATCAGCCACGGGCTCAACGCGCCGGTGAGCTTCGTGATCATCCCGCTCTTCGCCCTCGCCAACGCGGGCATTTCGTTCCACGGCACCACGCCGAAGGGGCTCGTCGCTCCGAGCTCCGTCGGCGTGGCGCTCGGGCTCTTCTTCGGCAAGCAGATCGGCGTGTTCCTCTTCACCTGGCTCGCGGTCACGCTCCGCATATCGCCCAAGCCCGAGGGCGCGACCTGGCGCGAGGTCTACGGGATCTCCCTGCTCGCCGGCATCGGCTTCACCATGTCGCTCTTCATCTCCGGGCTGGCGTTCGAGGCGGAGCCGGCGCTGCATGAGCTCGCCAAGGTCGGCATCCTCGCCGCGTCGACGGTCAGCGCGCTCGCCGGCCTCCTCGTGCTGCTCACCGGCCCGCGCCGCCCCGTCGTGTAATTTTCCGCGCGCGCGCGCCGCGATCCGCTAAGAGGCGCCCGTGATCGGCGCGCGGTTCGAGGCTCTCCTCCTCCGGCTCGGTCTCCTGCAGGTACGGAGACCGTGGGTTCCGTTCGCCGCGTGCGCGCTCATCACCGCGCTCGCCTCGCTCCTCGCCTCGCGGCTCGAGCTCCGCACCAAGTTCGACCAGCTCCTCCCGCAGAACAAGCCGAGCGTCGTCGAGCTGCACCGCATCGCGGAGCGCACGTCGGCGAGCTCGCGCATCTTCGTCCTCCTCGAGGGCCCCGATCGCGCCGCCCTCCGCGCGATGGGCGACGAGCTGGTGCCGCGGCTGCGAGCGGTCGGCGCCCCGTGGGTCGTCTCGGCAGACGACGGCGTGCAGACCGCGCGCGCCTTCCTGCTCGCGCGCGCCGGCATGTTCACGACCGTCGAGCAGCTGAAGACGCTCCAGCAGGACATCGAGGATGCGTGGGACCACGAGGTCGGCAAGCAGATGGGCGCCAACCTCGACGACGACGAGCCGAAGACCAAGCTCGACGCCGAGACGCTCGAGAAGCGGTTCCTCGGCGACACCGGTCGCCTGTCCGCGCGCGACTTCGAGCAGCGCTTCCCCGACGGCTACTACGAGTCCCGGGACGGCAAGCAGCTCGTCGTGCTCGTCCGTTCCACCGCGCAGAGCGGCGACCTCGACCTCCAACGCGAGACGCTCCGCCGCGTGCAGGACGTCTGCGCCGCGGTCGCGCGCGAGCCGCGCTACTCCGCGGTGAAGCTCGGCTACGCCGGCGACCTGGTCACGAGCCTCTACGAGTACGGCATCGTCCGCGACGACCTCGCCAGCGTCGGGGCGATGGGCGTCGGCCTGGTGCTCCTCGTGGTGTTCCTGTTCTACGTGCGCGTTCGCGCGCTGATCACCATGGGGGTGACGATCGCGACCGGCCTCGCCTGGACGTTCGGCGTCACCTATCTGCTGATCGGCCACCTCAACGTGGCGACCGGCTTCCTCTTCAGCATCGTCGCCGGCAACGGGATCAACTGCGGCATCATGTACATGTCGCGCTACCTCGAGGCGCGGCGCGAGGGCGAGAGCGTCGAGCTGGCGATCGCCACCGCGCACCGCGAGACGTGGCTTCCGACGCTCGCCGCCGCGATCGCCGCGGGGGCTGCCTACGCGTCGCTCGCCGTCACCGAGTTCCGCGGCTTCAAGCACTTCGCGGCGATCGGCGCGAGCGGGATGCTCCTCTGCTGGCTCGCCACCTACGCGCTCACCCCGGCGCTCCTCGTGCTCACCGAGCGCTACTCGCCCTTCGTGGCGGACGACCGCACGAGCTTCGTCGGCAAGCTCCGCGCGGGCGGCTCGCGCTACGACGCGCCGTTCGCGTTTCTGGTTCCGCGCATGCCGCGCGTGCTCACCGCGCTCGGAGTGATCACCTCGCTGATCGGGTTCTTCATGCTGGTGCGTTGGGCGAAGTCGGACCCGATGGAGTACGACCTCCGCCGCACGCAGGTCGACCGCGGCCAGAGCTCCGACATCTACCGCGTCTCGGACGTCTCGAAGTCGATCATCGGCAGCAAGACCGAGGGCGGCATGGTCCTCCTCGTCGACCGCCTCGACCAGATCGCGCCGCTCCAGCGCGAGCTCGAGAAGAAGCGCGACGCGGCGCCCGCGGACAAGAAGCCCTTCGCGGCCGTGCACGCGCTCACCGACTTCGTCCCGCTCGAGCAGGAGGCCAAGCTCCCGCTCCTCGCGGCCATTCGCGACAAGCTGCACCGCGCCCGCGACAAGGGCTTCATCAAGGACGCAGACTGGAACAGGCTCGCGGTCTACGTACCGCCCAAGGACCTCAAGGTCTTCGGGCTCGCCGAGCTGCCCGAGGATCTCGCGCGCCCGTTCACCGAGAAGGACGGCACCCGCGGGCGCCTGGTCTACGTCGAGCCGGTCGAGGGCAAGGACGAGGACGACCTGCACTATCTCTTGCTGTGGGCCGATGCCTTCCGCGAGACGCGCTTGCCCAACGGAGAGGTGCTCCACGGCTCGGGCCGCGCGGTGATCTTCGCGGACATGCTGCGGGCGATCATCAGCGACGTCCCGCGCGCCGTCGCCGCCTCCCTCGCGCTGACCATCATCGCGGTGCTGCTCACCTTCCGTCGCGCCGGCGGCGCGGCGTGGGTGCTCGGCGCGCTCGCGGTGGGGATCGCGTGGACCGGCGCGTACCTCGCGCTCACCCACACCACGATCAACTTCCTGAACTTCCTCGCGCTGCCGATCACCTTCGGGATCGGCGCGGACTACGCCGTCAACGTGATGCAGCGCTACCACACGTCCGGGAGCGTCGCGAAGGCCCTCCGCAACACCGGCGGCGCGGTGGTCCTCGCGAGCCTCACCACGATCGTCGGCTACCTCGCGCTCGTTCGCTCGATCAACCAGGCCGTACGCAGCCTGGGGGTCGTGGCGGTGATGGGCGAGATCGCGTGCTTGCTCGCCGCAGTGCTGATCCTCCCCGCGGCGCTGCTCGCTATTTCTTCGCGAGCGCGCGATCGATCAGCTTGATGTACGCGCTGTCGGGCTGCGCCCCGGAGACCAAGCGGCCGTTGACGAACGTGGCGGGCGTTCCGGTCACCCCGGCCGCCGTGCCGGCCTGCTGATCGGCGTCGATCGCGGCGTCGTGGACACCGCTGGCGATCGCGGCCCTGGCCTTGACCCAGTCGATGCCGTGGCGCTTGGCGAGCTCCTCGAGCTTCTCGTCGTCGAGCACGCCCGCGAGGTCGAACAGCTCGTCGTGCACCTTCCAGAACGTGGCGAGGCCCTTCTGCTTCTTGGCCTCGCGGGCGAACGCCGCGGCCGCGCGCGCGCGGGGGTGGAAGCCGAGCGGGAAGTCGCGCCACACGATCTTGATCTTGTCGCCGTAGCGCTTCTCGAGCCGCTCGAGCGTGCCGGTGTCGGTCGCGTCGGGCACCACGCGCGCGAAGCGGCGGCAGAACGGGCACTGGAACTCCGAGAACACCTGGAGGACGACCTTCGCCTTCGCGCCGCCGCGAAACGGCGCGTCGGCAGGCACCTTGAGGTCGAGCGGGCGGAGCATCTTGCCGCCCTTGATCGTCTCCTCGTAGAGCTTCTCGGGCGCGGTGCCGGCCTTGACCTTCGCCTCGGCCTTCGCGAGCTCCTCGTCGACGAGCAGCTTCCACTTGGCGAGGGGCTGCGAGCCGCTCAGCGACCGACCGTTCACGAAGGTGTGCGGCGTGCCGCTGACCTCGAGCAGCTCGGCCTGCTCGACGTCCTTGTCGATGTCTCCGTCGTACCGCTGCGCGTCGATCGCGGCGCGCACCTTCTTGACGTCGACGCCGGGGATCGCCGCGGCGTACGTCTCGAGATCGCCGTCGGTCAGCTTGGCCGGCGCGGCGAGCACCGCGTCGTGAAACTTCCAGAACGCGTCGTCGCCCTTCTGCTTGCGGATCTCGCGCGCGGCGTGCGCGGCCGGCATCGCTTGGTCGTGGAAGGAGAGCGGTTTGTCCTTGAAGACGAAGCGCAGCTTGCCCGGGTACTCCTTCTCGAGCTGCGCGAGCGTGGTCGCGAGTCGCTTGCAGAACGGGCACTGAAAGTCGGCGAAGGTGACGAGCGTGACGAGCGCGTTCTTCGGACCGCGCACCGGTGCGGCTCCGACTTGCGCCTCCCACACGGTGGGATCGATCGGCGGCTCGGGCTCCGGCTCCTCGGCGACCGGCGCCTCCCAGAACGCCTTCACGAGCGCGGCGTAGAGGTCGCCCGGCGCGACGCCCTGCGCCGTGAGCTCCTTGGCCTTCGCGAGGTGCGCGTCGATCACCGCGACGAACTTCTCGAGCTTCTGCGCGCCGCTGATCAGCTGGCCGTCGATGTAGAAGGCGGGCGTGCCGTTGATCGCGAGCGCCTGCGACTCGGCGATGGCGCGGTCGACCCTCGCCTCGGCTTCGGCGCGGAAGGTCTCGAGCGCGCCGGAGCCGATCCCGGCGTCGGCCGCCATGGCGACGAGGCTGTCCGTGGAGAGCGACGACTGGTTGTCGAAGATCCGGTCGTGCATCTGCCAGAACGCGTCGTTGCCGCGCTCGAGGTACGCGATGCGCGCCACGACGGCGGCCTCGCGGGCGTACTTGTGGAACGAGAGCGGCAGGTCCTTCCACACCACGCGGAGCTGGTCGCCGTAGCGGGCGCGAAGCTTCTGGATCGTCGGCTTGACCCGACTGCAGTACGGGCACTGGAAGTCGGACCACATCACGATCGTCACCGGCGCGGTCTTCGGACCGAGCGACGGATCGTCTGCGTGCACGGGGACCTGCTCGCTCGTCGGCGTCGGCGCCTCGACGACGACGGGCGAGGCCGGACGCTTCTCCGGCTCGGGGGCGCGCGGCGTGGGCGGGTCGGCGCAGGAGAGGAGGAAGAGCGCGAGGATGAGCAGCCAGCGGGGCATCGGGGGAGTTGTTGGCACAAAAAGGAGACGGCGCCCACATGGGGCGCCGGCTCAGGTGCAGGCGCTCGCTGACGCGCGCGCCTATTGGGGCAGGCGCTCGCTGACGCGCGCGCCTATTGGGTCAGGCGCTCGCTGACGCGCGCGCCTATTGGGTGAGGCGCTCGCGGGGGCGCGCGCCTGCTTCGACTACTTCTTGCCGAGCATCGAGTCGATCGCCTTGAAGAACGCGTCCGCCGGCTGCGCGCCGACGAGCTGCTTCGCGGCAGTCGGGGTCTGGATGATGAACGCGGGGGTGCCGGTCACGCCGACTCCGCCGCCGTCCTTCATGTCCTGATCGATCTCGGTCTTGTACTTGTCGGTGTCCATCGCCGCCTTGCACTTGGCCCAGTCGAGGCCGAGCTTCTTGGCGATCGCCTCCAAGTCCGCGTCCTCGAGCTTGGGCTGCGAGGTGAAGAGCTCGTCGTGGACCTTCCAGTACATGTCGTTGCCCTTCTGCGCCTTCGCCTCTTTGGCGAAGTTCGCAGCGGGCCGCGCGCGGTTGTGGAACCCGAGCGGGAAGTCACGCCAGACGATCGCGATCTGATCCTTGTACTTGTCCATCGAGGCTCGGAGCCCCGCCGACATCGGATCGACCTTCCCGTCCGGACCGGGCACCGCGACCTCGGCCCGCTTGCAGAACGGGCACTGGTAGTCGCTGAACACCTGGATGACGACCTTCGCGTCCTTCTTGCCGTGGACCGGCGCGTAGGCGGGCACTGCGAGCGGAGCCATGGCGCCGCCCTTTCCGCCCTTGATGGTCTCCTCGTAGACCTTGTCCGGCGCGACGCCGGCTTTGATCTTCGCGTCGGCCTTCGCGATCTCCTCGTCGACGACCTTCTTGAACTTCTCGTACGGCTGCGCGCCGTTGACGATGCGGCCGTTGATGAACGAGTGCGGAGTGCCCTGGACCTT
>JALHOE010000309.1 GCA_022843175.1 Deltaproteobacteria bacterium
GGCGATCAGGTCGGCGCCGAGCGCGCCTACGCCGTCGCGGCCGATCTCGTGGAGCGACGCGGCGTGCCGGCCGCCGATGCGCGCCCGGTGCGCGAGCTGCTCTCGGGCGCCGCGCGCGTCGCGCGGAGCGAGGGCCGCAACGCGCTGGCGATGCGGATGGCGATGGCCGCGCTCTCCCTGTCGCCGACCGACAGCGATCTGCAGTCGCTCGTGCGCACCCTCGGTCGCGTGAACGCGCCCGAGCCGATCGAAGAGCCGACGACCGATCCCGGCGAGGTGGAGGGCACGGCGATCTCGCTCGGCCTCGACGACGACGAGAGCGAGCCCGGGAGCGCCCTCGACCAGCTCCGCGCCGACACACTCCTCGCGCGGGTGAAGGCCGATCCGGACGACGATTCGGCGATTGACGAGCTCGTCGACATCCTTGGACGCCTTGGGCGCGACGCGGAGCTGTTCGCGCTGCTCTCGGGCCGGTGGGAGGACGCGACGCCCGAGCAGCGCGTGGCCATGGTCCCGCGACAGCGCGCGGTCCTCGAGCGGCTCGCCTCCCGCGCCGACGCGCAGGGCCGGTCGATCGAAGCACAGCTCTACCGAGACGCCCTCCGCACCCTTCGCTGATACGCTGTCGGCATGCGTTGGCTGCTGCTCCTCGCCCTCTCGGGGTGCAGCTACCCGGAGTTCTATTTCTCCCCGCCGGTCGACGCGAGCACGAGCGACACGACGCTCCTCGAAGCCGATAGCGCCGCCGACGACACCGGGCTCGCCGACTCCAGCGTCGACGAGCCCGAGCCGCCCGACACCACGACGCCCGACACCGCCACGCCCGACACCGCGACGCCCGACACCTTCAAGCCCGACGTCGCGCCGGAGGTGCCGCCGCCCGTCGGTTGCGTGGGCTCGACGGCGAGGTTCTGCGTGGACTGGGACAAGTCGGCGACGCCGGCCAGCGACTTCGACTTCTCCGGCGTCTCGCCCGGCTGCTCGATCTCGCTCGACGCCGCTGGCGGCCGCTCGGCCCCCAACGCGCTCCTCGCGCAGACCGCGCCGAGCGCGGCCGAGGAAGTGGTCGTCGCGAACATGAGCAAGCGGTTCACGATCGCCGCGCCCGACACGCTGATCCGAGTCGACCTCTACCTCAAGCTCGAATCGGCCGTGTACCCGACGACGAGCGGCGGCGCGGCGTTCCTCTTCAAGGTGCAGAACGACGCGGGCTCGGGCGACGGAGTGACGTTCTCACTCGACGAGAACGGCTTCTTGGTCGACCGGATCGGCCTCACCTACGAGGCCTTCGCGCTCGCGACGCCCAAGCCGAAGACCGGCGTATGGACCCACGTGCGGCTGCACGCCCGGCTGCACACCACCGCGGGCAGCCTCACGGTGTGGATCGACAACATGACCACCCCGGCGTTCACACGGTCCGCGATCTCGACGATCCGCACCGACGGCACCGCGCGCCAACTCATCGTCGGCCTCTACTCCCAACGCTCGAGCGCCCCGCTCCGCGTCCGCTACGACGACGTGTCGCTCAACTACTGAATCTAGCGGCCGCTGATGTCGCCGATGACCGGGAGCGTGATGCGCGGCTTCTTGATGCGCGCGCGGATCTCCACGCTGCGGCGCTCGTCGTCGGTGCGGGGGAGCAGCTCGCCGACGAGGTCGTAGTCGGCGGCCTGGGTGACGACGACGCGGCGGATCTCGCCCGGTCGCGCGTCCTCGACCTCGGGGCCCTCGAGGTAGACCTGGCCGTCGACCTCGGGCGCCTGCCCGCGGGTGCGCGCCATCTGCACGTACTCGTGCTCGTCGCTCGTGCCCTCGACGAGGACCTCGAGCTCGCGGCCGATGAGCGCCTTGCTCTTCTTGTGCGCGATCGACTTCTGCGTCTTCATCAGCTTGCGGTAGCGCGCCGCGGCCGTCTTCGCCGGCACCTTGTCCGCGAGGTTGAACGACTGACAGCTCTCTTCGTCCGAGTAGCGGAAGGCCGCCATGCGCTCGAACTCCGCCCACTTCACGAAGTCGACGAGCTCGTCGAACTCCGCCTCCGTCTCGCCGGGGTGGCCGACGATGAACGCGGTGCGGAAGGTGAGGTCGGGCACGCCCTTGCGCAGGCGCTCGACCGCGCGCTTCTGGCGGTCGATGCCGTGCCCCCGCTTCATGCGCTTGAGCATCGCGTCGGCCGCGTGCTGGAGCGGCATGTCGACATAGGGGACGACGCGCGGGTGCTGACCGAGCAGCTCGATCAGGCGCGGGTCGATCGTCTCGGGGTAGAGGTAGAACAGGCGCACCCAGCGCACGCCCTTCACCTCGGCGACGGCCTCGACGAGCTCGGCGAGCTTCTTTCCCTTGGCCGCTTCGTCGCCGCCGCTCCCCGGGAGATCGCGCCCGTAGGCGATGGTGTCCTGCGAGATGAGGTTCACCTCGACGACGCCCTGCGCGACGAGCGACTCGACCTCGGAGACGACGTCGTCGATGGAGCGCGAGCGCTGCTTGCCGCGCATGTCGGGGATGACGCAGAACGAGCAGCTGCGGTTGCAGCCCTCGGCGATCTTCACGTAGGCGAAGTGGCGGGCCTGCGAGAGCACCCGCGGGTTGCTCTTGTGGTAGACCCACTCCGCCGGGTTGCCGACGAGGATCTTGTCCTTGGAGCCCGCGAGGACGGCGCCGAGCTTGAGCATGTCGCTCGAGCCCATGAAGTGGTCGACCTCGGGGATCTCCTTGGCGAGCTCGTCTGCGTAGCGCTGCGAGAGGCAGCCGGCGACGACGAGCTTCTGCATGCGGCCGCGCCCCGAGTCGCGCATGTCTGCGACCTCGAGGATGGTGTCGATCGACTCTTTTTTGGCCTCGCCGATGAAGCCGCAGGTGTTGATCACCACGACGTCGGCCGCCTCGGCGTCGCCGACGAGCTCGAGCCCGGCCCCCTCGGCCACGCCGACCATCACCTCGGTGTCGACGCGGTTCTTCGGACAGCCGAGGCTGACGAAGTGCACGGTTTTCAGCGGCGAGGTCATGGGGGGCCGCGAAACATGGTGAACGATCGTCGGCGCCGCAAGTACGGCGCCGACGTTGGCTCAGCCGGCGCCGCAAGTACGGCGCCGGCGTTGGCTCATCAGTCGCCGCAGGCGAGCCCCTGGCAGGCCAGCGTCTGGTCCGAGCACTTGCTGAGCGCGCAGCCCGCGCAGTCGCCCGCGGCGCACTCGGCCGCGCACTTGCTGCCGATGCACTGGAGCTGCTTGAGGAGCGGGCCCGACGCGTTGGGGCACGACGCGACGATGCACTCCTGCCAGCACGCGCTCACGTCGACGCCGGTGAGGCCGGGTGCGGGCTTCGGGTTGCCACCCGGCGGGCACTTCTGGATGCACTGGGTGGACTCGGCGCACGACGCCTTGCCGGCGCCCATCCAGTCCGCCTCGGTGAAGCAGAACTCGTCTGCCGGATCCATGGCCGGGTAGTAGAAGGCCGTGAGCATGCACATCTCGTCGGTCGCGCTCTGGCCCTGATGGATCGAGCGGTCCTCGCTGTTGCTGTAGGCGCACTGGTAGCGGAACGAGGAGCCGGCCTTGACGGCGAGCTGACCGGCGAACTCCTTGGGGTGCTGCCAGTCCTCGTTCACGAGGAACGGCGCGGCCGCCTTGGCCCCCGGCGGATCGATCCACGCCGTCTCCTTCACGCCGCGCTCGTGCATGTGCGGCATGGCCTGCATGACGGTGATGTCCTTCTTGATCGGACAGCGCATCTGCGCCGTGGCCGTCGTCTTCGGGCCGATGTGGATGTACGGGTCGTACATGCGCATGACGCCGGCGCGGACCTTCACCTCGGACTTCGGGATCACGTTCAGGTTCACGTTCACCGACGCGTTGAGGTCGGTCTTGCCCGCGTTGATGTAGTGCGACTGGAGCACGACGACCTCGGCGCTCTTGAGCGGGATCGCCGCGCCGTCCGGGAAGGTGCGCGAATCCTTCGGGGTCTGGCCGCCGAAGACGAAGCCGAGCGCGTACTTCTCCATGACGCCGCCGCCCTCGGCGCAGTCGAACGGCTTGTCGAGGTCTGTGGGGATCTCGGTGAGCGACGTGCGGAACACGAGGTAGTGGTGGCTGCCCGGCGTGTACTCGTGCGACGTGCCGCCGATGAACAGCTCACCGTCCGGCGACGTGGGGAGCTTGAACAGCTGACAGCGGAACAGCTCCTTGCCCGCGGGCACGGCGACGTTCATCTGCAGCTTGATCGCGTTGGCGCTCGTGGCCACGTCGGCGGGCGAATCGGCCCCGGCGTCGACCGCCGCGCGCGGCACGGTGGACTCCGACGAACAAGCAGCGACGAGGACTACGCAGGCGGCGAGCGAGGAACGCATGGCGCTCCACCTTGGAGGCTCGGCCGCGAAAAATCCAGGCTCACTCCGCAGTTTTCGGCGGCGGTCCGAGCTGGATGCGCTCGCCGAGGTAGCTGCCGATGAGCGCGAACAAGATCCCGATGCCTCCCATGATCACGTACAGGAACGGTGGGAGTGTGAAGACCGTCTGGCTCTTGTAGAGGTAGAGGACGGTGGGGATCGCGATGATGAACGACGCGATGAACGGCTCGAGGAAGGTGCGGCCGGGCGAGATCATGCCCACCAACATGCCGCCGACGAACCAGATGCCGATCGAGGCCATCATGCCGTGGGAGCCCTCGAAGTCGAGCGCGCTCACCACCTGGGGCAGCCCGAGGATGATCGCGCCGGTGAGGACGGCTTGGACGACGGTGGCGATGACCAGCCAGAGGACCGAGAACGCCTCCTGCTGATACCGACGCTCGAGCTGCTCCTGCTTGCTGCGCTCCGACGCGCTGAGCGCCGTGGTGCGAGCTCCGCAGGAGACGCAACGCTTGCTCCCCGTCGCGTTCTTGAACCCGCAGGAGGGGCAGACGACGCTCTTATCGGCCATTACGGTCCGGGAGCGTAGCGGCGACGGGCGGCGATCGGCAACGTTAACGCGGCACCACTGAAAGGCCGCCCAGTCGCTGCAAGATCGCCTGCAGCTCGTCGACGGACATGTCCACGTGCTCGACCACCCGACCGTAGAGCATGGCCGTGGGCACGTTGCGACCGTGGCGCTCCTCTTGGAGCTTGCCGAGGAGCCAGAGCACGACCCGCTCCTTGCGGGTGAAGCCGTCCCGCGCGTCGGGGAGGTCGTCCAGCTTCACGGAGCGAGATTGGCAGGGCTCGGCTCCATGCCGGGCTGCTTGGGCTTGTCCTTCATCTCGTATTTCGAGGGGCACTTGGCGAGCACGTTGGTCGCGAGGAACTCGCCGTTCGGCTGCAGCTTGCCCTCGGCGGTGACGCCGACCTCGGGCATATCGTCGCGCAAGGTGTCGGGCTTGATGCACGAGGGGAAGCGGATGTGGACCGTCTGCCCGCCCTTGGTCGCGTCGAACTCGTATTCGCAGGGCTTTTCTTGGAATTTCAGGGTGCCGCGGACGAGGACGCCCTCGACGCGGACTGCGCGGCCGACCCACTTGCCCTTGTCGGCGACGAGCTGATCGACGCCCTTGGCGTAGACCGTCGCGTCCTTGAAGTTGGTGAGGACGAGCCCGACGATGCCAGCCGCCGTAAGGATGAGCGCCCCCACGAGGATGAGACCGCGACGGTTGGACTTCGGCGCCTCTTGGGGCGGAAGCGGCGGGACCTCAACCGGCTCGACATCGGACATGACCGCTACAGGCTAGTGCCGGGGACCGTCTTCCGCCAGCCCGGCCCCCCACCGACGCGCCGCGCAAATGCTAGGGTGCGTGACCGATGTCACCGCGCGACATGCACGAGTCCGAGCCGCCGCCGCCGCCCGATCACGAGCGCGCACGCCGTCGCCTGGAGAGCGTCATCCCCGACCTCATCAAGAAGGCGGTCATCGGCGGCGTGGAGCGTGGCTACGAGTCGGCCGAGTCCCTGCGCAACTTCATCTCCGAGCAGAAGCTGCCCAAGGAGATCGTCAACGCGCTCCTCGGGCAGATCGACGAGACCAAGAACGGCCTCTTCCGCGTCGTCGCCAAGGAGATCCGCAACTTCCTCGAGGCGGTCGACTGGCAACGCGAGCTGCAGAAGCTGCTCACCACCGTCTCGTTCGAGATCAAGACCGAGATCCGCTTCATCCCCAACGACGCGGCGCCCGAGAAGCTCGGTCGGCCCGAGGTCAAAGCGGGCATGAAGGTGAAGCGCAACGACATCGACGAGGAGCGCCGGGTGCGCGCCAAGAAGAAGCGCCGCCGCGAAGAAGACGAGCGCAACCAGGAGACCGAGCCGCCCGAGATGACCGAGACGCCCCCGCCGGTCGGCGAGGTCTCGGACATCAACGAGCGCGTCACCCAGCCCGACCGCCCCAATCGCCCGGATCGCGACGACTAGAACGCGGCGAGCCGCCTAGAGCGCCTTCACGCCGATGACGAGCGAGCCGCCCTTGTAGGGGGTGCTCACCGGCAGGAACTTCTTGCCCTTGGGCGACGAGTAGGTGCCCTTCGAGACCTGCGCGCCCTTGCTGTCCTTGAGAATGAGCTCGAGCTTCACCTTGGGGGCGATGTCGATCAGCGTGGCCTCGAGCGACGAGCCGTCGGGGAGCGACTCCTTCGTGGCCGTGCCCTTCTTGAGCGCCAGCGTCTTGGTGCTGAGGATCTCGTAGTGGTTGTAGGCGTTGAAGGGCGGGTCCTTGAGCTCGGGCCACGAGGGCGGGATCGCGTCGGTGCCCTTGGTGCCGTGGAGCAGCGTGATTTCGACGTCGGCGGTGGTGCCGGTCTGCGCGGAGGCAGTGCCCACCGCGAGAGAGCACGCGGCCATCGCCATCCATCGCAGCGCGGAGCGTCGAGCAGGCTTATGCATGGCCGAGTTCATGATTACTTCGCCTCGCGCGCGGTGATCCAAACGACGGGCGACGAGCCATCCTCGCCGCGGGTATAGATGACGGTGGCACCCGAACCGACCTCGAGATCTTCGACTTCGACCGTCGACTTGGACTCGGGGACCGGAGCAGGTGGATTGGACGGCGGAGGCGTCGCCGTCTTCACTGCGACCGTATCGGCGGTCGCGGTCACCACCGGCGCGCTCGCGACGGGGACCGGGGTGGTCTTGTGGTCGCCGGCGTTGGTGTAGACGATGAGCGCGGCGGCGGCGGCGGCGACGGAGCCGAACGCGACCCAGATGACGGTGCCCTTCTTCTGGCGGGTGAGCCGAGAGGTGGGCGGCGCGATCTGCGAGATCGGGATGACCTCGGCCTCGCGCGGCTCGGCCTTTCGCGCGCGCACTTGGGCGAGCACGTCGTCGACGATCTGGTCGACCCGGGCCGAGGAATAGAGGCGGTCGGCGTCCTTGCGCAGGAAATTGCCCACGGCCTCGAGCGCGCGGAGCTGCGCGGCGTAGGCCGGATCGACCTCGAGGCGAGCGAGCACCTTGGCCGCGCGTTCGCCCTCGAGCTCGCCGTCGAGGTACGCGAGGAGATCGAGCTCGCCCTCGAGAGAGGCGTCGTGCTCCAGATCTTCCTTCGTGTCCTGCGGACTCATGACCCGTTCTCCTCTGCGTAACAGTCGGCCAAGGCCTTCTGTAGTTTCTGCCGTGCGTGGAAAAGGCGCGACATGATCGTGCCCTTCGAGACCTGCATCGCCTCCGCCATCTCCTCGTAGGACATGCCCTCGACCTCGCGCATCAGGATGACCGCCTTGTGGTACGAGGGGAGCGCGTCGATCGCGGTACGCATGCGATCGGCCAGCTCCTTGCGGCGAAGGACGTCGACGGGGTCGGCCCCGTCGATCCGTGCGAGCCATAGTGGGTCCGGTTGGTCGGAACCGCCGGGGCTCGATGAGCGTTGCTTCTCTTCCTCGAGCTCGTCGGTGTTTCGGCCGGGCCTACGCACCAGATCGATCGCGAGGTTGGTGACGATTCGGTAAAGCCAGGTGAAGAAGCTCGAGGAGCCCTGGAAGCTCGGGAGTGACTTGTGAACGCGCAGGAACGCGTCTTGAACGATGTCGCGAGCGTCCTGTTCGTGACGGACCAGCGAGAGGGCGATGGCGAATGCCCGCCGCTGGTGGCGCTCGACGAGCTTCCGAAAGGCAGCTTCGTCCCCGTTTTGTGCGCGCCGTACGAGCTCAAGGTCCACCTCCGCTTCCCCTTCGCGCGCGGCCTTGAGGGCACGCGCCCGAGCGGCGGGACCTTCGTCCTCCCTCAAGGAAATTGGAGGAGGGGGAGGCCGCGAGGGGACGGACGCCGCAGTCTGCGAAGAAAGCATTTGCTGCGCCCTTCGGTTCGACGGCCCCTCTTGCCCCGTATTCACCTCGGGACTGACATCGCGATCAGCCTCCGCACGGCTCGCCCGTTCAGCCGCGCGTCCTTCCGCCGCGACACGGCCGCCACCCTTCGACTTTCCGGCGGGAGAAGCGGGGTGGGACATCGGCTGGCGAAGGGTAGCAGCACCTCCCCGGGCAAGGGCAGGGGCAAGGGCGGGGGCAAGGTCGAGGGCAGGGGTTGTATGGTGCGTTCTCCTTGAACCTCCGCATCCGGCTGGCGATGGCACTTGCCGCGGTCGGGCTCATCACGAGCCTGTTCGTCGCCATCGGCGTGCGCGGCGCGCTGGTGGCCGAGGAGCGCAATCGGTTCGAGAGCCGCGTCGCGACCTCCGTCGGAGACGTCCGGCGGGCCATCGAGCGTCGCGCGAGCGCCGACCGGGCGGCGCTCGAACGCACCTGCGCCGCGGATCCGATCGTCGATCGAGCGCTGGTGGCGGCGAAAGCGCGGGCCGACATCGAGCGTTTGCTCGCCAATGACCCTGATCGCGCGCGGCTCGAGGTTGCGGCGGCCCAGGCACGCGCGGC
>JALHOE010000310.1 GCA_022843175.1 Deltaproteobacteria bacterium
CCGGCTTGGCCGGCGTGGGCGCGGATTTGGGAGTGGTGCCGCCCGCTCCCGTTCCGCCGGCTTGCGCGGCGGCGCGCGCGCGCTGGGCCTGCTCGATGAGCTCGTCGGCGTCGGCGGGCCAGCTCGGCGCGTTGCTGGTGCCCTTCGCGGTCTTGTACATCTTCCAGTACTCGACCGCGCGATCGTAGCGGGTGACGTCGGTGAGGCCGTCCATCCCCGGCGTGAGGAAGTAGAGGAGGCCCATGTTGTACTGCGCGAGGGCCTTGAGCTGCGCGGGCGTGCCCGTCGCCGAGATGACCCACTGATACTGTTCCTTGGCCTTGGGGCCGCTGCCGCCGCTGAGGCGATACGCGTCGCCGAGCGCGAGGTGACCCTCGACGCTGCCGCCGCTGTACGCGACGGCCTTCTGGAGCGGACCGAGCGCGCCCTGCGCGTCGTTGGCCTCGAGCCGGATCAGCCCGAGCTGCAGCTGCGCGTCGACGAGATCGGGGCGCAGCTTGGCCGCGCTCTCGAACCACTTCGCCGCGGCGAGGCGCTCGTTCTGCTTCTGCAGGATCACCGCGCGGAGCAGGTGCGCCTCGGCGTTGTTCGGCGCGCGCGGGGGGCTCGCCTTGGCGGGGAGACCCTTCTCTTTCTCTTCTTGCGTGCGCTGGCCGTCGAGGATCGCCGAGAGCACGTAGGTGGCGAGGTCGTTGCGGCCGCGGCGGTAGTGGTCGCGCGCGATGAGGATCATCGCGGGCTCGTACTTCGCCTCTTGCACGAGCACGTTGCCGGCGAGCGTCTGCGCCGTGTTGCTGTCGCCCTGGAGCGATTTGATCTCGGCGAGCGCGGTCATGACGCCGAGCGCCTTCGGGTTCTTCGCGCTCTGGTCGCTGAGGAACGCCTCGGCCTCCGTCTTGCTGCCCTGCTTGTAGAGGAGGAACCCGTACGCGGCGATCGCGGCGTCGAAGTTCGGATTGAGCTTGTAGGCGTTGCGATACGCCTCGAGGCCGTCGGCCGTCTTGCCCATGCGCTCGCTGGTGACGCCGAGCGCGTAGTACGCCTCGTAGGCCTTGGGCTCGGCGGACACCGCGTCGCGGAAGTGCTTCGCCGCGCCGGGGAGATCGCCCGCGTTGTAGGAGAGGACGCCCGCGTCGTAGGACGCGCGCGCCGAGCCGAGGAGCTTGGACGACTCGCCGGGTGCGGGCGGGGGCGGCGGCGCTTCGGCGGTGACGGTGTCCGTCTTGGGCGTCGGTCCGGTGGGCGCGGCCTCCTCGGTGGCCGACGTCGACGCAGCGGTCTTCGCGGTCTTCGCCGGCGAGCGATCGCCGCAGGCGAGCGGGAACGCGAGGACGGCCGCGAGGGGGAAGAGGATCGAGCGTGCGCGCATCCCTGTCACTCCTTCGCCGAGGCGCCGGCGGAGACGCCGGGACCGATCGGGATGTCGACGGTAGGCTGCGGCGCGGAGATGCCGCCGGGACGCGCCTGCTTGAACATCTGGGCCTTGTAGACGAAGCCCGGGAAGTCCTTCTGCACCTGGGTGAGGTACTGGCCGATCTTCTCGGTCGAGATCTGGTCCTCGTAGTACGCGAGGCGCTGCACCGCGCGGGTGACCCAGAGATCCTTCACGTTGAACTGCTTGCCGCGCAGGTAGCTGCGCGCGTAGCGGTCCGTCATCTCGGGCTCGAGGACGTCGTAGTACTCCTTGCGCCGCTTGGTCCACTCGGCGTTGGCGTTCTGCCGGAGCTTGTCGGCCTTCTCGAGGAGCTCCTGCGCCTTGCCCTGGTCCTCGGGCTTGGCGTTGGGGTCGTCGAGGGTCTTCTGCGCCTTCTTCTCGATGTCGGCGATCTGCTTGTCGAGCGCCGGGTCGATGACCTGGACCTTCGAGCGCGCGAGCGCCGAGCGCATGGTGTCGTTGATCGAGCCCTCACGCGCGTAGACCACGGGCGTCCACTTCGGCGAGAGGTACACCTTGACGATGTTCTCGAGCTCCTCGAGGAGCGCGCGACGCTTCTTGTCGTCCTTCTCGAGGGTCTTGAGGACCTCTTTGGCGTTGCCGTCGTAGACGATCTTCGGCTTCTGGCCGGGGACGTTGTCCCACTCTTTTTCGACGCGCTCGTTGATGAAGAAGTACGCGGCCTCGGCGCCGTAGTCGGACTCCTTGCTCGACTTCGCGTCCTTGTTGCCGCCGGCGAAGAACTGGAAGGCGTCGATCGTCTTCTTGTACCAGTCGCGGAAGTTGGCCTCGCTCGACTCCTTGCGGAGGACGGCCATGTCGTAGGCGACGTCGACGACGTACTTCGAGGCCGGGCTCTGGTTCTTGTATTGGGTGTAGTAGCCGTCGAGCGCGGTGATGGCCTTGCCGCGCTGCCCCGCGTCCTTGGGGTTGCCGCGCCACTGCTTGTACTCGAACTCGGCGACGATGAAGTCGACCTCGGCCTTCTCGGCGGCCGACGGGTTGAACCCGAGGAACACCTTGCGCGCGGCCAGCATCTTGTCGCGGTTGCCGAGGTTCGCCTGGAGGACGACGGCGTTGAACGCGGCGTCGCGTCGCTCGCCGGTCTCGAGGAGCGTGCGCCCCGCGACCTCGTCGTAGTGCTTGGCGGCCGAGTTGTAGTCGAACGCCTGGAGATACGTGCGACCGAGCTCGCCGAGCGCCTTCTTGGTGTAGTCGAGGCGCGTCTTGAACTGGTCGGGATCCTTCTTGATCCCCTTCTTGGGATCGCCGTCGCGGTAGGCGATGAGGTCGTCTTCCTTGCCGTACTTGTCGAGGAAGTAGCGGTAGACCTCGGCGGCCTTCTTGTATTCGTTGACCTGCTTGTAGCAGTAGGCGGAGTTCATCGCGCCGCGCGGGGCCTGCGGGTGCGACGGCGCGACCTTGAGCGCGACCTCGTACTTGGCGGCGGCCTCGCGGTACTTCTGCGCCTTGATCTTCGGGTCGGTCTCTTTCTCGGCCGCGTTGAAGGCGTCGTCCGCTTCTTTGTAGCGGGCGACGATGTTCGTCGTGGTGGAGAAGTCCTTCTCCTTGATCTTCTGCTCTTCGGTCATCGCGCAGGACTTGCCGCCCTCGGTCGCCTTGACGAGCTCGATGGAGCGGTTGGCGTCCTCACGCATGTTCGACATGACGACGAGGCGGTACCAGGCGTCGAAGCCGTAGTCGTTCTTGCCGCAGTTCTCTTTCCAGATCTGCTCGAAGCGCGGCGTGGCCTCGCCCCACCGGCCGTAGCGGTAGAGCGTGTCTGCGACCTGATAGCGATAGCGAAGGGCGTTGCCCTCCGGGTCCATCGATTTGGGGACCTTCGCGATGTAGTCCTCGCGCTCGCGGAGCGTCGCGACGATCGGCTCCGGCATCGGGCGGACCCAGATCCGCTTCTCCTCGCGCGCGTCCTTCACCGAGTCGGGCACGCAGGCGTCGCCCATCTCTCCCGTCGGGTCGTCGACGATCTCGAAGCCGACGCCGTTGACGCAGCCGGACTTCTTGTAGGCCTCGTGGCCCTCGTCGGCGAGGCGGTCGTAGACGTCGATCGCGAAGAACGCGGCGTACTTGAGGTACTTGTCGTCGAGGTTGGAGTCGCGGACCTCGATCGCGGCGTCGCGGGCGTCCTTCACGCGCTTGGGATCGAGCTTCTCGCCCATCGCGTTGGTGACGACGATGATCTTGTGCAGCGAGTCGGCGATCCAGTAGCGCGACTCGTAGTTGTCGGCGGCGTCCGGGTCCTGCGCGAGGTATGCGCGCCAACCCTTGAGCGCCATCTCGTACTCCTCACGCGACTTCTTGAGGTTCTCGAGATAGTCCTTGCTGCCCTCGGGCTGCGCCTTCGCCTTGGAGAAGTAGACGCGGGCGCGCGCGGTGTGATTGCCAGCGGCGTTCTTCACGCCCTCGCTCATCAGCTGCTCGGCGGCGCGGATGGCGTCGGGGTTCGACTTGTTGCACTCGACCCACTTGCTGTCCTTGCCGACGTAGTCGAGGAGCTTGGTGCGGGCCTCGAGCGCCTTCGCCGAGTACTCGTCCTTGTCGGCCTGCGACTCGGCCTTGAGCGCGAGGAGCTCGTAGAGCTGGGCGATCTTGTTCTGGTATTGCGGCGCCTCGGTGTCGCAGGGCCACTTCTTGATGATCAGCTCGTAGGTCTTGATCGCGTTGTGCTGGACCTCGTCGGACTCGAACTCGGCGGCGAGCGCCTTGTAGACCTTCGACGTCCACGGCTTGTCCTGCGGGACGAGCTTCGGGTCCTGCACGCGGTCGAGGGCGACCTCGAGCTTCGCCTCGAGCTGCTTGCCCGAGAACTGACCGAAGATGTCGTCACGCTCGATGAACGGCTCGTCGGGCCCCGGCCCCTCGAGGTCGAGGTAGGTGAGCGACGACGCGATGTAGTCGAACGCGTCCTGCTTCATCTGCTCGTCGCCCGAGCCCGCGCCCTTCTTCTTCGACTGCTCGTCGAAGTAGGCGAGGAGGGTGAGGAACTGCTGGCGCGCGGCGTTGTAGCGCTGCTGCTTGAAGTAGGTCCAAGCGATCTTGTAGAGCGTGAAGACCTTGACCGTCTCGTTGGTGGTCTTGGTGGCCTTCTGGTACGCGCTGTGCGCGCGGTTGTAGCGGTAGGGGCTCGCGCCGAAGTAGCCCTCTTCCTCGGCGGCCTCGTCGCCGCGGGAGTAGTGGAACTCGCCGATGCGCCACCACGCCTGCGCGAGGAAGCGCGCCTCGGTCTCGCCCGGCGGGATCGGCGCGGGGAGGGCGACGCAGTCGTCGGGGTAGACCTCTTTGTAGCTGTCCTCGTTGTCGGTCGCGGGCGCGGCCGTCGGCGCCTTGCCGGGCTTCGGCGGCGCGGCGGCGGGCTTCTTCTTCTTGGGATCGGGGACCGTGTAGTGGCTCTCGCGCCACTTGTCCCAGTACGCGGTGTCGTGGTCCTGCGGCATCGGGGGGATGCCGTCCTTCCACTTCTCGCGCGCCTTGGCCTCGGCGTCGTCCTTCGGGGCGGGGAGCGGATAGGTGTAGTGGTTGCTGCAGACGAGCGCGCGCCACACGAACTGCGACTCGGGCGCGCGACCGGTGTCGGCGAGGAGCGCGCCGAGGAAGAACTGCACCGCCGCGCGCTGCGAGTAGGTCGGGAACTTGGTGATGACGTCGCGGTAGAGGCTCTCGGCGGGGCCGTACGCGGCGCGGAGCTTCTGCGTGTAGTCCGGATCGCCGGGGTCGAGATCGGTCTCGACGGCCTGCTCCTCGTAGAGCGCGGCGAGGCGGAACATCGCCTCGGGGGTGTGCTCCGCCACGTCGGGATACTTCGCGAGGAAGGCCTTGAGACGCTCGATGGTGTCGAGCCGCGCCTTCTTGAGCTCGGCCTGGTCCTTCTCGATGTTCTCCTGCATCGCCGAGAGGCGAGCCTTGCGCTTCTGCTCGTAGCGCTGGCGGATGATCTGTCCGACCGCCTTGGCGTAGGCCGACGCCCCCTTGCGGTAGGCGTCCGCCTCGAGCTGCAGCTGCTGGAGGTTCGCCTCGGCGCCGGGCGAGACCGGCGGCGCGTCGGTGACCGGACCGGTGACCCCACCGGACGCGGCGGCGACCGGCGCGCTCCCGAGCACGGGATCGGGCCACACCTTGTAGGGCGGAACCTGGTGCACGATCGGGAGCCCGGGCCCCTTGGGGAAGAGGATCGACGAGGCGGGCGGCGGCGTCGCGAGCGGGATCGCGGGCGCCGGGGTCGACGCGGACGCCGACCCCTTGCCCTTGGGCGCGGCCGTCTTCGGCTGCGAGGACGCCACGGTTCCGACGAACACGCCGGCGAGCACGATCGCGATCGCCGATCCGCTGCGCACGATGCCTTCAAACCGCTTCATGGTCACTCGAACCCCGCGCCGTCGTTCGTGATCTGCTTGAGCTCGTCGTCGAGCAGGCGCTCGGCGTCCTTGAGCTCGACCTGCCTGTCGCGGAGGATCATCTTGCGAACCTCGCGCTCGTTCCACGCTTGGTCGATGATGCCGCGCTCGGCGCGCATGACGAGCGCGACGAGCTTGTCCTTCACGAGACCGAAGTTGCGCTTGGCGACCTCGCCCACGACCTCGCGTGCCTCGTCGTCGAACTTGGTGAGCTGCTCGCGGTAGCCGTTGAGCGCGGCCTGCTCGGCGTCGAGGGCGGCGCGCATCGACGCGAGCTGCTTGTCGACCTGGGAATCCAGCGACTTGAGCTGCCCGACGGCCTTGTCCTCGACCGCGCGGGCGCGCGCGAGGAGCGGCGCGGCCTTGGCGGCGTAGGCCTTGGCGGCGCCACCGAGCTGCGCGTTGACGAGCGCGACCTCCTTCTCGAGGAGATCGCGGTACTGCTCGCGCGCCTCGCTGTCGGCGGCGAACCGCGCGTCGCCGGTGCCGATCTGCGCCTTGCCGATGTCGATGAGCTTCCGGAGGGTGGCGATCTCCTGCTTGATCTTCTTCTGCTCGGCCTCCTCGGCGTCGAGCCGAGTCTTGTAGTCCTCGAGCTGCGCGGCGGGGATCGGGGTGCCCTTGTCGGTCACCTTGTTCTTGATGTAGCGGCGGAGCGCGGCGACCTGCACCTCGATCTGCTGGAGCATCAGCTGTGCGCGCTGCAGATCCTGCGAGGCGGCGCGCCACTGGGCGATGGCCTCTTCCTCGCGCTTGGAGAAGCCCGCGTCGTCGATGGGGAGGCCGAGGATCTTCGCCTGCAGCCGCCGCCGCTGCTCGCGCGTGGCGAACAGGTCGGGGTAGCCGCCCACGTCGTTGGGCTCGGCGTCGTCGAGGCCCTCGCCGATGGTGGCGCGCGCGCGAGAGACGCGATTGACGAGCGAGAGGACCTTCTCGTAGGTGCCCTTGAGCTCGGGGGCGGCCTTCAGCTTGTTGGCGCCCTTCACGACCGTCTGCAGCTTGTCGAGCATCTCCTGGGCCTGGCTCAGGAGCTCCTTCGTCTGCTGCACGCTCTCGACGACGCTGAAGGCGAGGGCGCCGTCCTGCTGCTCCTTCGCCCACTTGATGACGATGGGCGGGAGCGCGTCGGGGCCGTCGAGCGCGTCGAAGTTCGTGCCGGTGAGCTTGTCGTAGTACTCCGCGGCGGTCTTGCCGCTCCCGAGGTAGTCCTCGAGGCGCTTGCGCATCGGGTCGAGCTCGTCGCGGACCTTCTCGTAGGTCTCGAGCGCCTTTTTGAACTCCGCCTTGCGCAGGAGGATGTCCGCTTTGAGCAACTCGCCCTCGATCGCGTACGGACCGTCGGGGCTGGTGAGCGAGAGCAGGTCGAGCGCGCGGCGCGCCTTCTCCATGTTCTCCTGGCGGACGCACACCCACGCCTCCTCGTAGAGGCGGGTATCGAAGTGCTTGCTCGCCTTGTCGATGTGGCCGTAGGCGATGAGCGCCTCGTCGAGCCGCTCCATCTCGTAGAACAGGCGGCCGATCGCGATCCACGCGAGGTCGACGACCTCTTTGTGCTCGTCGGTGTCGCCGGGGAGCTCGGTGACCTTGTAGAACGCGTTGATCGACGCGTCGTACTTGCCGGGCTGCGACTGCTTGAGCGCGATGACGCCGAGGATGAACCGCGCCTGGTGGAGGAACGTGCCGTTGCCGACGCTGACCAGCGTGGCGCGCGCCGCGTCGAAGTCCTTCTTGAAGTAGAGCGCCTTGCCCTTGGCGTAGAGGACCGTGGAGTCGACGTCGCCCGGCGGCAGCGAGTTGATGCGCGCGAGGACCTCGTCGGCGGTCTTCGGGTCCTTCGGATCGTCGACGCGCATCGCGATGTCGACGAGGCGCGCGATCGCGCGCGACGCGTAGGGGCGGAACTCGGGCTCCTTGCCGCGGTCGGCCACCACCTTGAACTTCGTGCGCGCGGAGAGGAAGTCGCGCGAGGCGTAGAGCGCCTCGCCGCTGCGGTAGACGGCCTCGGCGAAGGCGGGCTTGTTGTCCGGGTATTTCTCCTGGATCTGCGAGAAGACCAGGATGGCGCGGGGGTAGTCGCGCAGGCGGAACAGGAGCTCGCCGTCGGCGATCATCTGCTCGGCGCTGCGCAGGCTCGGGCCGACCGCGGTGACGGTGATCGACTTGGGGACGTCCGCGTCGATTTTGTCGAGCTCGCCGCTCGCCACGCCGAGCGCCTCGTCGCCGGTGAGCTTGGCGAACGCGACGCTCGGTGTCGCAAGGATCAGCGCCACCGGCGCACCGGACAGCGCGAGCGCGACGACCGCGAACCGCCACCTTCCGCTGCGGAGCATGGTCACTTGGTCTCCGGCTTCTTCGCTCCCGGACCGCCGCCGACGCCCGTGGTCACCTTCTCGGTGTAGCGGACCGCGGGCTTCTCCTCGATCGGCGTGGTGGGCCCACCCTGCTCGTAGCCGATCACGCGGATCGCGACCGTCTTGCCCTCGAGCGCGGTGAACGAGCGGCTCGAGCGGATCTCGAACTTGTAGCCCTTGAGGTAGCTGAAGATGCCGTAGCCGTTGCCCTGGTACTCGATGAGGAACTGCAGGGTGTGGTCGCCCGGCTGGACCAGCTCGTTGTAGAGCGGGACCTCTTTCATGTCCCCGATCTGGTCTTTTTCGTCGGTCTTGGTGGCGAGCGGGGCGCCGTCGTAGAGCGCGACGATCCGCTTGAGGCGGAAGGCGTTCGACATCTCGTTGTCGAACACGACCTCGGCCTTCGCCGCGGCGGTGATGCCGCTGAGGATCGACTCGGAGAGGAGCGCGAGCCGGGTGTGGCTGCGCCGGATCTGCTCCTTGAGCTCGTTGATCCGCTGCTCGAGGTCGCGCAGGCGCACCGAGTAGGTGGCGCTGTCCATCGCGCCGGTGGTGCCGGTCGCCATGGTCGACGCCGGCGCGGCCGTGCTTCCGGCGGGCGCGGCGC
>JALHOE010000311.1 GCA_022843175.1 Deltaproteobacteria bacterium
GGCGCAGGCGCAGGCGCAGGCGCAGGCGCGGGCGCGGGCGCGCGCGCAGGCCCGGGCCCGGGCGCAGCATCCGCATACGCCGTCGCAACCGCCAACCGCTGCTCTCCGGGAAGCAGGTCCGCCCCCGACTCGAGCAGCTGCTCGAGGAGCGAGCGAACGCCGCCGACCAGCTGGGCGAGCTCCTCGCGCTCGTCGGTCATCGCTACAGCCGGATGTCGATGTAGACGCCGCTCTTGAGCTCGTCGAGCCAGACCTTGATCTGCTTCTGCAGCATCTCGTCGCGCACGCGGGCGTAGACGATGTCCTTGACCTCGGCGTACGGCGGCAGCTGCGAGGCGGGGCGGTCGGTGATCTTGAAGATGAGCAGGCGGTCGCCGGAGAGGAGCGGCTCGCTGATCTCGCCCTTGTCGAGGCGGAGGAGCGGGTCGTCGATCGACTTGCCGAACGCGGTGGGGAGCTTGTAACCGAGGTCGCCGCCGATGGCGCGGGTGGCGTCGACGCTGTGGGTCTTGGCGAGCGAGATGAAATCGGTGCCGCTGCGGGCCTGCTTGACGATCTTGTCGGCGAGCGCGCGCGCAGCCTTGCTGTCGTCGCCCAGCGGCAGCGCGATCATCGAGGCGCGGTAGTTCTGTCCCTTGCGCTCGGTGACCTGCAGCTTCTTGAAGTAGTCGCGCGCGTCGTCCTCGGTGACGCGGACGCGACTGCGAACGCGCGTCTCGAGCATCTTGCCGAACAACAGCTCGCGACGGACCTCTTCGCGGTAGTCGGCCTCGCTGAGGCCCTGCTTGGCGGCCTCGCTGAGGAGGTCGGCCACGGGGACCTTGAGGTCGGCGGCCTTGAGCTTGATCGCGTCGTCGACCTCTTTGGTGGCGACGGTGACGTTGAGCTTGTCGGCGGCCATCGCCACCACGCGCTCGTCGACGAGCTTTTGTAGAAGCTCTTTATACATCTCGGCCTCGGCCACCTTCTGCTGGATGGCCGGGACCTGGTGATAAATCTTGATGAGGAACGGGCGCGCGCGCTGGCGCAGCTCGGTGAGCAGGATGGGCTGCTCGCCGACGACGGCGACCACGCGCTCGACGATGGCTGCCCGTGCGGGGGCGACGGCCGCAAAGCCGAGGGCAACAGCGAAGATCGCAGCGGGGATCGCAGCGCGGAGACGCATCGGGGATCGGGGTAGCAGCGCGCTACGCGGTCGTCGAGGCGGGCTCCACGATGACCGTGGTGGACCGCTCCCACGACGGGTCCCGGTAGGTCACCGCGACGTGGCGCACGTCGTCGTGCCACCACACGCTCGCGCCGTCGACGCGCGACGGCTCGATGGCGGCCGCGAGCATCGCGTGGGCGTGGGTGCGGAACTGTTCGCGGAGGAACTCGGCGAGCTCCTGCCGCGGACCGTGCAGCTTGTCTTCCTGGGCGAGGTAGTAGGTGTGGTCGCGAACGGGCATCAGCGCTCGGCGCGAGTGATCAGCGGGAGCGCGAGGGCCGCAAGCGCGGCGCCGATCACGAGCCACAGGCCGAGGCCGGTGGTGGCGAAGAACGAGTACACCGTTTTGACGACCGCGTAGCCGACCAGGGCCAGGCCGACCGCCGCCGAGGTGACCCGCGCGTGGCGGCTCCCGGTGACCGCGGTGCCCACCATGGCGAGACCGCCGACCGGGATGAGCCAGATGAACGCGCTCGCGCTCGAGTTGCGGGCGAAGAACCAGCCGGAGACGCCGAGGCCGCCGAAGGAGATCCAGGGGAGGAAGAACCCGAGGACGAGGGCGAGACCGGCGATGGCGATGAGCGTGCGGCTGTGCTTCGGATCCATGGCTTCAGTTCTCCGTCGGACGCGATGCTGCCACGTTCCCTGGCGCGCTGCCCGCGTCCGCCCGCGTCAAACGCCGGACGGGTTTGACGGCGCTCCGCAGCGGTCGTCTTATCCCGCCGCGATGACCATCAAACCCGCCGATTTGCGCACCATCCCGCTGTTCGCCCGCATGACCGATGCGCAGCTCGACGAGCTGTCCGCGATCATGGAGCGAAAGAGCCTCAAAGAGGGCGAGGTGCTCTTCGAGGCCGGGACTCCGGCCGACCAGTTCCAGGTGCTCGTCTCCGGCGCGATCTCGCTCTTCGAGGACGGGACCGAGCGCTTCCGTCTCTCGCCGCTCGCCCCCATCGGCGAGCTCGGCGCGCTCACCGGCGTGTCGCACAACGTGAAGGCCGTCGCCGCGCAGCCGTCCGAGGTCTGGCGCGTCGCGCGCACCCGGCTGATGACCTTCTTCGAGAAGCACGGCGACATCGCGTTCCCGTTCTATCGCTCGCTCCTCGACATCGTGTCCGACAAGGTCCGTCGCGACGAGCAGCGCCTCGTCGAGATGCGCGCCAACATCATCCGCACCCAGAAGGCGATGAAGAAGCTCCGCGAGCTCGTCCTCGAGAGCCCGGAGACCGAGCTGTCGGAGCCGATCGCCAAGCAGCTCGACGACCTCATCGAGCACAACCGCCGCGGCCACTACATGGTCGAGCCGTCGCGCGCGATCGCGAGCAAGGTGCGCACCGACGACGGCAAGATGCTCGACGTGCGCGAGATCTCCGAGGACCACATCTCGCTCTCCGCCAAGGTCTGCGAGCCGGGCAAGTCGTGGAGCGGCGTGCTCGTGCTCCCCGGTCGCGAGCTGCCGATCAGCGGCACCGTCGAGCGCGAGAGCAACGGCGGCTGCGTGGTGAAGCTCGACCTGCTGGTCGACGAGTACAAGACCGCCCTCGGCGACTACCTCACGCGCGTGCAGATGCTCGACTTCGTCGTCTGACCCGTGCGCGACTTCGATCGCAAGATCGCCGCGTTCTACTGGGGATTCTGGGTCCTTATCGCGGCGGTGCTCACCGTGCCGATGCTCGTCGTCGCCGGGAGCGGCCGCCGAGCGGATACGAGGGCCGCGATCGCCGTCGTGGCGATCGTGCTGCCGGCGCTCATCCTCATCGTGCTCGGGGTCACCGCGCTCCTCCGTTCGCTCAAGCGCAACGACGGGGTCCTCTCCACGCTGGAGCACCTTCGTCGAGAGCTCGGCGGGGTGGCGGTGCTCCCCACGCTGGGGTCTCCGTTCGTCCAGCCGCGGTTGGTCACCACGCACCGCGGTCGCGAGCTCGAGGTTCGGTTCGTGCGCATGTCGGGCGCGCAGGCCCTCGCCCACGGCGGCGAGTGGCACCTGATGGTGATGCTCGCGTGCCAGCCGCGGCTGCGGTTCGGCCTCGTGTCGCGGCAGCTGTGGCTCGCGCCACGCGCGCACCTGGTCGGGCTCCTGTCCGCCGACTGGGATTCGGAGCTGATGCTGGTCGCCGAGGATCTCGCGCGCGGCGCGGCGCTGCTCCGCGATCCCGGCGTCTACGGCTTCACCCAGCAGATCTTCGCCATCACTCCGAAGCACGCGAAGCTGCAGCTCGCGCCCATCACCACGCTCAATCCGCTCGGCTCCACCTACCTCGGCGCGTGGAACCCGTACGCGCGCCCGGAGAGCGCGCGGGCGATCGTCGACAGCGTGACGGCGATCGTCGAGCGACTGCACCTCATGGGCGCGGCGTGAGCAACGAGCCGACGAAGCGCGCGCGCAGGTAGAACCCGCGCGGCACCGTCGACACGAGCTCGCCATCGCGATCGAAGGCGGTGGTGCGCACGCTGCCGTCGCGCGCCTTCGGGCGGAGCTGGAGGAGCTCGCCGTCGTGCGCGGTGACGTCCTCGATCCGGCCGCGGCCGATGAGGCCCATCAGCTCGTCGAAGTCGGCGCGGAGCGCGCGCTCCTGCTCGGCCGTCGGCCGCCAGAACACCGGCGCCAGCACCGTCCGCTCGTGGATCGGGACGAACAGCACGTGAGAGAGCTTGCTCCGCACCCACGACGTCTCCCACTCGGCGTGCTCGGCCTCGGCGAGCGAGATGCGACACACGTACGTCGATTCGCGCGGTCGGAGCTGCGCATCGACCGGCACCGTCTTGAGCTCGACGCCGAGCTCGGGGAAGTCGTGCACCGCACCCCGGCCCGTCGCGCCGAGGAGCTCCTCCACCAACGTGCCCGTCTTCCCCTTGGTGTGGAGGGAGGCTGTCGTCGAGAGCGTGCGCCCGGTGAGCGCGGCCGCGCGCCGCCTCAGCTCGTCGAGATCGCGGGGGGGCTCGATCACTCGGGGTGCCCACCGTGCTCGCATGGTTTGCCGAGGAAGCCGAGCCACCCGGGGAGCGCGGCGACGGCCCAGCCCCCGCGCGGCAGCGGGACGACGCGATGGCGCCCGAGCAGGCACGACACCGCGACCTCCGCGTCCTCGGTCAGCGCCACGAGCTCAGCCGCCGCGAGCTGGTCCTTGGCGAGCACGACCATGTTGCCGCCGTTGGAGCGCACGAAATACGGCTGCAACGCGCGGATCCGCGCCGCGCCCTCGGAGGCCTCGGCGATGCCGTCGACGAGGAACACCTGCTTGGCGAAGTCGCGCGCGAGGTCGTCCGCCAGCTTCTCGAGCATCACGTCCTGCTTACCATGACGGATGCTACGCTCACGCCATGCGCTGGTTGTCGGTCGCGCTCGCGTGCGTGACCCTGCTCGTTAACAGCCCGGCGAGCGCGTTCGTGTCGCCCCGCTGGAGCTCGCAGCGCGACCGCGGGCGCAAGGCGATCCTCGGGAGCTGGCGCGCCCTCAGCATCAAGTCCCACAACGGCGTGCCGGTCATCGAGCCGGGGCTCACCATTGTCTTCGACAAGACGACCTTCCGCATCGAGCTCGAGGGCAAGACCGAGCGCGGCTTCTGGCGCGTGGTCGATCAGGACGGCGACATGATCGAGCTCGAGGTCACCGACGAGAAGGGCAAGAAGCACGACGTCGACGTCCTCGTCGAGAGCAACACCGCCCTCACCCTCTACGTCGCCGACGACGACGGCGACGACGAAGAGGTCGTGCGCGTCGAGCGGATCGATTGAGTGACAGGGGCGGAGCGAGCAGGTAAGGACGCCGGCGATGCGCATCCTCCTCGCCGCCGCCCTGACCGTCGCCTGCAGCAGTGAGCCCGAGGCGGCGAGCCCCACCACCACCGACGCGGCCGTCGAGGTGTCGTCCGACACCGGGGTCGCCATCGACAGCGCGTCACCCGACAGCACCACGACGGACTCCGCGGCGGCCGACACGACCCCCGCCGACACCAAGACGACCGCCGACGTCGCGACCGGCGACGTCGCCACCGGCGGGGCCTGCGCGTTCAACCGCGAGTGCGCGGCGACCGATCGCTGCGAGTGCATCGACTTCACCTGCACCTGCCGCCCTGGCGCGCGCGGGACGGGGAAGAACGGCGTCGACGTGTGCACGAGCGGCAACGACTGCGCGAGCTCGGTCTGTACCGAGGGGAGCGACGGCAAAGACTACTGCTCCGACGAGTGCGTCACCGCGGCCGACTGCGGCGGCAAGCTCCCTCGCTGCCTCGACGTCACCGGCCTCGGCCGCATCTGCGTGCGAGCCCCCGCTTAGCGTTTCTTCTTTTTGCGCGGCGGCTCGCGGAGCACGCCGCGCGCGAGGATGAGGATCACGTCCTTCACCACCGCCCCGCGGTCGACCGGCACCGGCGCGCGCGTGAGCTGGAGGAGCACCTCTTTGATCCCGCCGAGGAGGAAGTGGGTGATGACGCGGGTGTCGCCCGCCTGCACGATCCCGAGCGACTGCCCCTCGAGCAGCGAGCTCGCGAGGAGCGCCTCGATGTCGGCGTAGAACGCGAGGAGCCGGCGATCGAACTCGACGTCGAGGCCGATCGCGTCGGTGAGGATGATCTTCGCCATCGCCGGGTCGGCGAGGAAGACGTCGAGGATCGCGGTGATGTTCTTCTCGACCTGCGGCTCGATCGCCGCGTTGACGTCGATCCGGCTGACGGTGAGGGCGATCCGCTGGAAGAAGCGGCCGCACAGCTCCTCGAAGATCGAGCGCTTGTCGTGGAAGTAGAGGTAGAACGTGCCGCGGGCCACGCTCGCCGCGGCGACGACGTCGTCGATCTTCGCGGCGTGATAGCCCTTGCGCGCGAAGACGTCGCGGGCGCGATCGAGGATCTGCTGACGGCGAACTTCGCGTTGGGCCAAGCGCGACGACCATATCCCCGGGAGCCGCGAGCGTCAGCGAGCGGGTGGTCGAGCGAGACAACGCGCCCTGATTAACCCCCTGACAACCCGCTCCCTCGCGGTCGCGGCTCCCGCTCCGCCACGATCGTGGCGCTCGCTGTCTGCTAGGCTTTTCCCGTGGACGAGACCCGCACCGTCCTCCGTCGATCGCTCGCCCCCGCCACGGCGGATGGGGCGGCCTTTGTCGTGACCGTCGTCGAGGGGCCCGATCGCGGGGCCTCGGTGCGGATCGACGGGTCGCGGCCGGGGCGGCTGCTCGTGGGGCAGTCGCCGGCGTGCGAGCTCAAGCTGCGCGACCCGCACGTGTCGCGGCGACACCTCGCGTTCGAGCTCGAGGGCGACCGCGTTCGCATGAACGATCTCGGTTCGACCAACGGCACCACCGTCAACGAGATCCAGGTCGTCGAGGCCTACCTCCGCGGCGGCGAGATCGTGCACGTCGGCGAGACAGGGCTGCGGGTCGACCCGGTCACCGCCGCGCCCACGCAGCTCTCGCCCGCGATGCGGTTCGGGCGCGTCGTCGGCGCGAGCCCCGAGATGCGGCGCATCTACCCGCTGTGCGAGAAGATCGCGCAGAGCACGGTGCCGGTGGTGATCGAGGGCGAGACCGGCACCGGCAAGGAGCTGCTCGCCGAGGCGCTGCACGAGTGCGGTCCGCGCGCGTCGGGGCCGTTCGTGGTGTTCGACTGCACCGCGGTGCCGCCGAGCCTCGCGGAGTCCACCCTGTTCGGTCACGAGCGCGGCGCGTTCACCGGCGCGGTGTCCGCGCGCAAGGGCGTGTTCGAGCTCGCCCACAACGGCACGTTGTTCATCGACGAGATCGGCGACCTCGACCTCACCCTCCAGCCCAAGCTCTTGCGCGCGATCGAGCGCTCCGAGGTGCAGCGCGTCGGCAGCGAGAAGTGGATGAAGGTCAACGTGCGGATCATCTCCGCGACGCGCCGCGATCTCGACCACGAGATCCAGGCCGGCCGTTTCCGCGACGACCTCTTCTTCCGCCTCGCGGTCACCCGCATCGAGCTCCCGCCGCTCCGCCGGAGGCACGGCGACATCGGCGCGCTCGCGCGTCACTTCTTCCGCCAGCTCGGCGGCGACGACCGCCCCTTCCCGGCGGAGCTGCTCGCGCGGTTCGAGGTCTACGACTGGCCGGGCAACGTCCGCGAGCTGCACAACGCCGTCGCGCGGTTCCTCGCCGTCGGCGACGTGGGGATCGCGGGGCTCGCCGAGTCGACCGGCGCCTACGCCCCCGTGGCCTCCGGCGCGCCGCCGCCCCCGGCGATGCGCTCGGGCGCGCGCGATCCGATCGAGGACGTCCTCGGGCAGGACCTGCCCTTCCCCCGCGCGCGCGAGACGTTGATGGAGGAGTTCGAGCGTCGCTACGTCGAGCGCGTGCTCGCGAAGTACCAGGGCAACGTCGGGCGCGCCGCGGCGGCGTCCGGGATCGCGCGCCGCTACTTCCAGATGATCCGGTCTCGCTCGGTGAAGTAGCGCCATGCGGACGGTCGGTCGCTACGCGCTGCACGACGAGATCGCCTCCGGCGGCATGGGCACGGTGCACCTCGGGCGCCTGCTCGGCGAGGGCGGCTTCTCTCGTCCGGTCGCGATCAAGCGGCTCCACCCGCACCTCGCGCGCCAAGAAGAGTTCGTGAAGATGTTCATGGACGAGGCGCGGCTCGCGGCGCGCATTCGTCACCCGAACGTGATGCCCACGGTCGACGTCGTGCGCGAGGACGAGGAGCTGTTCCTCGTCATGGAGTACGTGCACGGCGCGCCGCTCTCGCTCCTGCTCATCAAGTCACGCGAGGCCGGTCGGCGGGTGCCGCTGCGGGTCGCTTCGTCGATCGCCAACGGCCTGTTGCTCGGGCTGCACGCCGCGCACGAGGCGATGGACGAGAAGGGACACGCGCTCGGCATCGTCCACCGCGACGTCTCGCCGCAGAACGTGCTCGTCGGCGCGGACGGCGCGACGCGCGTGCTCGACTTCGGCGTCGCCAAGGCGCGCGGGCGCCTGCAGGCCAGCACCGGCGAGGGCACGCTCAAGGGCAAGCTCGGCTACCTCGCGCCCGAGCAGATCCGCGGCGCCGAGGTCGGCCGATCGACCGACATCTACGCCGCAGCGGTGGTGATCTGGGAGCTGATCACCGGGCGCCGTCTGTTCCCCGGCGACAACGAGGGGCACGTCCTCGAGCAGATCCTCGTCGGGTACGTCGATCCGCCGAGCAAGTGGGATCCCGAGATCCCCGAGGACCTCGACCGAACGATCCTCCAGGGCCTCTCGTCCGAGCCCGACAAGCGGTTCAAGAGCGCGCGCGAGATGGCGATGGCCATCGAGCGCTCGGTCCCCGCGGCGCCCGCGATGGAGGTCTCCGAGTGGGTCGAGCGCACCGCCTACGAGCTGCTCGAGGCGCGCGCGAAGATCATCGCGGCGATCGAGCACGGGCAGAGCGCGGACAGCGCGGCGAAGATCAAGCTCGACGAGGTCACCCAGCCGAGGCGCGCCGAGGATCCGTCGAGCATCTCGGTCACCCGGCCCACGCAGCCGCGGGGTCGGCGGCGGACGCTCGGCGCGCTCGCGGCGCTGCTGCTCTTCTCGGCGGCCGTGCTGGTGTTCTTCCTGCG